>JAGPBF010000341.1 GCA_018063505.1 Rhodoferax sp.
TGCCACGCCAGCCGGGTCGCCGCGCAGTGTGTCCAGCCGGTCTTTCCAGCCTGCCACGATGCGCGGGTTGGAGGCACCCGGATAGTCCCGCTCCGGTGCGAACAAGGCATACGACAGGTCACCGGCTAGCGTCAGTTGCAGAAAGTAGCGCAACGCGTGTTTGGAGCGTGTCTGCAGGCAGGCCACCTGGATGTCACGAATATCGCCCAGCGCGATCGACTGGCGGCGTTTGCCCATCAGTCGGTGGTCTTCGACATGGATCTGCCGCAGTGATGGGTCGACCACCACCGTCTGGCTGCCGCCGACAGCCAGCGTGGCACCCCCGAGCGCGAGCAATACCGCGCCGAACAGAAAGCCGGCCTGGCGGTTCGAGCCCGATGGGCCGTAGTCGTGCAGGACCAGGACCAGCACGGCCCCTGCCACCAGGCAAATCAACGAGATCGCGACCTGGGTGCGGTTATTGCTGCGGCTAGTCCAAAGTTCCATCCGTCTCTTTCATGGGCGCCCGCCATTGGTCGCCGGCCCGGATTGTCGCCGGGGTGGCGAACACGCGCGAAAACTACAATGTGTCCATGTTTGTTCACCTGCGCCTGCACAGCGAGTTCTCCGTCGTCGACGGCACCAACCGCATCGATGAAACCGTGGCCGCCGCGGCCGCCGATGGCCAGAGCGCGTTGGCCATCACCGACATGGGTAACCTGTTTGGTGCCATCAAGTTCTACAAGGCCGCGCGCAGCGCCGGGATCAAGCCGGTCATCGGTGCAGAGATTCTGCTCGAAGGTCTGCGACCGGACCCCACAGCGCAGTCCAGGCTGGTGCTGCTGGTGCAGAACCGCACCGGTTACCTCCATCTGTGCGAGCTGCTGGCCCGGGCCCACACGCAAAATGCCGGGCGCAACCAGCCGGTGGTGCGCTGGCAGTGGCTCACGGAGCTGGCCGAAGGCCTGATCGCCTTGTCGGGCGCCCAGGCCGGCGCCATCGGTCAGGCCTTGTTGCAAGGGGATACGGCGCGTGCCCATGGCGTCGCGCTGGAACTGGCCGCGGCCTTTCCGCACCGCCTGTACCTGGAGTTGCAACGCGCCGGACGTCCCGACGACGCACGCCATGTGACGGCGGCCGTGCAACTGGCGGCGCATCTGCATCTGCCGGTGGTGGCAACCCATCCGGTTCAGTTCACCACGCCCGATGACTATGAAGCGCATGAGGCGCGGGTGTGTATCGCCGACGGCGAGATCCTGGGCAATCCGCGCCGTGTGCGGCGTTTCACGCGCGAGCAGTATTTCAAATCGGCCGCGCAGATGGAGCAACTGTTTGCCGACATCCCGTCGGCGGTGGCCAACACGGTCGAGATCGCGCGGCGCTGCAGCCTGTCGCTGGTGCTGGGCAAACCCCGCCTGCCGGATTTTCCGATCCCGCTGGTCGATGGCCGCCAGATGGAGCCGGAAGAATACTTCCGCCATGTGTCGCACGCAGGCCTGCAGACCCGGCTGGCACACCTGTATCCGGATCTGGCGGTGCGCGAGCAACAGCAAGCGCGCTACGTGGAGCGGCTCGAATTCGAGATGAACACCATCGTCAAGATGGGGTTTCCGGGCTACTTCCTGATCGTGGGCGACTTCATCAACTGGGCCAAGAACAATGGCTGCCCGGTCGGTCCCGGACGGGGTTCGGGGGCCGGCTCGCTGGTTGCGTATTCGCTGGGCATCACCGACCTCGATCCGCTGCAGTACAACCTGCTGTTCGAACGTTTCCTGAACCCCGAGCGGGTGTCGATGCCCGACTTCGACATCGACTTCTGCCAGGCCAACCGGGACCGGGTGATCGACTACGTCAAGCTCAAGTACGGCAAGAACGCGGTGAGCCAGATCGCCACCTTCGGCACCATGGCCGCGCGGGCCGCGATCCGTGACGTCGGCCGGGTGCTGGACATGAGCTACACCTTCTGCGACGGCATCAGCAAGCTGATTCCGAACAAGCCGGGAACCCACATCACGATCGACGGCGCGATCAAGGCCGAACCGATCCTGGCCGAGCGGCTCGAGAAGGAAGAAGACGTGCGCACGCTGCTGGCGCTGGCGCAGAAGTTGGAGGGCATGACCCGCAACGTCGGCATGCATGCCGGCGGGGTGCTGATCGCGCCCGGAAAACTCACCGACTTCTGCCCGCTGTACCAGCAGCCCGGCAGCGATTCGGCGGTCAGCCAGTACGACAAGGACGATGTGGAGGCGATCGGCCTGGTCAAGTTCGACTTTCTGGGCCTGGCCACGCTGACCATCCTGGAGATTGCCAAGGAATTGATCCGCAGTCGCCACAAGGGGCAGGAGAACTTCGCGTACGAGAATCTTCCGCTGGACGATGCGCGGGTCTACAAGCTGTTTGCCGACGGGCTGACCGAAGCCGTGTTCCAGTTTGAATCACGCGGCATGCAAGGCATGCTGCGCGACGCCAAGCCCACCCGTCTGGAAGACCTGATTGCGCTCAACGCCTTGTACCGGCCCGGTCCGATGGACCTGATCCCGACCTTCGTCGCGCGCAAGAACGGCCGCGAGGAGGTGGAGTATCCGCACCCGATGGTGGCGGAGATGTTGTCCGAGACCTACGGCATCATGGTCTACCAGGAGCAGGTGATGCAGACCGCCCAGATCCTGGGCGGCTATTCACTCGGTGGCGCAGACATGTTGCGCCGGGCAATGGGCAAGAAAAAGGCCGAGGAGATGGCCGAACACCGCCAGATCTTCCGCGATGGTGCGGCCAAGAACAGCATCAGCCAGGACAAGGCCGATGAAGTGTTCGACCTGATGGAGAAGTTCGCCGGTTACGGCTTCAACAAGTCGCACGCCGCGGCATACTCCTTGCTGGCCTACCACACCGGCTGGCTCAAGGTGCACTACACCGCCGAGTTCTTCTGCGCCAACATGACGGTGGAAATGGACAACACCGACAAGTTGCGGCTGCTGTTCGAGGACGCGGGCAAGATGGGCATGGTGTTCGAGGCGCCCGATATCAATCGCGGACGCCACCGCTTCGAGCCGGTGTCGGACAAGGTGATTCGTTATGGCCTGGGCGCAATCAAGGGAACCGGTCAGCAGGCAGTCGAGTCGCTGGTGGCGGCGCGTGAGGCGGGCGGCCCTTTCACCAGTCTGTTCGACTTCTGTGTACGGGTCGACCGTACCCGCCTGAACAAGCGCAGCGTCGAGGCGCTGATCAAGGCCGGCGCATTCGACACCCTGCAGCGCAACCGTGCATCACTGATCGCATCGGTCGACCTGGCGTTCGACTTTGCCAGTGCCGCCCAGGCCAATGC
>JAGPBF010000342.1 GCA_018063505.1 Rhodoferax sp.
CGCCGCCCGGATGGACGAAGGCCGTATGGTGGCCGCAGACGCGGCGCCACAGGGCGCCTCCGCCGACAGCGCACCGAACCCCTCTGCGGCGCAGCCGTCCACAGCGGCCAGCCAGCCCGAGCCGGCGGCGCTGGCTGCACCGGCGCCAACCGTCCCCCGCATGCCGACAGGCGAGCAAGCAGCAGACGCGGCGACCCGGCACGCGGCGATCGCAGCGCGCTCGCGCAATGCGCACCTGCCATCACCGCCGACAGCGGCAATTGCAGCAGCAACACCGGCCGCCAGGCAGGTAGCCACGCCGGTGGCGCCCGCGGGGGACCAGCAGCCAGCGGCGGCAGCGACCGAAGCCGCAGCCAGCGGGCGCTTCCAGATCAACGTCGGCCTGTTCGCCGAACAGGCCAATGCGCAACGCGCGTTCACCCGGCTCAGGGAAGCCGGACTACCCGCAACAACGCAGGAACTCACGCGCAACGGGCGCACGCTGACGCGGGTTAGGGTCGGGCCATTCGCGTCACGGGATGTGGCAGACACGACCGCGCAGAAAGTCCGCGCGTTGCAGCTGGACGCCGTGGTGATCCGGCAATAGGCTCTGCGGGCGATGTCCCCGCGCCGGCGCGGGAGCCAGGCCACCGTCAGGCCAGGTCAGCCTGCTGGGACCGGTGTGTGGCTGGCGTCCAGCAACCAGGCGTGGAACAACGCAACCACCGCACGGTGGGCCGGCTCGCGCAATGCGGCTTCGCGCGGTTCGACGAACCAGTAGCCATGGCTGGCCGTGAGTTCATGGTTGTCCATCCGGCGCAGACGTTGTTCGGCGAGTTCGCGTTCGACCATCGGCGCGTCGACCACCGCCACACCGGCGCCCGACACCGCCGCATTGATCGCCTGGTCCATGGTCGAAAAAGCAATGCCGGGCCTGGCGTCGATATGGCGTATGCCCAGCGAAGCCAGCCAGTTCTCCCACAACGGCAGGCGTTTGTTGCCGGCCAGCACATGCAGCAAGGTCAGCTTGTCGAGCGCCGGCGCCAGGCCGTCCTGCCACAACTCGGGGCTGGCAACGGCCACATATTGCTCCTGGCGCAACAAGCGGCAATCGCCCTTGGACCACGGCTGATCGAGGAACAGCACCAGGCAGTCGTATTGCTGCGCCTCGCGCTGGTTGCCCACCGAATTGGTGGTGATGGTCAGGTCGATGTCCGGATGCCGGCCGTGAAAGGCTCGCAGCCGCGGCGCCAGCCAGCGCGAGGCAAAGGTTTCCGGCACATTGACCGAAATGCGCTGGCGCGCGCCCAGGTAACCGATCTGCTCCACCGCGTCCTGGATGGTGCCGAACGCAGCGTCCAGGCTTTGCGCCAGCAGGCTGCCGGCGGGCGTCAGGGTGAGGCCCTGGTAGTGGCGCACGAACACCGGTTTTCCCAGCCAGTCTTCCAGCAGCTTGATCTGCCGGCTGATGGCGCCCTGCGTCACATGCAGGGACTCGCCGGCACGGGTGAAGCTGCTGGTGCGCACCGCGGCATCGAACGCGCGCAAGGCGGTCAGGGGAGGCAGCCGCTTCATGGTGCCGGGTCCGCCATCAACAGGTTCTGGCCGGCCTCAGGGAACGACGCTGTCGATCATCAGCACGAGTTTGCCCGCGCCCACGTCGACCGGTCCGATCTGCCCGATCAGGTCACCACTGCGCGGCGTGGCATCGCCGCTGGCCGAGATGCGCGCACCGACGATGACCTGCTTGAATCCGGAGATACGGAACTGCGGCGCCATGGCGCTGCTGTCATCCAGCGTGAACGTCAGTGGCAGTCCGGAAGCGGATTGCCGGATGATGGCCAGCGGCATGCGCGGCCCGTCGACGGCCCGTGCAAACACGAACAGCGTGTCGCCAGGGCGGATGCGTTTGGACAGGACCGGCGTCACCTGGACCTCGCCACTGACATGGGCGGTGCTGGCATTGCCTGCGGGCACAGGCTTCTTGTTGGCCTCGATGCTGCTGGCGCCCTGGTGTTGTGCCTTGTCGGTGGTCGGGCTTTCGGCGGCCGCCAGCTGACCGCTCCGGGCGGCCGCAGCACGGGCTTGCTGCAGACTGTTGGCCAGGCCTGCAGCAAAGTCGCTGCCTGGCGGCGCCAACGGCTGCGCCTGCGTCCAGTAGTTGATCGCGCCGGCGTAGTCGCGTCGCTCGAAAGCCCAGCTGCCGGCCATCGTCAACGCCTTGAGATTGCGCGGGTCGATCTGCAGCGCACGCATGACCAGCCGTCCGGGTTCCCCTTCGACACTCTGATTCTGCAGCATCGCCAGCACGTCGGCATGGTCGGCCAGCAACTGCGCGTCGTCCGGCGCCAGCGCGCGCGCGCGCGCAAATGCCTTGCTCGCTTGCGGGAACCGGTTCAGCACCGCGTAGGAATTGGCCAGCATGGTCCAACCCTGCAGGTCGCCTTGCTGCGGCGTGGTCTGGTTCTCGAGCCGCTGCGCCAGACGCTCGACCATCGCCTCGATCTGCGGCAATGTGGGTTCACCCTGCTGCGCCGCGGCCACCGGCCGCTCGACCGCCTGGGGCTGCCCCAGCGCCGCGTACAACAGTACGGCAAACACCGGGATCGCCAGGCCCATCACCACCGCCGTCGCGGTTGCGCGACGCGGCGCTGTCACGGCCTGCTCTGCCGCCTGCTCCTCGTCGAGCGCGCGACGTTCGATGTCGGTCCGGGTCTGCTGGTATTGCCCGGCATCAATGGCACCGGCTGCATGGTCCGCCTCCAGCACGGCGAGTTGTTCACGCAATACCTGCAGGTTCGCGCGCCTGGCATCGACCGCGGCCCCGACGGGCGCCAGGCCCGGTTTGCGCCGCAACAACGGCGGCAACACAATCCCCAGTGCCAGGACGATCAGGCCCAGCATTCCCACCACAAACATGCTCATGCACAAACGCCGCAGCGCCCCCGATAAATGGACATCCGCTGCGAATGCAGCACGCGACTGACAATCGGCAAACGGCTTGCTGACATACCCTCCGTGCTGCGCACTGCGGGGCTATTCGCCTTGGGAGCGGCCCGGCGGCTCATGCTGGAAAACCCTCCGTGCTGCGCACTGCGGGGCTATTCGCCTTGGGAGCGGCCCGGCGGCTCATGCTGGAAAACCCTCCGTGCTGCGCACTGCGGGGCTATTCGCCTTGGGAGCGGCCCGGCGGCTCATGGACCCGTCCCTTCGTCAAGTAGCGCGCGTGCACGTTGTGCCTGCTCCTGGCTCCAATCCTGCGCGATGACACCCCGACGGCGACGCCGGACATTGCTTGCCATCAGCACGGCAGCGGC
>JAGPBF010000138.1 GCA_018063505.1 Rhodoferax sp.
CCAGCTCTTCTGCACCCCGCGTGCGATTCGCCACCACTGCGGGCGACTTCGTGGTCGAGGTCTATCCGGACAAGGCGCCCAAGACGGTAGAAAACTTTCTGCAATACGTCAAGGACAAGCACTACGACGGCACGATCTTTCACCGGGTCATCAACAACTTCATGGTGCAAGGCGGCGGATTCGACGCCAACTATGTCGAGAAGAAGACACGCCCGCCCGTCATGCACGAGGGCCGGGAGGCCTTGTCGCTCGGCGGCCCTCGCAACGTGGTCGGCACCATTGCCATGGCCCGCACCAGTGACCCGAATTCCGCCAGCGCCCAGTTCTTCGTCAATGTCAAGGACAATGCGTTTCTGGACCCGGTGCCGATCCCGCCCGGCGATCCGGTGCCGAAATTCGAGTACCAGGGCCGCGTATACGAAAATACGCCCCGCTCCCAACTGGTCAACGCGCCGCAGCTGTTTGGTTATGTGGCGTTCGGCAAAATCGTCAGTGGCATGGATGTCATCACGAAGATCAAGTCGACATCGACCGGTGCTGGCGGGCCGTTCCCGGAAAACGTGCCCACGACGCCAATTCTTATCAACTCCGCAACCTTGGTGAAATGAACATGAGCAACCCGCAAGTAGAACTGCACATCAGCAAACTCGGCGTGATCACGCTGGAACTCGACATGGACAAGGCGCCCAATTCGACTGCCAACTTCCTCGAATACGTCAAGAAAGGCCATTACGACAACACCGTCTTTCACCGCGTCATCCCCGGCTTCATGGTCCAGGGCGGCGGTTTCGAGCCCGGCATGAAGGAAAAGAAAAGCGGCACACCGATCGCCAACGAAGCCAACAACGGCCTGAAGAACAACAACTACACGGTGGCAATGGCGCGCACCAACGACCCGCACTCGGCCACGGCCCAGTTCTTCATCAACGTCGCCGACAACGGCTTTCTGAACCACACCGC
This sequence comes from Rhodoferax sp., assembly GCA_018063505.1. Taxonomy (GTDB): domain Bacteria; phylum Pseudomonadota; class Gammaproteobacteria; order Burkholderiales; family Burkholderiaceae_C; genus CAISIP01. The sequence goes on from JAGPBF010000138.1 coordinate 961, forward strand.
ACCATCGGCCCAGGGCTGGGGTTATGCGGTGTTCGGCAAGGTCGTCAAGGGCACCGAAATCGTCGATCAGATCAAGGGCGTCAAGACCGGTCGCAAGGGTTACCACGACGACGTGCCCAACGACGACGTCGTGATCGAGAAAGCCGTCGCACTCTGAAGTGTGCAGGCCTGCGCCTGGTGATGCTTTGGCCTGGCGACTCTGAACGCAGTCGCCATGGCTGATCCACTCCCCCACACGTCGACCCCGTCAACGTCTGGCGCTGCCGCCGCACCCTGGCAAGACCGGGTGACTGCGCCCCCGCAATGGCGTGTGGTGGATTTCATCTCCGATCTGCATCTGCACGCGGGCGACCCGGCCACGTTTTCTGCGTGGCAAGACTATCTCGCGCGCACCCGCGCCGATGCCGTGTTCATGCTCGGCGATCTGTTCGAGGTATGGGTTGGCGATGATGTGCTGGAGCCCGTCAGACGGGATGCACTGGGCGAACCCGACGACTTCGCGTTGGCATGCGCCGCGGTGTTGCGCGAATCGGCAAGACAGCGCCCGCAGTTCTTCATGTGCGGCAACCGGGATTTCCTGGTGGGCGAGGCCATGCTGCAACAGTGTGGCCTTCAAGGGCTTGCCGATCCCTGCGTTCTCGCATTCGCCGGCACGCACTGGTTGTTGTCCCACGGTGACGCCTTGTGCCTGGAGGACACCGGATACCAGGCGTTTCGCCGCATGGTGCGTGACCGCCAATGGCAGACCGACTTCCTGGCGCAGACGCTGGCGCAGCGGCAGGCAATCGCTCGCCAGTTGCGTGCGCAAAGCGAACAACACAAGCAGGCGCATCCGGCGCCGTCGGTGGTGGACGCCGACCTGGCAACAGCATGGTTGCGCCAGGCCGATGCCCACACACTGATCCACGGCCACACCCATCAACCGGCGGACCACATGCTGGCCGAAGGCCGCAGGCGCTGGGTTCTGAGCGATTGGGACTTGCAGGCTGATCTGCCGCGCTCGCAGGTGCTGCGCCTTTGCCTGGACGCTGCAGGCAGCTCGGCCACGGTTCACCGGCTGACGCCGGAACAAGCCCGCTGACCGCGGGCGGGACACACGCGATGTTGCGCTGGCTGCGCTCGATAGGCCCGAAACCTGCAAGCGCCGCGCGTGCAATCCCGGACCATTTGTGGAACGCCACATTGGTACAGCTGCCGTTTCTTCAGACCGCCGGCGTCGACGACCTGGCCGAACTGCGGCATCTGGCGCAGGCGTTTCTGGGCTGCAAGGAGTTCCACGGTGCCGGCGGGCTGGAGATTCGCGACGACATGGCCATCGCCATCGCGGCGCAGGCCTGTCTGCCGGTATTGCACCTGCGCGAGCCCTGGCGCGGCATCGACTGGTACGACGACTTCGTCGGTATCGTCGTGTATCCGGGCGCAGTACGCGCCCGGCGCGAAACCATGGACGAGAACGGCGTCGTTCACCAGTACGACGAAGTGCTCACCGGCGAAGCCATGCAGGACGGGCCGGTCACGCTGAGCTGGCAGGACGTTGCCGAAGCGGGGCAATCCGCGCACGACGGCTACAACGTCGTGATCCATGAATTCGTCCACAAGATCGACATGCGCGACGGAACCGCCAACGGCTGTCCTGCACTGCCCGCCGGATTCATGGGCACAACCAGCAGCGGCGCAGCACGCGCGTTGTGGCACACCAGGCTGCATGCGAACTATCTGGATTTCTGCGACCGGCTCAGCCTGGCCGAGCGCTTTGGCGCCGCGATGCCCTGGCTCGATGCCTACGGCGCCAGCGGAGTCGACGAGTTCTTCGCGGTGGCCAGTGAAGCCTACTTTGTCAACCGGGACCGGTTTGGTGCGGAATTCGCCGATCTGCTGCCGATGCTTGACGCGTTCTTCAGGCCGCACCGTCCGGCAGGTTGACCTCGTCGATCTGCCATGGATCGAGGAACTGCTGCGCATAGGTCAGGTAAACCTTCTCGCTCACGAACACGTCGAACAGATCGGGGTCGATGTGGCCGTTGTGCTTGAAGCGGTGCATGATGGACATCGCCTGTGAGAGCTTCATGCCCGGCTTGTAGGGGCGGTCGCTGGCTGTCAGCGCCTCGAAGATATCGGCAATGCCCATCACCCTGGCCTGCACCGACATCTGGTCACGCGTCAGGCCTTTCGGATATCCCTTGCCATCCATGCGCTCATGGTGTCCACCCGCGTATTCTGGAACATTGCGCAGATGGTTGGGCCAGGGCAGCTTCTCCAGCATCCGGATCGTTGCCACGATATGGTGGTTGATCGTGTTGCGCTCGGTCTGGGTCAGCGTGCCGGCACGGATGGTCAGGTTCTCGAGTTCGTCGGATGTCAGGAACTCGGTTTCGACACCTTCGACGTTGCGCCAGACACGTGCACCGGCGATCTGGCGCACCCGCGCAATGTCTTCTTCAACCGTTTTTTCGGCGCCGACGTTGATCGCGCGCACGAATGCGCGGTCATCGTCGATGGCCTTGATATCGGCCGCATACTGGCTCCACAGCGCGGCCTCGGCCTTTGCATCGCTGCGCGGGCGCAATTGCAGTTGCAAGCGCAACGCATGGATCTCGGCGTCGCGCTTTAGCACCTCGAAGCGGGTATCGAGCAGGTCGACGCGATCGAACAAGGTCTGCAACTTGGTGGCCTTGTCCACCACATGCACCGGCGTCGTGACCTTGCCGCAGTCATGCAGCAAGCCGGCGATCTTGAGTTCGTAGCGATCGCGGTCGTCCATCGTGAAACCGGCCAACGGGCCTTCGCGGGTCTGGTTCACGGCTTCGGCCAGCATCATCGTCAACGCCGGGACACGCTGGCAGTGGCCACCGGTGTAATGCGATTTCTCGTCGATTGCCAGGTTGATCAGGTTGATGAAGGATTCGAACAGTGCCTCGAGCTGACCGATCAGCAATCGGTTGGTCAGCGCGATGGCGGCCTGCGAGGCCAACGACTCCACCAGGCTCTGGTCGGAACTGGAGAACGTGACGACCTCGCCGCTGTCCGGATCGATCGCGTTGAGCAATTGAAGGACGCCAATGACCTCGCCTTCGTGGTTGCGCATCGGCACGGTCAGAAACGACTTGGACCGGTATCCCGTGCGCTCGTCGAAATGGCGGGTGCCGGCGAAATCGAAATTCGGTTCGGTATAGGCGTCGGCGATATTGACCGTCTGATGGTGGATGGCGGCATAGGCGGCCACCAGCGAGTCATTGGCGGTTCCATCGCTCTGGCGCAGCGGCAGATTCGGAAAACTGATCGGGTTGCCGGAGGTGCCGCCCATCGCAATACGCAAGGAGTCGGTGCGCAGGATCTCGAAGCGCAGCTCGGACTGGTTTTCGGCCATCCGGTACAAGGTGCCGCCGTCGGCATTGGTGATCACCTTGGCGGCCAGCAGAATGCTCTCGAGCAAGCGCGTGATGTCCCGCTCCTTGGACAACGAGGCACCAATTTCGTTGAGTTGCTCCAGCCGGCGCAACAAGTCATCGACGGAGTCCACAGTCTGCCTCCCGTTGCAGTGCCCAGGGCCCCCGCGGCCCACAGCCCAGTTCCAGCGGCGATTGTGGCAGGGTTCGGGCGGCCATGGACTCAGGTCTTGAGCAGCACCTTGAGCGCGGCGCGCAGCCGCCGTTCGGTCGCATCGTCGTGTGCGCCCTTGAGCACTTCACCCACGTCCTGTGGCCAGGTCTGGGCTGGTGCGGGATCATTGCGGCGGGTCAACAATTGCAACTGAAACATGCGCCGCTGTGCCAGGTGCTCGGCCGGTGTCGGCACTTCGGCGGCCATTTCCAGCCGCAACAATGCGTTGTCCGCTGGCGAGGCGGGTTGCGCGCCCAGCGCCTGAACCCAGCTGCCTCGGGCAGCCGAGCCGACCTTGGGGCCAAGCACCTGCGCCGGCGGCAACTGCTCCGGATCGCGCGCCTGCCAGGCACCGAGCAGTTGTGTCAATGCTTCGCCGTGGGCCTGCGAGGCCAGCTTGCGCAATTGGGTCTGCGCGCGCTCCATCGCGTCGCGCTGCGCACGGAAAGCGGCATCGCCGAGCCGCGGCGTCTGTGGCCGCTCTTCCCAGCCACCAGGGCCGCCCCTGCCCGGGCCGCCGTCGCGCATTCCACCAGAGCGGCCATCACCTCCCCGATCACCAGGCCGTGGTTCACCTCTGCCCGCTCCGAACGACGGGCGCCGTCCATCCTTGCGATCACCCGGCTTGCCGCCACGCCCTGGCGCGGCCGATTCGGCGATTTTCTGGCCGGGCCTGTCGTCGCCACGCCGCGCCACGACGGGCCGCGGTGGCGGCTTGGGCGCAGGTGCCGGCTCGGCCTTCGCAGCCTCGACCTGGTCGGCTTGCGCCGACACCGTGTCGGCGGAGCCGCTGACCTCGGTCGCGTCACTTGTGGAATCTGCGGCAGCGGCGTCGGCCGCTGGTACCGCAGCGGCATCGTCCAACGCCGGCACCGCTCCGACCGGTGCCGGGCCCTTGTCGCCCAGCGAGGCTGAAGCGGCGGACTCCTGGTTCGCCGACGCATGCGCCACATTGCGCGCCTGCGCCTGGCCGCGCAAGGCGGCATCCAAAGCAGCCATGGCAGCGCGAATCGCCTGCGCGTCACCAGAGTGGTTGGCCGCATCCAGCGCCTTGGACGCATCGAGCACCGTGCGATCGTGTTCACCGAGCGCTGCCTCGTCGTGGCGTCGCTGGGCCGTCTTGCGTTCGAAGGCTTCGTCGATCGGCTTGCGGAACGCATCCCACAGTTTCTGTTCGTGTTTGCGGTCCATCGGAACGGCTTGCGCCTCTGCCTGCCAGCGCAGTTGCAGTACCTTGACGGCGTCGACCCGCAACATGGGTGCCGCACCCAGGCGCGCGGCCTCTTCGATCATGCCCTGGCGGCGCAGCAAGCTGGCCTGCTGCATGGCCTCCAGCGGCGCCGCCGCCTGTGTGATTGCCGCCTGCCACAATGGCAACAGTTCGGCGAACATCTTCTCGCCGACATGGCCGCCGTCGCGCCAGCGGTCACCGAACTGGTGCAGGATCCGGCTGAATCCGCGCCAGTCGTCATCGAGTGCGCTGGTGTTCGCCTGCGCCCACGCCTTGACTTCGTCGATCAACGCCAGACGCTGCGTGCGGTGCAAGGCGGCATCGGACTTGACCTTTTCGATCCAGGCCTCGACCACCTTGTGCGCCTCGTTGCAGGCCTCGTCAAAGCGCTTCCACATGGCATGGTTGGGCACACCACCCTGGTCCGTCTGTTTCCACTGCTCGCGCAGGCTGCGCAGCGTCTCCTGCATCTTGCGCCCGCCAATGGCCTGGCCCGGTGGACGCTGGAGCAATCCTTCGGCCTTGGTCACCAGCTCCTGGCGCAACTGGTCGGCGCGCCAGCGCTGCCAGCCTTCCATTTCGCCGGCAGCGGCCAGCGCAGCATGGGCCTGGTTCTCCAGGCCGTCATCGATCAGTTTGCCCAGGTCCTTGAGCGCGCCGCGCAGCGCTGCGGCGGCGCCAGCGCTGGCCTTGCCATGGCCCTGGTCCATTTCGCTCTCAAGTGATTTCAAGGCGCCGCGGACACGGGCGCTGGCCTGTTCGCGTACTTGCGGATCGACTTGTGGCTTGGGCGCACGGGCTGGCGGCTGGACCGCGACCCCGCGCACTACCCGCAATTCATCGGCCCAGACAGGCACTGGCGGCAACGGCGCAGCCGGATCGCCGGCAGCCGCCACGGCCTGCGCCAGCGCGGTCTGAAACGAATCCCAGACCACCAGCAGCTGGCCACGCGATGCGTCGAGCAGCGGTGGGTATTTCAGGTCGACACTGGCCCAGTTGACATCGGCCTCCAGCGCGGCGGCCTGCTGCTGCCAGCGCGCAACGTCTTCGCGCAGTGCATCCCAGACGGCCTGGGCAGAAGCCCAGGGCTTGGTCGACAACACCTCGATTCGCTGCGCCAGCAATACCGCCGCCTCGCGTTGCACCTGAACGGTATGCTGCAGGTCCTCGATCACCCGTACCCGCTCGGCCAGCTCGGCCTTGAGCGCGAGCAACGGCTCCTTGCTCAGCGGTGCGCCGGCCTTGGCTGCATCACGCTGCCAGGCCAGGGCGTCGGCAATGTTGAGCTTGGTCTGCGCCAGCAGCTCCTGCGCCTTGGCAGCCCACTCCGCTGCGGCCTGCTCCTGACCTTTGGCTCGGCGCAACTCGTCCAGCCGCTCGCGCACCGGACGGGCCGCACCTTTGTCACGCGTTGCCAGTTCACGAAAAACTTCCTGCAATTGTTCGAGCGGCGGATCCTGGGACAACCAGGCGCGAATGCGGGTTGTGCGTTCACCGGATGTTGGCGCAGAGAAGGCGCCATCGGTCATTGCATCGAATTTCTGAACGTCTTGGCTCTTGGGGCTGGAGGTCATCGTGGCTATCGGATTGGATTCGGGGGCCAGTGTTGGCAACCGGGTATTTTCACCCCTAAAGCGTACTGTCGCCTTTCAGGCAGCCAGTCAATTGCATTCAGGGCGCCCGTCAGGGCAAAAAAGTGGTCGAAAAACGACCGGCACCCGCATTGTGAATTCGGCGATACGCCGGCACAGGTCTGCCCAGCGCATGCCAGGCTGCGCTCAGTGGGTGTCGAGCTTGAGCTCCGCGCGTGGTGACCATTTGGCATCGGGCTGCACCGTCCTTGCGGCACCGAGAAACAGGCGCTCGGTCGGCAATTTCAAGCCGATCAGGTAGTCCTTGACGGCCACACCCCGCTGCAAAGCGAGCGAACGCATGGCCTCTTCGTCGACCGGTATGCTGGCCAGCAGCAGCGCCTGCATCTCGCCGACCGGCAACACCTTGGCCTTGCCATCGAGATCGCGAGGCTTGGTGATCTCCGAGCGCAGATAGACCTGCCGCAGCAGTTCGTCCGCCCCGGCCGGATCGGCCTGCGCCGCAGGCGCGCTGGCCGCCGCTGCCGGCGCCAACGCGCCAGCACTCACGCCGGCACGCCGCTTTTCGACCTCCAACAGCTCCTGCAGCCGGCGGCGCTTGAATGCCTCGCGCTCGACCTCAAGGTTGGCGGTGCCGACCACGGTCATCTTGAGCATCGGGCGATCGGTCAAGGCCTTGGCCACCTTTTCCAGGCCGGTCGCGGCCTGTGGCGTCACAACCGCCGAGCCATTGGCGAACGGCACCTGGCTGAGTTCATCACCTCCGCCACCCATGGCACTGGCCAGCAGACTGAACGGGGCTGTCAGCGCCTTGCCGATCAGGTTCACGATCACCTTGAATATGAGCGGCCCGAGCCGGAACTGCGGATCGTTGAGCGAGCCGCTGACCGGCAGATCGATGTCGATCACTCCGTTGCGGTCGGCCAGCAAGGCCACCGCCAGCTTGACCGGAAGGCTGTTGGGCGCGCCTTCGACCTTGTCGCCGAAGGCCAGTTGGTTGAGCACGACCTGGTTGCTGGCCGTCAATTGTCCATCTGGTTTGATCAGATAGGCCACATCGACGCTGAGCTTGCCACGCTCAATGCCGTAACCAGCGTACTTGACCGCATACGGCGACAAAGGCGGCAACTCCAGGTCGCGCACCTTGCCCTTGATGTCCAGCGCCAGCGGCTGGGCCAGCGGATTGAGTTTGCCCAGGATCTCCAGTGAGGCCGTTCCCTCGGCTTTGCCACGCAGCTCCAGATCGGCCATCTCCGGCTGTCCCTGCACCGGCTTGGACGTAAAGGCGCTGAGCTTGCCGGTGAGTTCGGTCAGATTGGCCGAATAGTTGGGCTTGACGAAACGGTCGGAGAAAAATACCTTGCCCTGCACCAGGCTGATCGGCCCGATCTGGATGACCGGCGCCATCGGGTCGACGCTGGCCACCGGCCGGGGCGGCGGTGGTGCAGGTGCGGCAGATACGTCCCTCTGCTGGCGATCGCCTTCGACCGATGCCGATGCCGACGACGTTCGCGAAACCGCATTGGAGCCTGTGCCTGTGCCCGATGTCGCGCTCTTGGCCTGTGATCCGTCCAGCGGCTGCGCCGGATCATCCGAACGCACCACGTCCTGCAGGTTGATGCGGCCGTTCTCATGCACGATGACGCGGGCGAAGAAGTCGCTCAGTGTCGTCTCACGCACGGCCACCCGTACCGGTTTGCCCGGTTGCAGCGCCAGGTCCAGTCCGCGCAAACCCAGCGCCTTCCAGTTCAGCAATTCCTGCGCCAGTTGCGTCTCGCCGCCGCGCGCGGCGATGCTGTTGGCACGGAAGTCCTCGAGCACGATGTCGCCGCGCACATTGGCGACGGGTCCCTGCCCGTTGTCGGCATAGTCGACATTGCCCTTGAATCCGGCGTCGGCACGCGCGATATCGATGTTGAGGCTGGCACCGAAATACGGCTCGAACACATGCAGCGGAATCTGCTTGGCCAGTACCGCACCCTTGGCCTGCAGCGGCATCACCCGCACAGAGCCACGGTAGTCAATGGTTCCGGCCTCGCCCTTGCGCGCGGCCACGCGGGCCGAGAGATGGGTCGCCGCGGGCTGTTTGCCGTCGAGTTGCAGGTTCTTGAGCTCCAGCTCGAGCGCCGACACGTCAAATGCAACGGGTTTGGCAGCGGCCTTGTCTTCGAAGCTGAAAACGCCACCACGCACCTGCAGGGCATCGATACGACCCTGCCACGGCGCTTCTTGCGGCACCGATGCGGCATTGGCGCCAGCGGCGGCGGCGGGCTGCGCCGGCGCCTCGCGCAACCATGGCGCAAACATCCAGCGCTGGTCTGCGCCGCGGGAAACGGCCGCTTGCGGCTGCGACAACTCGAATTTGCCGACCACCAGCTTGCGCTTGTCCAGGTCGACCTGGACATCGGACAAGGCCAACTTGCGCACCGACGCCAGATCGGCGCGAACGCCCGGACCCGGTTTGACCAGGGCCAGGCGTTCGACCGTCAGAGAGTCCAGCATGAGCTTGAGCTCCGGGGCCTTCCATTGCAGCGCCAAGCGGGACTGCACGATTCCGTGCAGGTCAGGCACAACGAACTGTCCCACATAGGGTGCGACCAGCGCCAGGCTGGCGTCTTGGAGGGCGAGCTTCGCAGTCGCCTCCCTATCGGTCGCGGTACCCTCGAAATCCAGCCGTGCCTGCAACTTCGGTGTTGCCCCGGAAGCCGGCCTGGTACCCACATCCACTGGAGTCGCCGCCGGTTCTCCGAGCGCCATCGACCCGCTGAACGCCAACGGGCGCTCCGTCGGCCACACCGCATCGCGCACATCCAGCGCGATTGCGCTGAGCTTCAACTGGGCTACAGGCGCCAGGCGCGCGTCGCTCCAGCTGGCGCTGCCATCACGCACCGACAGCTCTGCAACCGACAGTTGCCAGCCCGAAGCGGGCGCAGTCGCATTTGCAGTTGCAGCAGCAGAAGCCGCAGAAGCAGCGGCAACGGCATTGGTGGCGGCTGGCCCGGTCGCAGCGGGCGCGGTCTTGCCCAGCCGCGCCAGATTGATCTGGCCCGACGCATCGCGTTGCACCCAAAGGCGTGGCGCCTGCAAGGCGATCGACGCAATCCGGCCCCGTTGTTCCAGTGGCCGGATTTCGTCGAATGCCAGCTTCAGGCTGTCGAACGCGAGCAGGTCCGCTCCGTCACCATCGGCCATTGCCACGCCGCCCAATCCCAGTTGGCCACTGAGCACGACCTTCGCGTCGCCATCCTGCACGAAACTGAGCTTGAGATCTGCATCCAGCACAGCCCGCTGCAACTGCACCGGTACGCTGCGGGGGATATACGGCAGATATGGCGCCAGATCCATGGCCTTGATCCGGAGCTGGGCGTCAGTCTTGCGCGACTGGGAAAACGGCGTGGTCGACGCACTGGAGGCAAACTGGCTGCCATTGAGCTTGAACGCCAGTTGCGGCGTGATCGTGACGTCGCGACGTGCCGGCAGATTGCTCAGAAACGGCAGCGCCAGAGAAAAGTCGCGCAAAGCATGTTGACGGGCGGCGGGCTGGTCGTCGAAATCAAACGAGCCGTCGGTGATCGCCAGGTTGAACAGGGCAAAACGCAATGGCCTGCTGTCTTCGGTCTCCGGCTTTTTCGGTGCGGCGGCAATGCGCGCAATGATGTCGTCGATGTCGTAGGCACCGGATGCCAGGCGGCGCAGCGTCAATCGGGGGCCATCGATGGTCAGCGTGTCGACCACCGGCGCCAGGCGCAACAAGGACTCCAGTTCGGCATTGACATACATCTTTCGGATGGCCAATTGGATGCCGGTGCCGTCCTGGCCGGCGACGACCAGATCGCGCACGGTCAACTCAAGCGTCCAGGGCTTGAAGTCAATGTCTCCAACCTGCAGCTTGCGTCCAAGCTGCGCACTGGCCGCCTTGGTCAACTCACTTTTGAGCAGGGGTGGCACCACAAGCCAGGCAAGTGCCCACAGCAGCAGGACTGCGAATACGGTCCAGACGAGGCGC
>JAGPBF010000139.1 GCA_018063505.1 Rhodoferax sp.
AGGATCTGCCCCATGTCTACGACAGCATCGGCATCTGCCATGTGGTGTTGCCGCAGAAGGGCCATATCCGCCCTGGCATGTTCTGCGTCGGCGGCGACTCGCATTCGCCCACCGGTGGCGCATTTGGCGCCTACATGTTCGGCATCGGCGCCACCGAGATGCTTGGTGTGGTTGTCACCGGCGAGTTGTGGGTCCGGGTGCCGCAGACCTTGCGCATGGTGTGGCGCAACCGACTGCCGGCGGGCCTGACGGCCAAGGACATGATGCTGCACATGATCGGGCGTTTCGGCATGAACGGCGGCCAGTACCAGGCGGTCGAATTCTGCGGCAGTGCGGTGCAGGCGCTGTCGATGGCCGAACGCATGACGCTGTCCAACATGAGCGCAGAGATGGGGGCACAGGTCGGTCTGATCGCGCCCGACGCCACCACACGTGACTGGCTGGCACAGGCCGGCGTCACGGTGGATGAGGTCGGCAATGACTGGTTCACCGACGAGGCTGCCGATGCGCAGACCTTCACTTTCGATGCCGCCACGCTGGCGCCCCAGGTGGCGGCGCCGCACAGTCCGGCCAACACCGGCGCAGTGACCGAGTTCGCCCAGGTGCCGGTGCAGGTGGCGTATATCGGAGCCTGTACCGGTGCCAAGCTCGACGACCTGCGCGCGGCGGCTGCGGTGCTGCGGGGGCATATGGTGGCTGCCGGGGTGCAGTTGATGGTGGCGCCGGCCAGCCTGCATGACCAGGACCTTGCGGAACGCGAGGGCGTGATGCAGGTGCTGCGCAGCGCTGGCGCGCAGGTGCTGGCCACGGCCTGCGGCGCCTGTTCAGGTTACGGCGGCAGCATTCCCGACGGGGCCAATGTGATCGCCACCACAGCGCGCAACTTCAAGGGCCGCATGGGCTCTGCGACGGCGCAGGTCTATCTGGCTTCGCCCTATACAGTGGCCGCTTCCGCACTGCGCGGCAGCATCAGTGATCCACGCGAGGTGATGGCATGACGGCCACTGCGGTGACCCCTTCGACGCCTGCCGGTGAAACCACCGCGGCTCGGCACAAGGTCTGGAAACTCGGCGACGACATCGACACCGATGTGCTGGCCCCGGGCGCCTACATGAAACTGGGCATCGAGGGTATTGCGCCGCATTGCCTGGAATCGGTGCGGCCGGAGTTTGCGGCAGCCGTACGTCCCGGCGATGTGGTGGTGGCCGGTGCGAACTTCGGCATCGGCTCGTCGCGCGAGCAGGCCGCTGGCGCGCTGGTGCATCTGGGTGTGCGTGCCGTGATCGCGCCATCGTTCAGCGGCCTGTATTTTCGCAATGCTTTCAACCTGGGGCTGCTGCTGCTGACCTGTCCGCGCGCCGGCGAACTGCGAGATGGCGAGCTGGTGACACTCGACCTGCAGGCCTTGATGGTCATGTCGGGTGACGGTGTGGTGCTGCCGTGCGCGCCTATCCCGGATTTCCTGCTCGACATGGTGGCCGCCGGTGGCCTGCTCAACCAGTTGCGCTTGCGCCTGGGCAGCGGGGGAGTAAAGCCGGCATGAACACCCATGATGTGCAAGTCGTTCGCACGACCTCATTGCCCGACGCACCCCATGTGCCGGTGGCCATCGTCGGCGCCGGCGCCTGCGGGCTGACGGCGGCCATCGGACTGCGCGAGCGCGGTATCGACTGCGTGCTGCTCGAGCGCGATCCCATGCCACAGGGTTCCACCGCGTTGTCCTCGGGTTTCATCCCGGCGGCCGGCACGCGGCTGCAGCAGTCGCTGGGCATCACCGATTCGCGCGAGACCTTTGCGCAGGACGTGCAGGCCAAGGCCCATGGCGATGCCGCGGCGCATCTGGTCGAGGCCTACACCGATGCGGTGGCACGGGCCATTGACGCGCTGGAGCAGCGCCATGGCATCGTGTTCGAAGTGCTCGACGGCTTTCTGTATCCGGGCCATCGTGCCCGCCGCATGCATGCCGTGCCCGAGCACACCGGCGCCGCGCTGATGGCCTGCCTGGAGCGCGCCGCCACTGCAGCCGGCGCCGATATCCTGACGGGTGCATTGGTGCGGGTGCTCTACGTCGATCCGGATGACCGGGTACTGGGTGTTGCCTACACCCGTCCTGACGGTACGCTGGAGACACTGGCCTGCGACGTGCTGCTGCTGGCCTGCAATGGTTACGGCGGCAATGCAGCGATGGTGCAGGAATTGTTGCCCGAGATGGCAGAGGCGATCTTCGCCGGCCATGTCGGCAACGATGGAAGCGCCATCCACTGGGGTCGGCTGCTTGGCGCCCGGCTGGCCGACCTGGGCGGCTACCAGGGCCATGGCTCCTGGGTCATTCCGCAAGGCGCGTTGATGAGCTGGGCCGTCATGATGCAAGGCGGCGTGCAGATCAATACCGAGGGCCGGCGCTTTCACGACGAGACCCTGGGGTATTCGGAGGCTGCGGTCCACGTGCTGGCCCAGAGCGGCGGGGTGGCGTTCAACGTGTTCGACACGCCGCTGCTCGAACTGGCGCGTACCTTCCCCGATTACCTCGGTGCGCAGAAGGCAGGTGCCTTGCGTACTGCAACGTCGCTTGAAGCGCTGGCGCAGCTGATCGGCTGCGCGCCGGCCGTGTTGCGGGAAACGCTGGCCGCGGTGGGGCCGCAACAGGCCGATGCCTTCGGTCGCCGCTTTGCGCGTGGATTGCAGCCTCCCTATCATCTGGTACGGGTCACCGGCGCACTGTTTCATACCCAGGGCGGCCTCGATATCGATGCGTCATGCCGTGTGTTGCGCGACGACGGCGCGCCGTTTGCCAATCTGCTGGCGGCCGGTGGTGCTGCGCGCGGCGTGTCCGGCAATGCCGTCTGGGGTTATCTGTCGGGCAATGGCCTGCTCAGCGCCGTCGGTGGTGGCTGGGTTGCGGCTGCGACAGCGGCCGGGCTGTTGCAGGCCTGATCGTCCGAAATTCCTACTGCGAGGTTTTCTCCATGTCCGTTTCCTTCAAGGCACGCCTGCAACAAGCACGGGTGCTGCTGGCCCCTGGCATCTACGACGCGCTGTCGGCACTGATCGCCGAACAGAGCGGTTTCGAAGCCCTGTACCTGTCGGGCGCGTCGATTGCCTATACCCGGCTTGGCCGCTCCGACGTCGGCCTGACCACCGCCACCGAGGTGGCCGACACGCTGGCGCGCATCACCGAGCGGGTGTCGCTGCCGGTCATCGTCGATGCCGATACCGGCTTCGGCAATGCGCTCAACACCATGCGCACCGTCAGGTTGTTCGAGCGCGCGGGCGCCTCCATGCTGCAACTGGAGGACCAGACCTTTCCCAAACGCTGCGGACACCTCGATGGCAAGACAGTGGTGCCGGTGGCCGAGATGTGCGGCAAGCTCAAGGCTGCACTCGATGCCCGCATGTCGGACCAGACGCTGATCATGGCCCGCACCGATGCGCTGGCTGTCGAAGGCTGGGATGCGACGATGGCCCGGGCCGAGGCTTACCTCGCGTGCGGCGTCGACGTGTTGTTCATCGAGGCTTTGCGCTCGCCCGAGCAGATGGCCAGCGCCTGTGCCCTGTTTGCGGCGCGGATTCCCTTGCTGGCCAACATGGTCGAAGGTGGCTTGACGCCGGTGCAGGGCGCCGACGCACTGGGCCAGCTGGGTTTTCGGATCGTCATCTATCCGGGCGGCACCGCGCGCGCGGCGTCGTTCGCGCTGCAGCAGTACTACACCAGCCTGCACCAGCACCAGAGCAGCTTGCCGATGCGCGCGCAGATGCTCGACTTCGATCAGCTCAACGCGCTGATTGGCACGCCAGAGCTGTTGGCGCTGGGCAAGCGCTACGAGTAGACGCTGCGCACAAGCGCAACAGCCGCACCTGGGCAAGGCCAAGCGGCGTATCGCGGCGAGCCGCTGCGTGCAGCGGCGGGTCGGGGCAAAATGGGGGTATCTCGCCATCGCCGCCGAACCGCAGCCACCACCATGACCGATATCCAGACCTGGCTTGAATCGCAAGGTCTTGCCAGATACGCCGCCGAATTTGTCGCGCAGGACGTGTCCGTCGACCTGTTGCCCGACCTCAGCGACGCCGATCTGCGCGAGCTGGGTGTGCACGCGCTGGGCGACCGCAAACGTCTGCTCAAGGCGGCCCGCGTTGCCGAGCCGCAAGCGGCGGCGCCCGCTGCTGCGGCAACGGTGCTGCCGGCCATGGCGCCGATTGCGGCCCGTCTGCCATCGCCCAACGAGGAGGGCGAGCGCCGGCATGCGACGGTCATGTTTTCCGACCTGACCGGTTATACGGCGCTCAACGAGGCCTTCGACCCGGAGGAGGTCGAGGAGATCATGTCGCGGATCAAGCGCGAGGCGATCGCCGTCATCGAGCGCCATGGCGGGCGGGTCAACCAGTTCGTCGGCGACGAGGTGATGGCCATGTTCGGCGTGCCGGTGGCCCGGCGCGACGATGCCCGCCGCGCCATCCGCGCTGCGCTGGAGCTGCATCGTACGGTCGACGGCATTGCCGCCGGCGTCTCCAAGCGGCTCGGCCGGGTTCTGTCGATGCACACGGGCTTGCATACCGGCCTGGTGATAGCGCGGCGCAGCGACTCACGTTCGGGCGACTACACGCTCACCGGCGACACGGTCAACACTGCGGCGCGGCTGCGCGGCCTGGCGCAACCGGGCGAGGTGGTGGTCAGTCCGCAGACCTGGCAGCAGGTGGCCGATCATTTCGAGGGCGAAGCCCGGCAGGCGATCGAGGTCAAGGGCAAGGAGCGGCCACTCGTGCCCTACCGCATCGTCGGCGAGCGCGCGGTTCCCAAGGGCGGCATGCGCCCGCTGGTGGGACGCGCCGAGGAGGTGCAGCAGTTCGAGGCCCTGGCCCATGCCTGCCTGTCGCGCCAGCGCGGGCGCGTCGTGTTCGTGCGTGGCGACCCCGGGCTGGGAAAATCGCGACTGGTGGCAGAATTTCTCGACCTGGCACGAGAGCGCGGCCTGGTCTGCCATGCAACGACGATCCTCGATTTCGGCGCCCGGACCGGACACGATGCGATCCGCAAGCTGATGCAGAGTCTGATGGGCCTGGCGCCGGATGCCGACGAAGCCAGCCGGCGCGACGCCATCGTCCGCTCAGCGCTGCGCGGCTCTGACGGTGCCGACCTCGCCCCTTTCATGTTCGATCTGCTCGACGTGGCACCTCCGGCGCCGGTACGCGCCTTGTTGTCGGCGGTCGAGGATGAAACCCGGCGCGCACAGGCCGTCGAGGCGCTCGGACAGCTGGTACGACAGCAGGCGGCGCTGGCGCCGAGCCTGCTGCTGATCGAAGACATCCACTGGGCTGATCCGCTGGCATTGCGCCAGCTCGGTCCCTGGCTGGCCTTGACGGCCAGCATGCCGCTGCTGGTGATGTTCACGACCCGGTTTTCCGGCGACCCCAGCGTCGGTGAATGGCGCAGTGCGCTGCACAGTCTGCCGGTGTCGAGCATGGATCTCGGTCCGCTGGAGGCGGCTGATGCGATGCGTCTGGCCGCCGGCGCGGCGACGATCTCCGAGAGCCTGCTGCGCAGCTGCGTGGAACGCGCCGAGGGCAATCCGCTGTTTCTCGAGCAACTGCTGCTCAATGCCGGCGATGAAGGCGCCACCAGCCTGCCGGGTTCGATCCAGGCGCTGATCCAGGCCCGGATGGACCGTCTTGCACCGTCCGACAAGAATGCGCTGCAGGGCGCCGCGGTGCTCGGCCAGAGTGCCTCGCTGGCGGCGATCCGGCACCTGGTGGGCGATCCGGCCTATGACGCAGCGCTGCTGGTCGATCAGTTCCTGCTGCGCCCGCAGGGCGACGAACTGGTGTTCTCGCATGCGCTGATTCGCGATGGGGCCTATGCGTCGCTGCTGCATGCGCGCCGGCGCCAGCTGCACCAGGAAGCCGCGACCTGGATCCTGCCCCAGGACGCGGCGCTGGCGGCCGAGCACTATGAACTTGCCGAGGATCCGCGCGCGGCCAAGGCCTACCTGCAGGCCGTCGCGCAGGCGTCTGCGCAGTACCATTTTGCCGAGGCACTGGAGTTGGTGCAGCGCGCGTTGCGCCTGCCCGATACCGGCGACATGGATTTCGCACTCAAACTCAAGCGCAGCCGCCTGTTGTTGGCGCTGGGCCATGCCGTGCGGGCGATCGAGGCCGGCGAGCAGGCACTTGAGGTGGCGCAGGCAGGGGGCGAGCGGGCGCTGGCGCTGATTGCCATGGCCTCGGGCATGCGTTACGTCGACCGCTTTGCCGATGGTCTGGCGCTGCTGGCCGAGGCAGAGCCACTGGCGCAGGCTGCGGAGCTGCCGCTCGAACTCTCGCGCATGTACGAATTGCGCGGCAATCTGCTGTTCACGCTGGGCCGGGCCGGGGAATGCCTGCAGGCCCATGAAATGGCACTGGAACTGGCCCGCAAGGCCGGTTCGGCAGAGGCCGAATGCGCGGCGCTGGGGGGAATGGGTGATGCCCATTACGCACAGGGGCGCGTGCTCAGCGGCGGCGCGTTGGTAACGCGTTGTGTCGATATGGCCCGCGAGCAGGGATTTCTGAAGGTCGAGATCGCCTACCTGCCGATGGAGTCATGGGCCAGCTATTACAGGCTCGATGTTTCCAAGGCAATGGACGTGGCGCGCCGGGCCGTCGAGCAGTCCAGCCGGATGAAGAATCCGCGCGCGGAAATGATGGCGCGTTCGCAACTGGTGATGATCGACGGCTGCATCTGCGGCAATTTCCGTGACAACCTGCCGCATATCGACCGGGCGCTGGAACTGGCCACCACCATGGGCAGTCCCCGTTTCATCGGAGTATCCTGGTTCTTCCGGGCCATGCTGTTTCTTCGCAATGGCGATGCAACGGCTGCGGGGGCGTATCTGCGTACGGCCTTCGAGGTGGTCCAGTCCAGCGAGCAGGGCATGGAGTTCGTCGGTGCGCAGTTGTACGGTGCCCAGGCGATGCTCGCGCAGGACAGCGAATCGCGTCAGCGGGCACTGGCAGCCGGTGAACGCGTGCTGGAGGGCTCGCTGCTGAGCCACAACTACTTCACCTTCAATGACTTTGCCATCCAGGCGTCGCTGGCCGCCGGTGACTGGGACGCCTCGCTGCGTTATTGCGCTGCGCTCGAGGCGTACACGGCAGCCGAGCGGTTTCCCTGGTCTGATTTCATCGTTGCGCGTGGCCGCGCGTTGACGCGCCATGGCCGGGGCGCGCGGGACGCTGCGCTGCTGGAGCAACTGCAGCAACTGCTCGCGCTGACCAAGGAGCGGCGCCTGAACTTCTATGCAGGCGCGCTGGCCCAGGCGTTGGCGTGCGTGACGGCAACTGCGCAGACCTGAGCGTACGCAGGCAGGCAATCCCTGGGTCGGCCTGCCTGCGCTTGCTGTGCTCAGCTGGCTTTGGCGGCGTGTGCTGCGGCCAGCCGTTTGCGCCGCGCGCGCACCCAGTGGTTCAGCGATTCGATGGCCACCGAGAAGCCCAGTGCGAAGTACACGTAGCCTTTGGGCACATGCAGCCCGAAGCCGTCGGCAATCAGCAACACGCCGATCAGCAGCAGGAATGACAGTGCCAGCATCTTGACCGTCGGATGGGCCGATACGAAGTTGGCCAGCGGCGTCGAGGCAATCACCATGATGATCATCGCGACCACCACGGCGGCGACCATGACCCACAAGGTATCGGCCATGCCGACGGCCGTGATGACCGAATCCAGCGAGAAGATGATGTCGATCACGGCAATCTGCAGCACGACACCGCGAAAGGTGACACCGGCCACACCCTGCGTCGGAGTGGTTTCGCCTTCTTCGCCATCGACCATTTCTCCGATTTCGGCTGTGGCCTTGTACAGCAGGAACAGACCACCGCTGATCAGGATGATGTCGCGCCAGGAAAATCCGTGGCCAGCCAGTGTCAGCACCGGTGCCGTCAGCCCGACGATCCAGGCCAGCGTGGCCAGCAGCATCAGACGGGTCAGCAGGGCGAACGACAGGCCGACCTTGCGGCCCAGCGCGCGTTGATGTGCGGGTAGTCGGCTGGTCAGGATCGCGATGAAGACCAGGTTGTCGATGCCCAGCACGATCTCCAGCGCTGTCAGCGTCAGCAGTGACAACCAGATTTGCGGATCGTTGATCCAGGCGAAGGTGAAGAATTCCATGCGAAGTGCCGACCGGACAAAAGGCGGATTCTCCCATGCAAGGGCTTGGTACGCGTGCAGCCGAGCGGCAATTTCCAGTCGCCGACAAGGCTTGTTACTTGCATTTGCTCACGATCCGCCGCAAGTTTTACAGTTCAATCGCGCCTTCGGTGAGATCGTGGTTTAGGCTCGGGGCATGCGAACGACCCTGGGAGAGAAGTCATGAACACAAAGGCAAAAAAAGTGTCAACCGTCCTGCTTGATTTCGTATTCGGCGAGCCTATTCCACAGCCGGTGGTGATTGAACAGGACACCGAACAGGCATGGCAGGAGTGGCTCGACGCAATGACCGAGCGCGACATCGAACTCAACAAGGATTCGTTTGCGCGAACCGTGCCAATGGCGATGCTGATGCACTGAGCGCGGCGAGCAAACGCGCAACCGTCAGGAGTCGAGCGACGCGCTCCAGCGCTTACCCCAGGCCCCTTCGAGCTTGCGCCGGTCCTGCTTGGTCGGGCGCCCGTGTTCCAGGCTCAATGCCGGCTCGGCGCCCATGCGCCGCTGTTCGGCCGCTTGCAGACGCAGCTGCAGGCTTTCTGCGGTTTCTTCGTAAAGCAGCTGCGCCACCGGCGCCGGGCCGCGCTTGTCACTGACAGCGCGCACCACCACGGTTCGCACCACGGCGTTGTGGCGCATGACCACGCTGTCGCCGCTCCTGACATCCCGCGCCGGCTTGACCTCGATGCCATTGACTTGCACCCGGCCCTTGGCGATGTCCTCGCTGGCCAGGCTGCGGGTCTTGTAGAACCGCGCCGCCCACAACCATTTGTCGATGCGAACTTTGTCCATTGCCGGCGATTGTGACTCAAGTGGTGCCGGCCAGTGGCAAGCGCACGGTGGCATCGAGGCCTTCGGTATGTCCGTGCACCACCCGGTTGTCGAGCGTGATCTGGCCACCGAGTGCCAGCGCGATCTCGCGGCAGATCATCAGGCCCAGTCCGGAGCCGTCGCCGTGCCCGGCAGAAAACGGCTGAAACAGTCTGGCGCGCAATTCTGTGCTGATGCCCGGGCCACAGTCAGAGACTGTCAACGCACAGAACTGGCGGTCGGCCGCGATGCGCACGCTCAGCACGCTGCCGTCGGGCGCATGTTTGATGGCGTTGTGCAACAGGTTGCGTACCAGTTCGCGCAGCATCCATTCGTGGGCGCGGATCGGCGCGGCGGTGGTCTCGATGCCGAAGTCCAGGTTGCGCTCTGCCATCAGTGGCGCCAGATCGAGTGCGATCGCGCGCATGATCGGGGCCAGGTCCCATATGCGGGTGTCAGCCTGCTGGCGCAATTGCTCGACCTTGGCCAGCGCCAGCATCTGGTTGGCCAGCACGGTGGCACGCTCCACCGTCCCGTTGATTTCGTGCAGCGCCTGTTGCGGTGGCACGTCCGCACGCAGCGCCGACTGCACCTGAACCTTGAGCACTGCCAGCGGCGTGCGCAGTTGGTGCGAGGCATCGCGCACAAAACGCTTCTGGTGTTCCAGCAGATTCTGCAGCCGCGCCATCACCTGGTTGGTGGCATCCACCAGTGGCCGCAATTCGCGGGGCAGGCCGGGGGCTGCAATCACGGTCAGGTCGTCCTCGGCACGCAGGCGCAGATTGGCACTGAGCTCGCGCACGGGCCGTGTCGCACGCTGAACCACCAGCACCACGACCAGCGCGATCACCACCGTCAGCAGGCTCTGGCGCAGCAGGGTATCGAGCAGGATCTGGCGCGCCAGCGTGCGTCGCAACTCCAGTGTCTCGGCCACCTGGATCGTTGCCACGCCAAGCCCGTGGCGGCTGGCCACGGGCTGCAGCAACACCGCTACCCGAACCGCGTCACCCCGCAGCGTGTCGTCGTAGAAGTCCACCAGCGCGGCATAAGGGCCCTTGTCGGGAAGGCGTCCCTGCCACAAGGGGAGGTCGGGTGAGCCGGCGATCAGTTCGCCGCGCACGTTGGAGATCCGGTAGACCATGCGGCTGCGGTTGTCGGCTTCAAAAGCCTCGAGCGCCGAGTACGGCACGTTGGTGCGAAATTGCGCCTGCGCGCCTTCGCCCTCGACTTCGAGCAGTTCGCCGATCGACTTGGCCGAAGCCAGCAAGGTCCGGTCGTAGGCGGTGTTGACCGCGGTCAGCGCCTGCCGATACAGGACCGCGGTATTGACCAGCATGAACAGGCCGGTCGGTAACAGGATGCCCAGCAGCAGGTAGCGGCGCAGGGACAGGCCGGCACGACTTGCGTGTGCCGCAATGGGTTGCTTGGGCTCAGGCATCGGCCTTGAGCAGGTAGCCAAGACCGCGCAGCGTGACCAGGCTGGCGCCGGTGCCAGCCAGCTTCTTGCGCAGCCGGTAGGCGACCACTTCGATGGCCTCGTATTGCACCTGCGGTTCGCCCGGGAACACCACTTCGAACAGTTGCTCCTTGCCAACGGCGCGGCCGGCGCGCTCCATCAGCGTGCGCAGCATGCGCAGCTCGCGGGGTGTCAGGTCCAGCACCTTGAACCCTTGGTGAATGGCGCCACTGTCGGTGTCCAGTCGCAGTTGCCCGCACGCGGGCAGCTCGGGCGCAAGATCGCCGCCTGCGCCGGCACTGCGCCGATGCAGCGCGCGCACGCGCGCTTCGAGTTCATCGAGGTCGAAGGGTTTGGCCAGGTAGTCATCGGCGCCGGTATTGAGCCCGATGACCCGGTCGCCGACGGTGCCGCGTGCGGTCAGGATCAGCACCGGGGTTGCCAGGCCAACCTGGCGTGCCTGCGCGAGAACCTCCAGACCGTCAATGCCGGGCAGGCTCAGATCGAGCAACACCACATCGGGGAGTTGCTGGCGCCACAGCGCCAGTGCCTGCAGACCGTCGCCACACAGCTGCACCCGCATGCCGCGGCGCTCCAGCGTCCGCTGCAAGCTGGTCTGCAGCGCAGAGTCGTCTTCTATCAACAGCAGGCGCATTGCGACGGCATGGTGGATCAGTGTTTACCCTAGGGATTTCGGACAGCCGAATGACAGCCGTTCGGCGCATCATAGAAGAGTACACCAACCAACGGAGACAGCCCATGCGTCGCGATACCTTCCTCAAATCCATGCTTGCCGCAGCCGCTGCAGGCACCCTGCCGCTGTCGGCCTTTGCCGGCGCCAACATCAAGATGATGATTCCCGCCAACCCCGGTGGTGGCTGGGATGGTACCGGCCGTGCGCTGGGCAAGGCGCTGATCGAGAGCA
>JAGPBF010000140.1 GCA_018063505.1 Rhodoferax sp.
TTGAACGGGGCCGATACTGCGCCAATTTCATGTGGTTTGCAACAGCAATGGTGCCGGGATATTTTCGTGCTGCCGGACTGGCAGAGCGATTGCGCCGTGTCTGTCAGCACTGCGGACAGCAGTTGCTACAGGCATCGAGCCAGGAGGCTTACCCACCGCCGCGCGAGTCTTGCGTGAGAGGCGCCGATCGCGCGGCCGTGGACAAGCGTTTTCGACTGTCTTGGTCGGTCGACGGCTTTGTGCGGGTGTGGTGCAAAGATGGCGCACGCGCATTGCAGCCACGGGCATTGCCCGGTTCGTGCAGGTAATCGGCTGGCGGTGCCCCCCACGTGTTCACGCGGTTTCGACGTCTTCCTGATGCTGGCTGATGAGGATGTCGGCCGGAATGCCCAAGCCCTTTGTGAGCCGTCGGATCATGTTCAGCGTCAGCGGACGCTTGCGCGCGAGCACTTCGTACACGCGATTGATCGGACCGATGTAGGGCACGAGGTCTTTCACGACCAACCCCGACTGATCCATGCGGAACCTGATCGCCTCGATCGGATCGGGCGGGTCGATGGGGTGGTGCTTCGCTTCTGACCTTGCCCCCGAAAAACGTACTCCATAGCTGATGGTTAAATTCATGCAATGGAGAGAACGAAATGAGCAAGAGAAAAGACGGGCAGGCCCGTGGGAAATACACGCTGGAGTACAAGCTCGAGGCGGTGCGTCTGGTCAAGGGCGGACAGTCGGTACCTGTGACCGGCAAGATCCTGGGCGTACCTTCGCAGACGCTGGGCAACTGGGTTCGCCTGAGCGAGAAAGGTCAACTCAAGGGTGCTGGCGACAAGCCAGTATCACCGGAGCAGATGGAGTTGGCACGGCTGCGCGCCGAGGTGGCGCGGCTCAAAATGGAGCGCGATATCCTGGGAAAAGCTACGGCGTACTTCGCCAAGCAATCGCTGTGAAGTACGCCTGGATAGCAAGGCACAAGGCCCGCTGGCCGATCACGCTGGCCTGCGAGGTACTGGACGTCAGCGCCAGCGGCTACTTCGAGCACTGGCGCAAAAAGGATGCGGACAAGCCCAGCCGGCCTGTGGCGAACAAGCGCGTCAGCAACGAAGCCCTGCTGGTACACATCAAGGTCATACATGCTGAGTTCAAAGAGGAATACGGCTGGCCAAAGATGTGGAAAGAGTTGCTGGCCCGTGGCATCCGTGTTGGCAAGGAGCGCGTGCGAAAGATGATGCAGCGCCACGGAATCAAGGCCCGGGGAAAGAGAAAGTTTGTCGTGACCACTGACAGCAAGCATGATCTGCCGATTGCGCCAAACCTGCTGCAACGCAACTTCACGGCCACGGAGCCGAACACCGTGTGGACCAGCGACATCACCTACATCGCCACCGATGAGGGCTGGCTGTATCTGACGGCGGTGATCGATCTGTTCAGTCGCCAGGTGGTGGGGTGGAGCATGCGGGAACACATGCAGGCCAGCATGGTCGCCGATGCGCTGCGCATGGCGTGGTTCCGGCGGCGGCCCATGCCTGGGCTGATCTTCCATTCGGACCGTGGCAGCCAGTATTGCAGCCGAGACTTCCAGGATGCGCTCAAGGACTACCAGATGAAATCGTCAATGAGCCGCAAGGGTGACTGCTGGGACAATGCCCCGACCGAAAGCCTATGGAGCCGGTTGAAGGTCGGTAGGCTTTATGGCAGACGGTTTGCCACTCGCCGAGAGGCCATGGATGAGGTGATCGACTGGCTGACGTTTTACAACTTCAAGAGATTGCACTCGACGCTGGGCTACGTCAGCCCGATGACGTTCGAGCAACGCTGGATCGCGGCCCAGCAGCAAGCCAGGAAGTCCGCATAGTGGGCAGCCTATGGAGTGCGGAAAACAGGGGCAAGGTCATTCATAGGCCTGCACGAGCGTCACCAGCACGTCGAGGCGGTCGCCTTCGGGCGTGTCACGCTTGGCGCTCATCAGTGCCTCGATCTGCGCCAGAGCGGCAGCATGGCTGACTGCATTTTTGATCGGCTGAATATCCATGATGACCTCCTTCAAATCGTCTGTGCGTCAATCTGGTCGTACTGCGCGTGGGTGCCGATGAACCGGGTGTAAACCGCGGCGTAGTCGTAGTTGATCCAGACCACGAGCCTGTATTTGTTGCCACCCAGGTTGAACACGGTGCGACCGTCCTTGAGGACGCTGGCCTTTGGCACCTGCGCAACCACGTCAGCGGGCCGCGCCCATTGAGCGACCGTGGCTAGTGCGTACCAAGCCTTCGCCGGGCCTGCGCAGTCCCGATAGGCGTCTTGCCGATAGAAGTCCGACAGCATCTTTACGGGAGTTACGTGCATGCTGGCGATTTTGGTACCAAATTGGGACTAACTTGAATGACGTATTGTCGGCACTCTCAATGCCTGGTGCAGCAGCACGCGGCCAGGTTCATCGCGCACACTGAGGCCAGCACCGGAAGTGAATTGCCGCGGTTCATCAAAGAAGAGTTCGAAGAGTTCCTGGAACGCGGCATTCCGGCGCACGGGTTCCTGAGGCTGCGCCGTGGCGCGTGCGGCCACGACAAGCTGCTGGCCTTCAGCTGCAAGCGCCGCGGGTTCTGTCCGAGCACTGGTCGGGCAGTCTGTGGCCCTTGCAAATCCACGGAGCGATTCGTCTCACGCGCTCCTGCGGTGGCTGAAGTCGACCGCAACTGTAGATCGTGAACCATCACGTTGCCAGCGCCAATTTCATGGCTGAGGAGTCGTCGCTCGATCACCACCGCCTTTTCAGTGAAGTCTCTGTACCGGTAATTGCTGATCACGTACCAGTCGGGCGGAAGCGACCTCCAAAACCGTTTCGTCAGCGGAGCCCTTTGAAGCAACTACGTGCATCTGAACCTCGCGTGGGAGCCGGCAGGCCATCTGGTTGTCGTTCATTTGCCGCAGTCTGCGAATGGCCGCGTCAAGAACCAAGATCACCCAGACCGCAAGCTTGGGCGGCGTCTTGCTTCAAGAATTGCGTATTGATGTACTAGCTGCGCACCGTATAGCCCAGATCCTTCAGCAACTTCGCCAGGATCGCGCTGTTCTCGGGACCCAGTGGCGCGCTGGGAGACAGAGGCTCACCGACATCTGGTCCGATCATGTTCAACCCCGCCTTCATGATCGACAACCAGTGCGCCGGTTCGCCGTTGCTGGCCGGGGCCCAGAACCGGAACACGAAGCGCATGAGCGGTGCTGCCTTGGCCCACTGCTTGCGCGCAGTCACAAGATCGCCGTTGACGGCAAGGCTCTGGTATATGTCGCAGGCGACACGTGGGGTTAGGCTGGGCAGCGCTGATATCCAGCCATGCGCACCGTGCGCCAGGGACTCGAACGCGATGTAGTCGATGCCGGCGTATATCGTCGCGTCGGAAAGATTGGCCTGCAACAACCCTACCACGCGGTCGGGCAGCATGTTGGACATCTTCACGCCTTTGATCGCACCTTCCTGGAATAGCGTGGACAGCTGCTCGGTGTTCAGATCCACATTGGTGCCGGTGACATTGTGGTAGAGCACGATCGGAATCGTCACGGCGTCGGCGATGCGCCGATAGTGATCCATCACGCCCTCGGCCGTGGGCAGACCGTAGTAAGGTGGAACGATTAGCAGCGAGTCGGCACCAGCCTGCTCCGCATGCTTTGACAAGTCGATGGCGATGCGCGTGCTGTAGTGGTGTGAGCCGACCATGGTGTGCACCCGGCCGCCGATCGCCTCCAATTGGGCTTCCACGACTTTCTTCCGGTCGTCCGATTCCATAGCGAAGAACTCGCCTGAGCTGCCCAGCGGCGATATTCCTGCCACGCCTTCGGAGATCAGCCAGTCCAGGTGGGGCTTGAAGGCCCGAAAGTTGATCGCTCCATCCTTGTTGAAGGGCGTCACCGATGAGGCGACGACTCCGCGGGGCAGGGGTTTTTTCGCGGGCTTGGTCATGGCTTCTTGTCTCCTTGTGAGTGGCTGAAAGCACAAATTAGAGCAGCAAAAATCAATACAGTCAATACAATATGACGTTACTTATGGATGATCAAAATTGTCCGTATTCTGCGCAATATCACTCTTATGAATGTTCATGCTGAGCGACAGTTAGGCTAAACATTACAAATACAAAATAAATGTTTTATAGTATTGACTGTATTGATAAAAATGCGTATTGTTCGTTTGCCGTGACTTGCGGCGCAGGCACCCGCTCGGTGCGATGACCACCCAATAGGAGACAACATGCTCAAGACATTGACACGGCGCAGCCTTGGCGCCACCGCAAGCGCATTGGTGCTCGCGGCCGGCGCGGCATTGACGGGTTTCGCGCCGGATGTATCGGCCCAGTCGCCCCAGCGCCAGATGCTGCGCTTCGGCACTGGTGGCCTTGGCGGTGACCTCCCGGTGGAGATGATGTACGTCTTCAAGGAGTGGGTCGACCGATCTGCACCGGGCGAATTTGATATCCAGATCCACCATAGCGGCAGTCTTGTGCGCCAAGGCACCGAGATCGTGGCTATGCAGCGCAACAACATCGAGATGACAATCATTTCATGGTGGGACATCGCGGACCGCATCCCCGAATACAACCTGCTGACCGTGGGCTACCTGTTCAAGGACTGGAGCCATGTCAAGGCCACCATGGACGGCGACATCGGAAAGGAATACAAGGCCCGGATCGCCAAGGACCTTGGCATCCAGATCTTGGATTACTACTACGCCGGCCCGCGCATCGTGAATCTGCGCGAGGCGCGTACCGTCAAGACGCCTGCCGATCTGGCCGGCGTGAAGCTGCGCATGCCCGGCTCGCCGTCGTTCTTGCTGCTGGGCAAGGCGCTGGGCGCCAACCCAGTGCCCATGGCATTGCCTGATGTGTACATGGCGCTCAAGACCGGCACCATTGACGGCCAGGACAATCCGCTGTCCACCACCTGGCGAGCAAAGTTCCACGAGGCCACCAAGCAGGTTGTGCTGACCTACCACAGCATTCCGGCCAACATGATCGGCATCAGCAATGCTGCCTGGGGCAAGATGACGCCGCGCCAGCAGGGCATCGTGCGCGATGGCATACGCGCCGCAATGATGTTCAACGACTCCAACAAGTTCCGCGACGACGAGGACATTCTGACCCGCATGCGCAGTGCCGGACTAACCGTTACCACCCCCGACGTGGAGGCCTTCCGTACCCATGTGCTCAAGGTATTTTCGGACTCCGAATACGTGACCAAGGCGCCGGCCGGCTGGTTGAGCCGCATCAACGCGCTGGCCAAGTAGGCACCGCAATGGCGCCGTTGTTGCAAAGAGGTTGGCGGCCGCTCTCGGCCGCGCTTGACGCGCTGGGGGTCTTGGCGTTTGCATGCGTATTCGGTGCAATCAACCTGCAAGTCTTCATGCGCTACGTGGTGCATCAGCCGGTCAGCTGGAGCGAGGAGTTCCCCACCCTGGCGTTCGCCGTGGCCGTACTGTGGGCAGCCGCCGTGACGCTGCGCGCCGCGGACCATATCGTGTTCGAGCTGCTGACCGATGCCCTGCCGCGCAACCTGCAGGTCCTGGTCATGGCGCTGGCCTATGCCATGGTGGCTGCGATCTTCGCAGTGGCGTTTCCGGCGATCGTCGATCTTGCGCTCTACATGAAAGTGCTGAGTTCACCGATCCTGCGTATCCGCTACGACTTCGTGTTCGGCTTCTTCGCCTTTTTCATCGGCATGGTGGCGCTACGCAGCGCCGCCGCCACCGTGCTCAATCTGGTACGGCTGGTGCGTGGCGAGACCGCTTGCCGTCAATGTGGCACCGGCGATGAACCCGGCAGCGCAAGGCAGGGGAGCCTATGACGACTTCGATCATCATTCTGATCGCCGTATTCGTGGTGCTCACGCTCGCGCGAATCCCGATCGGCATCTGCATGCTGGCGGGAGGTCTTTCCTACTTGCTGCACAAGGGCATGGATACCGGCGTGGCGGCTGAGCAGGTGATGAACGCGATGTTGCAGTCAGACGTGCTGCTGGCCATCCCGATGTTCATCCTGTGCGGCAACTTCATCAGCGGCGGTACCATCGCCACCCGCATGTTCGATTTCGCGCAGGTCTTCGTTGGTCGCATCCGCGGTGGCCTGGGGCACATCAACGTGATCGTCAATGTGGTCTTCGCAGCCATGAGTGGCAGCGCGGTGGCGGACGCAGCCGGGCCGGGCGCGGTGTTGGTGCGCATCATGCGCAAAGCAGGATATCCGGCCGGATTCTCCGCTGCGCTGACCGCTGCCGCCGGCACATTGGCGCCGATCATCCCGCCGTCGATCCCCATGATCCTGTACGCGGTCATCGCCAATGTCTCGGTCGGGGCACTGTTCGCCGCCGGCATCCTGCCGGGCCTGCTGGTCGCCGTCGCGTTGATGGCTGGCGTTGCCTGGCAGGCTTGGCGACGGGGTTTCCCGATGGCCGAACCGATAACGCTCGCCGCTGTGCCGCGCCTGTTCTGGCGTGCTTTGCTGCCACTGGGGTTGCCAGTGGTGATCCTGGGGGGCATCCGCATCGGCGCCTTTACGCCGACGGAGGGCGCCGGAGTCGCGGCGCTATACGCACTGCTGCTCATGTTCGTGATCTACCGTGAAATGACTCCTCGCCAGACCTACGCGGTGTTCCGTACTTCGTTGATCCAGAGCGCCGCAGTGATGACGATCATCATGGGTGCCTTCCTGATCAACTACGCCATCGCCGCGGAACAGTTGCCCGACACGATCGCGCAGTGGTTCACGGCGCAGCAGTTCACGCAGGGGGCATTCCTTGTCGCGGTCATGGTCCTGTTTCTGCTGCTCGGATGCTTCATCGACACCGCGATCATGCTATTGGTGCTGGTGCCGGTGTTGCTGCCCACTGCTCGCCTGTTGGGAGTCGACTTGGTGTACTTCGGGCTGATAGTCACCGTAAATATGATGATCGGCATGATGACGCCGCCATACGGCATCCTACTGTTCGTGGTTGCGGGCGTCACCGGCATACCGGTGCGCGAGGTCATCCGCGAGGCCTGGTTCTTCTGTGCCGTGCTGATCGGCTGCCTGTGCGTGCTGGTGGCATTCCCCGAGATAACGCTGTTCTTGCCGCGGCAGATGGGGTTGATCAAGTGAGCACACCGGGTCTTCTTGGCCTGCGGCCGCCGGGGACGAGAACGCGACGATACTGCGGGCTTTACCGACCCTGATCCGACATGACCACGAAGCCCAAGCGCGACACCCCGATGCAAGAAGCCGTGCTCCAGCGGCTGCGCGACAAAGTTGCGCAAGCCGCCGCCGGCAGCAAGCTGCCCACCGTGCGGCAGCTTATCGCCGACTATGGTGTGGGCCAGCACGTGATCCAGGCCGCGCTGGAGAAGCTGCGCACCGAAGGGCTCATCACCAGCCACGTAGGCAAGGGCACTTTCGTTGGCCGTGCCGATGCGGTAAAGACCCGGACGCGCAGCGTACTCACGCTGCTGTACGAGCATCCTTATTTGCGCGGAGACGTGATCGCGCGCATCCTGCACCAGCGCCTGTCGATCGATGGGCACGAGTCGCTTGTGCTGGCCTACAGCAACGCGGCGCACGTGATGGATATCCTGAAGTCCGGCGCGCGGTACGACGCGGCCATCTTGCAGCCCCGCTCGTCGGCCATGTCGGTGTCGCTGCTGGCACTGCTCAAGCAGCGTGCCGAGCATTTGCTGATCGAAGGTTACGCGGCCGAACATCTTGACGTGGATTCGGTGTCCAACGATCCGGCCCGCACCGTCGAATTGATCGTGGACCACCTGTTCGCGCGGGGCCACCGGCGCATCGCCTGGATCACCGAAGATGGGCGCAACTACTTCTTTCAGCGCACGGCGGCGCTGTTCCGCGCGCATTGCCACGGCGCAGGGCGTTCGGAGCAGGATTGCCCGGTCATTCCTGCCGCAAGTGACCCCGATAAGCTGGGAATCCGCGAGCTTGGGCCCTGTTTGCGCAGGTTGGTGGGGGCGGACGGCAAGCTGCCCTTCACCGCAATCGTGATCGCCAGCTTCGTCGACGGCCGCACCATCATCGATGCGCTGGCCCACTGTGGCCTGGATACACCGGGCGACGTGGCCGTCGTGCGCCTGGGAACGCCCGATCTCGAATCGGACCACGTTGGGCGGCTGACCATCGCCGGCCGCTCGAGTCTGCAGGCCGCCACCACGGTGCTGGACCGCTTGCAATGGCGCTGGAGCAATCCGGCCGCGCCCTACGAGAGTTGTTACGACACGCCCACGCTGTGCGTCCTGGGCAGCACGGGCGCACCGCGCTGATGGGCCCTGCCGGGCCCGCACGCCCTTCGTTCCTAAGGAAGCCACATGGACCAGACACCTTCAGTAGCACCTGCCCGCGCGATGTCGTCCGCTGGATCCTTCGTATCCAAAGGCGTTCACATAGAACCCTCTCTGGTGGGAGAGTACCGCGACAGCAGCGACCTGTTGGCCGAGCCCGAGCAACTCCGGACACGGCTCGCGGAGGATGGGTATCTGCTGCTGCGAGGCGTGCTGGACACGGCAACCGTTTCTGCTGCCCGGCGCGAGATATTTACGCGCCTGGCTGAAGTGGGGGAGGTGCGCGAGCCAGTGGAGGAGGGTATCGTCAGCGGCAACAGCCGGCGCAGGGAACTCTACCCCGACACGGGCGTTTTCTGGAAGTCGGTCTGCGAAGGGCCCCGCCTGCGCAAGGTCACGCATGGAGAGCAACTGACAACCTTGCAGTCGATGCTGTTTGGCGAGCCCGCGGTGGGGCTGGACTTCATTGCCTTGCGGACCGCGGCGCCCGGCCGCTCCACCGGGCTCCATTTCGATGGCCCCTACTTCACGCGTTACCACGAGCGCGTGCACACATCTTGGATTCCGCTGGGCGACGTGCCGCCCATGGAAGGACCACTGGTCGTGGTCGAGGGTTCCAACCGCTTCGAAGATCTGATCGCGGGTACGCGCGGCTTCGACATCGCGCTGGATCCCACGCGCCGGGCCGACCTGGAGGATGACTTCGGTACGCTGGCCCGTGCGCGCGGTACGCGCATCCTGACCACGCATTTCCGGCCCGGCGATGTGCTGGTCTTCGGCATGTACACGCTGCACGGCGCGCTGGACAATGTGTCGCCCATCGGTCGCGTACGCCTGTCGGTCGATGTGCGCTATCAGCCGACCTCGGCGCCTCGGGATGCGCGGTATTTCGGACCCAACCCGGGCGGCCACACCAGCCAGGGTTATGGCGCGCTCAATGGGTCTCGGCCGCTGATAGAAGATTGGCACCAGTTGACCGGCGAGAGTCACGCGAACAGGAAGACGTAGGCGGCATCCCGCTGTGCACCGTGCAGTCAAGGGCGGAGCACCATCAGCGATCACAGCAGGCTTGCGGTCGCGCAGTTGCACAATCACCGGTTCGTGCTTCTGACACTGCCGAACGACACGATGATTGCGCGGCCAGCAACTGCCTGGCGATGAGTCCGACGGTGATGCTGGATGACGCGGGTCCGGCCAATATCGTGTTTGTCGTCGGCGGGATCCAGGTCGAGAAAGCCACCAACCCGGTGGTGCTGTCGGCCCTGCGGCGGTTGGCGCAGCGGCATGCATCGCTCGGTTCCCGGTGCACCGGCGGTTGTGCCCGCAGCCCGTGGCGATAGGCCTGCGCCACCTCCATGATCATGAACCGCAGCCACGCGATGGCCGGGTCAAGGTCCTTGTACTTGTGCCATTGCAGCAGTTCAATGTAGTGCGCAATCTCCACCGGACACGGCAGCACGCGCACGGGGAAGCGCTGCGCGATCAGCCGTGTGAGCCGGGTTGGCAGCGTGGCGCTGCGCGCTGTGTCGGCACGCCATGGCCAACATCAGGGTCAACCCTGAGGCCCGGGTCCAATCCTGTAAGCCGTGAACGTTCAAAGAGTTGCCAGGTCGCCAGCCCCGAGCGTGCAGACGCCCGGATTGCGCGCTGGATCCGCCCAGACTTGCATACTTCGGCCCTCTGCGGGCTCGGCCCAGAGCCTTTTCAGGCCCAGTCTTGGGGCGTCCTAAGGCGTTTGAAAATCTATTCCCGCACGGGGGCCGTCTTTCGGTTCCCGAGGCGGTGGGCGCAGCCTGGCGGCGCCGCTTTCGGAGCAGGCACCAGCGCTTCTTCTTTTGGCACCGGCCATACCGTCGGGATTCTTGACAGGCTGATTCCGGCCCCGAAGAAAGCCCAATGATTTCAACGACCCGATCAGCTGGCCCATAAATTGCTGACGGAAAAATCGGACGATTGGAAACTCCCTCCATCCCTGTTCCAGGAGAAACGAAGCGATGAACTTCCGCCTTGCATTTGCCGCCGCCGTGGTTGCGGCCACATCTCTCGCTCCGGCGCTGGCCGCACTGCCCACCGGCAAGCTCGAATTCGTGGAGCGCACCGGCACCGCATTGGCCAACGAGCGCATCGCGATCATCATGCGGCTGACGCTGGACACAGACTCATCGCCCCTTACCTTCAGCAGCGACCCGATCACCGGCATCGACCTGCAAGACATCCCCACCGAAGGTCAATTCGACAACGGCGGGGTGACCGAAACCCGACCGTTCGCTTCGGTCAATACAGTGCTACTGAACACCTATTACACCTGCCATGGCGACTTCACCACGGTCTGCGACCCGAGCGCGAACTACCGTTTCGAGTTCAATACCACCAGCAGCCCCGGCCACCCGTCGATCAATGGGCGGACCTCGTTCACCTTGGCCGCGGGCGAAAGTTACGAGTACACGTTCGGGTTCTTCGTGCCGGCGGCAGGCGGCGCGGCGCCAGGTGTCTACCGCTGGAACGGCACAGCCGTGACGCTGGGCTTCCAGGGCTTGGACAACGAGGGAAACTACGGCAACACCTACGAAAACATGTCGATCATCACCGGTAACTCTCTCGATCCGGACGTGGCCTTTGAACGCACGATCACAG
This sequence comes from Rhodoferax sp., assembly GCA_018063505.1. Taxonomy (GTDB): domain Bacteria; phylum Pseudomonadota; class Gammaproteobacteria; order Burkholderiales; family Burkholderiaceae_C; genus CAISIP01. The sequence goes on from JAGPBF010000140.1 coordinate 10,937, forward strand.
CGGTACCCGAGCCCTCGACCTATGCCATGCTGGCTCTGGGATTGGTCGCCGTGGCAGGCTTCGCACGCCGCCGGGGCGTCCAGCCCAGCTGAGTCGCCGCGGCTGAGACCGTCACTCGCGGGGCCGTCAACTGCAGTAACCCGCAAGCCCGACTGCTGCGAATGGGCTTGAGCACGACGGCAGGCGGGGCTGCACGTCGCTGCTTTGCCGGTGGCGCTCCGACGATCCCCATCGCACCAGGATCAGCTTTGCGCGGACTCCTGCATGGGTGCATCGGCCGCACGCCGCGGGCGTCGGTCGAACCACGGCCGGGCCTGTTCGAGTTGTGCGCACAGGCGCAACAACAGATCTTCTTCAC
>JAGPBF010000141.1 GCA_018063505.1 Rhodoferax sp.
CTGCGCTCCAAAGACCCGCACCAGCATCCGAGCATCCTGTTCAACTACATGTCCAGCGAGCAGGACTGGTCCGAGTTCCGGGCCGGTATCCGCATCACGCGGGAGATCATGCGCCAGCCGGCACTCAGCGCCTATGCCGGGCGCGAGATAACGCCCGGTCAGACGGCGCAGAGCGACGCCGAGCTCGATGCGTTCGTGCGCCAGCGTGCCGAGACCGCCTACCATCCCTGTGGCACCAATGCCATGGGTGTGGGCGCCATGGCGGTGGTCGACGGCGCGGGCAGGGTGCATGGAATCGAGGGTCTGCGGGTGGTGGACGCGTCCATCATGCCGGAGATCGTCACCGGCAACCTCAATGCGCCGACGATCATGATCGCCGAGAAGATCGCCGACCAGATCCGTGGCCGCCCAGCGCTGCCACGCTCGGATGCAGCGTATTTCGTGGCGGGCAATACGCCGGCCCGCCGGCCCGCCGGGTCCGAGTCGCTTGGACCGCTTCTTTCCAACGACCACAGCGACTCGCTGGGCCCCACAGCACAGGAGCAGCTGCTAAATCGGGTGCCGTTTGGATCGGCGGACAATCTGCCGGGTTCGAGCCCGCCGAGCCAATGAACCTGTCCACGGTGAAACATGAAATCTGCCTTGTTGGTGATTGATGTCCAGCGCGCCTTGTGCGAAGGAGAGCAGGCCTCGCATGCGGCGCTGCAGACAGTCGCGCGTATCAACCAGGCCGCCGGCGCGGCCCGTGCGGCTGGTGCACCGGTGGTGTATGTCCAGCATGAGACTGCCAGTGGCCTGTTTGCCCGGGGCAGCGACACCTGGCAACTGGCGCAAGGTCTGGCGCCGCAAGCGCTCGACCATGTGATCCACAAGACCACGCCCGATGCGTTCCAGAACACCGGCCTGAAGTTGCTGCTCGACGGCCTGGGCGTGACCGACCTGGTGATCTGCGGCATGCAGACCGAGTTCTGCGTGGATACCACGACCCGCCGCGCTGCTGCGCTGGGTTATCCGGTGGTGTTGCTGGCCGATGCCCATTCGACGAACGACAAGCCGCATCTGCCGGCCGTCGACATCATCCGGCACCATAACCACACGCTACCCAATATCACCAGCTTCGGCCCGGTGATCCGGGCTCAGACCACCGCCGAGTTGCGTTTTTCGGCCTAGCGGGCCGGCTGGCGCAGCAGCCGGGTCCAGGCGCTGAAGCTGGTGCCGCCGGCGGCCATGCCCAGCGTGGCCTCCAGTACCTGGGCGGCATGGGCCTGCGGCCATACACGCGTGCTCAGGTTCATGAATTTTTCGCGCAATTCGGCCCGGCTGTAGGGCAGGGCATCGTCGCCGCGGTTCACGCCCACCTCGCCTTGCAGGCTGCTGCCATCGGTCAGCATGATTCGCACCCGCGCGGGTCGCTCCAGCGGCAGGCGCAGTGTCATCTGCGGGTCTTCGCGCACGGTTACGCGACGCGCCAGTTCCAGCACCCGGGTGTCGCGCACCGCATCCCAGCTGAAGCTCGCCAGCGCACTGCTGCCGTTGACGATGCGCGTGGCCACCGCAAATGGAACCGAAAACTTGGCAGCCAGCGTATTGCGCGGCGCCGGGTCGTCGAGTTCGGCTGCGTAGGCATAACTGTCCACATGGACCTGGCGGATCTGCTCCGGCGCGGGCAATGCACCGCGCGCGGCGATCTTGTCGATGGCATCCAGCGTTCCGTGGTTGAAGCGGCAGCAGGAGTGAAGCTTGAAGTAGTTTTGCGTCAGATGCCACTGCTGGCCCAGGCCACGCAGCAGTTCGGCCGGATCGAAATGCTCGGACACGATGCCGCCCATCAGCGATGCCACGCCGTCATGTTCACCGGTGAAGCCGCTTTCGGCCAGCTGCAACGCCAGCAGGCCGTTGCGGTTGCTCAGCCCGGCGTAGACATTGCGCACCAGGCCACCTTCGAGCATGGTGCGCTTGGAAGTGGCGGTGGTCATCGACGCACCGATGTTGATGGTCTCGCGCATGGCCGCCGCATCGAGCCCGGCCAGCCGTGCGCAGGCCGCTGCCGCGCCAATCGTGCCCCAGGTGCCATGCGGGTGCATGCTGGCACGCAGGCGCGACGCGGCGCCGATGCGCGAGCCCACTTCGTAGCCAACCACCAGTGCCGACAGAAAGGCCTGGGCGTCGCCTGCGCGTTGTTCGCACAGCGCCAGCGCAGCCGGTATCGCGTGGATGGCCGGGTGGCCGCGCGAGAAGCGGTTGCCTTCGTCCATTTCCAGAAACGTGCCGGCCGTGCCGTTGAGCAAGGCGGCGACGTCGGCGCTGGCGGTCCGGCCAAGGCCGGGCACCGTGCAGTCGCCGCTGCCGCTGAGCCGGCCCGAAAGCGCCTGCATTTCGGGTTCCGCCGAGCCCGCGACGATGGCGCCCATGCTGTCGGCCAGAATCCAGCCGGTCTGGTCCCGGACCTCGGCGGGCAGTTCGGCGAAAGAGATTGCGGCAGCAAACCGGCTCAGCTGTTCAATCGGTGTCATCAAAGGTTCCTCGGGTGCAATTGGCATGGATGGCATCGGGCGTGGTCCAGTAGACATCGTTGGCGGCGGCCAGTTCGCGCAACAGGCTTCGCAGCGCGGCAATCCGGCTGGGCATGCCGCACAGCCAGGGGTGCAGTGGCAGGCCGAACACGGCGCCGCGCTGGTGTGCCGTGCATTCGGCACGCAGCCGGTTGAACGCCTGCACCGCCAGCGTCGCATGTGCGCGCGGCTCGATGTTGCGCAGCCACTGGCACTGCACGTCGTCCCATTCCGATGCCAGCGGGATGGCCAGCAGCGGCGGCGTGGTCTGCATCCAGTAGGGCTGGTCGTCATTGCACCAGTCCAGCGTGAACCGGATACCCGCCTGCGCCAGCAGGTGGGGCGTCTGGGGCGATGTCCCCCAGTCCTGGCTGAGCCATCCCAGCGGGCGCCGGCCGGTGTGTTGCGCCAGCATGTCGATTGCGGCGCGGATGTGCTCGCCCTGTTGGTCGAGCGTCATGCGCGCATGCATCATGCGGGTGGCGGCCAGGCCGTGCGCGATCCACCCGCAGCCCCATTCGGTGAAGATCCTGACCAGGTTCGGCAGGCGCTGCAAGGCCATCGCATTGGCTGCGATCACCGGCCGGATGCCGGCGTGTTGCAGCGCGTCGATGACACGAAAGATGCCCACGCGCAGACCGTATTCCCGCTGCGACCAGCTGCGGTAGTCGGGGCTGAAGCTGCCGAACTCACCCACCATGCGCGGGTCGCGCAATGCGTCCGCGGGCGGGTTCAACTCCCAGTGTTCCATAAAAAGCACGGCAAACGCCGCCAGGCCCGGCTGCAGCGCCGCCGCGGCAGCCGGCCGCCGGCCCAGCGCCGAATAGGCATACAGATCATGGTCCATCGAAGCGCCCCCAGATATTTGCAGCATCGGGTTTTGCCGGTGTTGACTTGCCGGCGGCTTGCGTGCATAGTCTATTCCAATTGTTCTATCAATGGAACAATTCTTCTTCCTTCACTGCGTCCAACCACTGCGAGGTTTCCCATGAATATCCACCGTCCCCTTTCGCGTCGCTTGATCCTTCAGGCTGGCGCCGCCAGCGCCGTGCTTGGTGCACCGGGCGTTCTGCTGGCCCAGCCCGCTGCGATCAAGGTCGGCCTGGTCCACCCTGTGAGCGGAGGCCTGGCCTACAGCGGCGGCCAGTCGCGCATGGGCGCCATGATGGCCATCGACGAGATCAATGCGGCCGGCGGCATCAAGTCCATGGGCGGGGCGAAGCTGCAGGGCCTGCTGGGCGACTCCCAGTCCCGGCCCGAGATCGGCGTCAGCGAGGTCGAACGCATGCAGCAGGAGGGCGTTTCGGCCTACCTGGGCTGTTTTGCCAGCGGCATTGCGTTGCCGGCCACACAGGCGGCAGCCAAATACAACACGCCGTTCCTGATAGACGTTGGTGCCTCCGACCTGATCGTCAGCCGCGGCCTGAAGAATGTGTTCCGCCTCAAGCCCGGATTCGGCACCTGTGTCGATGAGGCGATCGTTTCTCTGGGCGAGATCAACAAGGCGGCCAACAGCGTTGCCAAGACTGCCGTGCTGGTCCACGAGGAGTCGGAGTTCGGCACCGGCACCGCCAAGTTGCTGGCCGGCAAGTTGCCCGGCATCGGCATCCAGGCGATCGAGACCATCAAGCATGCCAACCCGACACGTGATTTCTCCAACGTGGCGCTGCGCATCAAGGGTCTCAAGCCCGACATCGTGATCATGAGCAACTACCAGAACGAGTACGTTCTGCTGGCGCGCACGCTGATGCAGCAAAAGGTCGACGTGGCGGCGATGTTCAGTGTGCTCGGTGGCGGCTTCAACTTCAAGCTGGTCAAGGAGCAGCCCGATGTGGCGCAGTACATGATGGACTTCAACCATTGGTACAACCCCAAGAATGCCAAGGCCGCGGGGTTGCGCAAGCAGGTCGAGGCCAAGGGCGGCTTGTTCACGTTCGAGGTCTATCTGTCTTACAACGCCATCATGTTGTATGCCGATGCATTGCAGCGCGCCGCAACCGCCGACAAGGAAAAGGCCATCGCGGCGCTGGCATCGAGCACCTGGTTCCCGGAAATCATGCCCTACGGTCCGACCAAATTCGTCAACGGCCAGAACGAAGGCGGGCGCGGTGCGCTGCTGCAGGCATCGAAGACCGACATCGACGTGGTGTGGCCAAGTGAGTTTGCATCGGCCAAGCCGACGTTCCCGCGGCCCAAGATGAGCTGATCGATCCAGGCACTTTTGCAGCAAAGCGTGCGTGTGCCGGGCCGCTCGCCCGGCAGCGCTGCGCCATCGGGAGTCATCCTTGGATTTGACCATCATCGCGTCGGCAGCCATCAACGGGCTGCTGCTCGGCGGCATCTATACGCTCGTGGCCTGCGGCCTCACGCTGATCTACGGCGTCCTGCACATCATCAATTTTGCCCACGGCAGTCTGCTGATGCTGGCGATGTTCGGTGTGTATTACCTGCTGACCCTGCTGGGCATCGACCCCTATCTGTCGATGTTCATCATGGTGCCGGCCATGTTCGTGCTCGGTTACCTGTTGTACAAGGGACTGATCGGCCGCCTCTCCAGTGGCAAGGATGAAAACATCCTGCTGGTGACGCTGGGCCTGTCCATCCTGATCGAGAATCTGGCGCTGATGTTCTTCAAGGGTGATTCGCGCACCATCCTGGTCTCGTATTCCGACCGCATGATCGAAATGGGCCCGACGCTGGTACCGCTGCCCAAGCTGATCTCCTTCGTCGTGGCGATGGTGCTCTGTGCACTGCTGGGGCTTTTCATGCAGCGCACCGATACCGGGCGGGCGATTCGCGCCGTGGCCAAGGAGCGGATCGGCGCCCGTCTGGTGGGTATCGACGTCGACCACATCTTTGCCATCTCGTATGGCATTGGCCTGGCCACTCTGGGCGCCGCGGCCAGCCTGATGATGCCGATCTTCTACGTCTCGCCAACCGTTGGCCATGTGTTCGTGCTGGTTGCGTTCACCGTCGTGGTGCTCGGCGGCATGGGCAGTTTCCTGGGGGCGGTGGTTGGCGGCCTGATCATCGGCCTGACCGAATCCTTCGGCGGCTTGTACCTGGGCGAGAGTCTGGGCCAGATCGGTATCTCGGTGATCTTCATCCTGATCCTGCTGCTGCGGCCCTCGGGCCTTTTCGGAGCGAAGCAATGAGCCGCCCGTCTGCTCCCAAGGCGAATAGTGGGGTGGCGCCTGACGTGCAGGGTCATCCGGCGCGTGCGCAAGAGGCGACGCCTGCGCGGGCGCAGCGCGAAGGCGCTGCGATGCCCATGGCGCGCTCGCAACTGCTGCCCCTGCCCTGGAAGCTGCACCTCACGGTGCTGGCCATCGCACTGGCGTACCCGTTCCTGTTCCCGTCGAGTTTCATGCTCAATTTCGGGGTGCTGGCGCTGTTTTATGCCTTCATCGGGCAATCATGGAACATCTCGGGCGGATTTGCCGGCCAGCTGTCGTTCGGCCATGTGGCGTTCTTCGGGATCGGTGCCTATGCCTCGACCATCGCGCAGCTGCGCTTTGGCTTTTCTCCATGGCTGGGTCTGCCGGTGGCGGCGCTGGCGGGTGCGCTGATTGGCGGCATCATCGGCGTGTTGTCGTTCCGCGCCGGGCTCAAGGGTTCGTATTTCGCGCTGATCACGCTGGCATTTGCCGAGGTGCTGCGCATCGTCAGCAACTCGGTCGGCATCACCGGTGGCGGCCTGGGCATGCTGATCCCGATGAAGCCCGGCGCCGCAAACCTGCAGTTTGCCGAACGCAGCGGCTTCTACTTCCTGATCCTGGTGCTGGTGGTGATCTCGATCGCGCTGGCCGAATGGTTGCGCCGCTCCAGGTTCGGCGCGCAGCTCGCTGCGATCCGCGAGAACGAGGATGCGGCCAAGGCGCTGGGCATCAACGTGTTCCGCGAGAAGGTAAAGGTGATGCTGCTCTCGGGTGCGATCGGTGGCGTCGGCGGCAGTTTCTTCGCCCAGTATTTCCTGTACATCGATCCGCTGATCGCGTTCGGTGTCGACAAGTCGGTCGAGATGCTGCTGGTCACCATGATCGGCGGCGCCGGCACGGTGTACGGCCCGATGGTGGGGGCCTTGCTGCTGGCGCTGGTCAGCGACGGCACGCGCGCATTGACCCAGATCCAGGGCTTGTCGCTGGTGCTGTATGGCGCCTTGCTCGTGATCATCATCGCCTTCCTGCCCAATGGGCTTATCGATCTGTTTTCGCGTATCAAGGCGCGGTTTTCCAGAGGACGCAACTGATGCTCAAGGTACGCGGCTTGACCAAGATATTCGGCGGCCTGCGCGCGGTCGACGATGCCTCGCTGGACGTGGCCCAGGGCAGCATCGTTGCGCTGATCGGCCCCAATGGCGCCGGCAAGACCACGCTGTTCTCGTGCATTGCCGGCTTCCAGCCGGTCAACGCCGGGCGGGTCGAGCTGCTGGGCCAGGACATCACCGGCATGCCGGTGCACCGGATCGCCCGCATGGGCATGGTGCGCACCTTTCAGATCACCCAACCATTTGCCAAACTCTCGGTCCACGAAAACATCGCGGTCGGCGCCTACCAGCGCTACAGCCAGCGCGCCGAGGCCTGGGAACATGCACGGGCGGTGGCCGGCCAGGTCGGCATGGGCCATATGCTGGAGCAGCCGGCCTCGGCGCTGACCGTTGCCGGTCGCAAGCGGCTGGAGCTGGCGCGCACCCTGGCCACCGAGCCACGTCTGCTGCTGCTCGACGAGGTGATGGCCGGGCTCAACCCGTCCGAGATCGTCGAGATCATCGCCATCATCCAGAAGATTCGTGCCAGCGGCGTCACCGTCTTGCTGATCGAACACGTGATGCATGCGGTGATGAGCCTGTCCGAGCAGATCTACGTGTTGTCGTATGGCAAGATCATTGCGCAAGGCGCGCCCCGCGACATCGTCTCCGATACCGCGGTGATCGAGGCCTATCTGGGTCGCGGCGCGGCACAGGTGCTGGCGCCCCGCCAGCAGGAGGCGTCCCATGCTTGAGATCCGCGCATTGCATGCGGGGTATGGCAGTGTCGAGATTCTGCGTGGCATCGATCTGGACGTGGCGCAGCACGAAATCGTTGCGGTGCTGGGCAGCAACGGCGTGGGCAAGTCCACGCTGAACAACAACATCTCGGCACTGTACAAACCATTTTCCGGAACCATCCGGTTCAAGGGCCAGGAACTGGTGGGCATGAGTTCCACCGACATCGTCAAGCTCGGCGTGATCCATGTACCGGAGGGGCGCCGGGTGTTCCCGAACCTGAACGTGCGCGAGAACCTCGAGCTCGGTTCGCTGGTACGCGGCAAACAGAACCGGGTGCGCAACATGGAGCGGGTAGTGGGCATCTTCCCGCGCCTGAAGGAACGTTTTGCGCAGGCGGCCGGCACCTTGTCCGGCGGCGAGCAGCAGATGCTGGCCATCGGCCGGGGCCTGATGTCCGAGCCCGAACTGCTGATCATGGACGAACCCTCGCTCGGTCTCTCGCCGCTGCTGGTCGAAGAAATGTTTGCGCTGATCCAGACCATCAACCGCGAGGGCCTGTCCATTCTGCTGATGGAACAGAACGCGGTGCAGACGCTGGCGATCGCCCATCGCGGCTACATCATCGAGAACGGCATGGTTGCAATGCAGGGTCCGGCCGCCGACCTCGCCCGCGACCCCGAGCTGCGAAAGAACTACCTGGGATTGTGAACATGCGCACCACGGCTTGTCCCGACCATGGCGGAACGCGGCTGGCGGATCTGGCGCCGGTGATCCGCAGCAAGAACGCCGGGCCGACGCTGCTGACCATCGATATTTTTCTGCGCGATGCGCAAGCCTACGAGCGCGCAGCCAAGAGCCCGGCCCTGTCATGCGCAGCCGTGGCGCAACGCTACGGCATGGCGGCCGCACAGGTCCAGCGCCATCTGGTGCCCGGCATCCATGCGATCAAGTTCGTGTTGCCGCGGCAGGTCTGCGCCGGCAGCCCGGGCGACGGTGACGTCTACGGTGCGCAGCAGCACGTGCCGCTGCTGGAGGTACGCCTGTGAATGCAGTCGAACGGCTGGCGCAGTCGCACCGTCCGCAGGACGGGCCGCTGCGCGTGCTGGCGGCTTCGGGTCAGCTGGGTTATGGCATTCCCGAGCCTGCGCTGCGCCGCGGCATGGTGCGTGCGCCGCATTTTGTCGGTTGTGACATGGGCTCCATCGATCCGGGGCCGTATTACCTGGGCTCCGGCATGATGGCCGCGCCTCCCGAAATGGTTTATCGCGACCTTGACCTGGTGCTGTGCGCGGCGCTCGGCGCTGGGATCCCGCTGGTCATCGGCAGTGCCGGTACCGCGGGCGCGCGACCCCATCTGCAGGCCACCGTGGCTGTGCTGCAACGTATTGCACAGGCGCGTGGCCTGCGGTTCCGGCTGGTGACCGTGGCCAGCGACATGCTGCCGGAGCAGGTGATCGCCGCCATGGCGCAGGGCAGACTCGCGCCGATCGGCGCGATCGACATGCCCAGCGCACAGCAGGTGCACGACTGCAGCCATATCGTCGGACAGTGTGGCACCGACACGCTGGTGCAGGCGCTGGCATTGGGCGCCGATGTCGTGGTCGCCGGGCGTGCCTGCGATACCGCGATCTTCGCCGCCTTGCCGGTGATGCTGGGTTATCCGATGGGCCTGGCGCTGCATATGGCCAAGATCATCGAATGCACGTCGCTGTGTTGCGTGCCCGGTGGCCGCGATGCGATGCTGGCCGAACTCTCGATGGACGGCTTCACGCTTGAAAGCATGAATCCCGATTCCCATGCCACGCCGGCATCGGTGGCCGCCCATGCCTTGTACGAACAGGCCGACCCCTGTCGTGTCGAAGAGCCCGAAGGCACGCTGTTGCTCGACCAGGCCCGTTATGCCGCGCTCGATGCGCACCGTACCCGGGTGCAGGGTGCGCGCTTCGTGGCACGTGACAAACCCAGCCTCAAGGTCGAAGGCGCCAGCCTGGTCGGCCAGCGCGTGGTATTGCTGGCCGGTGTGGCAGACCCTGGCTTGCTGGACCTGTTGCCGCAGGCACTGGCCGTGGTCGAGCAGCGGGTGCGCACGCTGGTGGCGGGCGACTGGTCGGTGTTTGCGCATATTTACGGGCAAGGGGCGGTGCGCCCGCTGGCGGAAGGTACACTGCGCGCCGGTGAAGCGGGTCTGGTACTCGAGTTCATTGCGCCGCAGGTCGTGCTGGCCCGGACCGCGGCGGGAGTGTTCAAGCAGAACCTGCTGCATTATGGATATCCGGGTCGCAAGTCGACTGCTGGCAACCTCGCGTTCGCGTTCACGCCCAGTGAAGTCGATGCCCATGCGGCCTACCGCTTCGTGCTCTACCATGTCATGCAGGATGTGCCGGCATCCGGGATTTTTGCCTTGAACGCGATCGATGTCGACGGGCAGCCTGTTCACTGAAAGCCGCCGCATGCCACCGACCCTGCCACTTCCCAAGTACCACCAGATCTACCTGGTGCTGCGCGAACAGTTGCAGGAAGGTCACTTTGCCCAGGGATTGCCGACAGAGATGGTGCTGAGCAAGCAGTTCGGTGCTGGCAGGGTCACGGTGCGCCGGGCGCTGGAGCAACTCGCAGCCGAGGGCTTGATCGTGCGCCGGGCCGGACGTGGTACCCATCCGGCGCCGAGCCGGACAACAACCAGCCGTGTCGATGGCGGCCGCGACCGATCGGGCAAGGGCATGACCGGCCTGCTCGAGAACATTGTCAGCATGAGTCTGCGCACTACCGTCAAGGTACTGGATCTGCGCGTGGTAAGCGCGTCCGAGGCGGTGGCCGACGCCTTGCAGATCGCGCCGGGCACCAAGGTGCAGAAGGCGGTGCGCCGGCGCAGTTCCAAGCTCGGCCCGGTGTCGCACATCACTACCTACGTGCCCGAGGCGCTGACCCGCGGGTTCGGCCGCAAGGACTTGCTGCGCATGCCGATCCTGCGACTGATCGAGGAGTCCGGCGTCGAGATGGGGCGGGCGCACCAGACCGTCTCGGCGCGTCAGGCGGATGCGGCGGTGGCTTGCGAGCTCGGCGTGGCGGTGGGAACCGCTTTGCTGGCGGTGCGCCGGCTGGTATATGACAGCCAGGACCGACCGGTGCAGTGGCTGCACGGACTGTACCGGCCGGACCGCTACGAATACCAGATGGACATCTCGCAGGTGGGCAGCATCGACGCCCGCATTTCAGTCAAGGAGAACCTGTCGGAATGAGGCATCTACAGGCCCGCGACAGGTTACAGGACGTTTATCCAGGGACACCATGAGCATGACGCAGGGGCAGCCAGCCAGAACGCTGGCACAGAAACTGATAGCAAAGGCCGCCGGCAGACGCGAGGTGGCGGTGGGCGAGATCGTCAATTGCAGGGTCGATCTGGCCATGTTCCACGACTCGTCGGGACCGCGTCGGCTCAAGCCGATGCTCGAGGAGCTGGGCGCCACGATCTGGGACAAATCACGGGTCGTGCTGGTGATGGACCATTACGTGCCCGAGCAGGACGACGAGTCGCGCAGGATCGTGCGCATCGCGCGGGATTGGGCGCGCGAGCAGGATCTGCCCCATGTCTACGACAGCATCGGCATCTGCCATGTGGTGTTGCCGCAGAAGGGCCATATCCGCCCTGGCATGTTCTGCGTCGGCGGCGACTCGCATTCGCCCACCGGTGGCGCATTTGG
>JAGPBF010000142.1:0-5309 GCA_018063505.1 Rhodoferax sp.
GACCCGCAGCGCGTCGAAGAACACGACCGGGTACATCGACTCCAGCGGGCGGCGCTGCCAGGCCGTAACCTCGCCCATGACGGCGTCGGTGACGCTGCTGATGAGGTCGGGCGAGACGTCTACCGAATACATCTCAGCAAGAAACCCCTGGATCTCGCGCACCGTCATGCCGCGCGCGTACATGGCAATAATTTTGTCGTCAAAGCCGGTGAAGCGACGCTCATGCTTACCGATGAGCTGCGGCTCAAACGTGCCCGAGCGGTCGCGGGGCACATCGATGCGCAAGGCGCCAGCGTCGGTCAGCACGGTCTTTGGGCTCTTGCCATTGCGATGATTAGCGGGGGCCCCCTTCAGGCTTGGCCTGGCCGCTTGCGTAGCCCAGGTGGTGACTCATCTCGGCACCCAGGGCGCGCTCAAGAACTGACTTCTTGAACTGCTGGAAGATGCCTTCGAGTTCGGCTGGCGTTACTGCCCCGGGAATGAGTTGCTCCAGCAGCTCGGCTGAGAATTGCGGCTGCGCCGCCTTGTCCGCTGCTACGGTCGTCTTCGTCTTCGTCTTGCGTGGCAGTCATGCTCTTTGTTGACATGCTATGCCTCACACACAAAATTTCTGACAGGCTCCCTCAAAGCCGCACAAAACAATGTTCAACCACAGGCAAAACGGTATCCATCACATCCTCTGAAAACATCGGCCTCGTAGCACTCATGAATCCGAGTTATTCAGGACATCCTTAACTGTTGAGTATCTGAATTTGACGTCATTTGGCGTTCCCCATGTCGCGAGTCGTGCGTCTGCAAGCCAGGTGCGCACCCACGTCCTTGCAGGAGGATGCAAGGCCAGAAACTCGGATAACTTGGTGGGGCGTAACCCGACGCTCACCAACGGCGGGTTACGGGCAGTCCAGCGTATCCCCGCTCAAGGGGCGTTCGTGAACCTCGCGTTTGCCGCGGTCACTCAGCAATGACCGTTGTTGGGTGCCCAATCCAGCTTGTACTTCAATGACCTTCGGGGTAACGCGGGAGCCTGCAGCGGCAGTAACTAGCCCGTTCGCGCGCGATTTCTGCAACCCGCGCCGGATGACCAGCATTTCGTCGCACGGCTCGCGACGGGGCACAAACGCGCGGGAATACTTCGTTTGCCCATCCCCGCAACCCAACCCAACCCGGAAGGTAACCACCCATGTTTGCTCGCTCGACATTTAGTTCTCATGCCCTCCCGCTGGTCATAGCAGTAACCTGTGCTCTGCTGCAGCCTGCCGCCAACGCCACCGAGGCGGGCTTTCGCCAGATGACGGTGACCGCCACCAGCGCGGATGCCAAACCGGCCCACTTCGCGCTGTATTACCCGACGCCGGATGCGACCCGGGTGATTCCCATGGGGCCGTTCCCGCAGACTGTGGCCATCAACGGCGCACCCGAGCCGACTGCCAAGGGCCTCATCGTGATCAGCCATGGCACGGTTTCCGTCAACCTTGGCTTTGCCACGCTCGCCCAAGCGCTGGCACGCAACGGCTACCTGGTGGCCAGCGTCGAGCAGGTGGGCGACACCTGGCAGGACCAGTCGATGCGTGCCACGCCGGTGCGCTACTTTGCCGAGCGGCCGCGCCAGGTCTCGCGTGTGATCGACACCCTGCTCGCCGACCCGCAATGGCGCGCACGCATCGCCAATGGTGCCGACGGGCGGCCGCTGGTCGGTGCAATGGGCCATTCGGCGGGCGGCTACACAGTGCTGGCGCTGGCAGGCGGCAAGCCGGTGCTGTCGCGCCTGCGTGCACATTGCGGGACCGAGGCGGAGTTGGACCCCGTGCTGTGCGATCTGTCGCATTCCATCGGCGGTGCGTCGGTTCCGGCCGGCGCCGCCGCAGACGGGCAGGAAGAGCCAGTGCAGGCCGATACGCGCGTGCGCGCCGTGATGGCCTTGGCGCCAATGGGCGTGGCGTTCAGCGCGTCCTCGCTGGCATCGATCACCGTGCCGGTGGCCATTTACGCGGGCGAGAAAGACACCTTCCTGGTGCCGCGCTTCCACGCGCAATGGGTCAAGGAGAACATGCGCGGCACCAACGCCACGCTGGAGCTCGTGCCGAATGCCGGACATTACGCGTTCATGAACACACCGACGATGGACCTGCCCTCACCAGACGGGAGCGTGGCTGCCGACCCGGCAGGCTTCGACCGGGCTGCATTCCTGGACCGCCTGGCGCAAGAGTCGATCAAGTTCTTTGACAAAAACTTGCGATGACTGTGGGCACACCACTGCAGCCGCCACGCCAAGGCCGTCACCACAAATCTGGATGGTTCATACCGGCGGCGCTTTTGGCCATCAGTTTTATTCCCCTGTTGGCCGGGGCCTTGCGGGTGGTTCAACTGGCGGCGAGCCCCGCCATTACGCCAGAAAACGCCAGATTCGTAGTAGCACCCATCCCCGTGGTGCTGCACATTCTCAGCGCGTTGATCTTCTGTGTGCTGGGTGCCTTTCAGTTTCTCCCCAGCTTGCGCCGCCGCAAGCCCCGTTGGCACCGCATGTCCGGCCGGTTGGTTGTCACCAGCGGATTGCTGGTCGCTTTCTCGGGCCTCTGGATGACGCTGTACTACCCGGCAGGCGTTGAGTCGCTGGCAAAGTTTGATGGTCCAGCGCTCTACGCCATCCGGCTGCTGGCCGGTTCGACCATGGCCTTGCTTCTGTGTCTCGGCATTGCCGCCATTCTCCGGCGTGACATCCCGCAGCACCGCGCCTGGATGATGCGTGGTTATGCCGTCGGACTTGGCGCAGGTACCCAAGCATTCACCCATCTACCCTGGTTCATATTCACCAGCATTCAAGGCGAACTGGCCAGGACGCTGTGCATGGCAGCGGGATGGGTCATCAATCTTGCGGTTGCCGAATGGATCATTGCGCGTGAAAACGACGGGCAGGTTGCATGAAAATTCGCTGTGTCTGATTTGGGAACGTGGGCAACACAGGCACTGCTGGCATCGTTGGCGGATTTCACGCCACCCTTCAATCCAAGGATACCCGCCATCCGGACGCCCAATCCGCAGAATGAACTAGACGTGATGGCCAGGTGCGGAAGTCGGGGTTATACGCCCAAATCCACGAAAATTTCAGAGTCTCTGGATTTCTCAGCGTCCCGGCATCTTTTGACCGTCTTGGCGCAGCGCGCCGTCAGGGCCAATATGCTTTTAACGTATTGGGCGCGAACGGGGTGTATTATCTGCGATGAATCCGGCCACAACCCCAAACAGCGATGGTGGAAAGTCGTGGCCCATTCCCTCGACGATGAGTAGTTCGGCTCCTTTAATATTGGCCGCCGTGTCCTTCCCAGCTTCCGGGGGAACTAGCGGGTCGTCCGACCCATGCAACACAAGCGTCGGAGCACTTATGTTGGCTAGTCGTGATCTTAAGTCACCGGTTGCTGCGATGGCGGCGATATGCCGCCAAAACCCGCTAGGGTTGTATGCGCGTTTGACTTCGGCCAAGGCTTGATCGCGTTGAGCGGATTCGTCAAACGGATAGCCTCGCCCGGCAATCACTTGAGAAAAGGCAACGCAATGTGCGAGATAGCCCTGTTCGTCTTTTAACGGATGAGGCGCGGGCGATGTCATCGCCGCCATCACTGCAGGGCTGGCCTGCGGTAGATCACGATTTCCAGTACTCGACATAATGGAAACCAGCGATAGAACGCGTTCAGCATGCTCGCTGGCCAACAGTTGTGCAATCATGCCGCCCATTGATCTCCCAACCACGTGCGCGCGTTTGATCATCAACGCATCGAGAAGTCCTACAGCGTCGTTCGCCATATCGACGAGCGTATAAGGCACATTGGGTGCTTCGCCGCGAGAGACTGCGTCGGCAATTGCAGCGAGATCTGGCATCGACGCGCTATGAAATTGGGTGGAAAGGCCAGCATCGCGATTGTCAAAGCGAATCACGCGGAACCCGTGTTCTGCCAATATCTGGCAAAACGTTTCGCTCCAGCGAATCATCTGCGTACCCAGACCGGAAATCAGTAGAACAGCTTGCGCCTCGGGATTGCCAAAACAATCGTATTCAATGTCAATTCCGTTCGCTTTAATCTTGGGCATGGCGTGTGGTCCTTGAATGTTATTGCGTCGCGATGGCATTGCTCATGAGAGTGCCAAGTTTGGCGTGCGTGCAAGCGTTACCAGTGCTGCGGAAACTGTCGCAACCACTGCGGGGGCGATTGATTCGACGGCTTCGGTGCAAATGCTATCGGCGGTCTCGCGCGCGGCGTGCACCAGTGCACGCCCGGCTGGGCGAAGCACGGCCTGACGATCTCCATTGGCACCCTCGCGCACCACGAGGCCTATCTTCTCGAGCAAAATCAACTGACGCTGCACAGCCGATGGAGGCTGACCCAGCGGACGCACGCGTGCCGGAATGCTTACCCGACCACCGTCCGCTTGCGCGAGCAAATTCAGCAGCGCAAAGTCATTGAAACTGATGCCATGGTAAATGCCCAACTCGTCGTCAAGCTTGAGTTGCAGGCTGGCGTGGGCACGGTGTAGCGCCAAACAGAAGCCGAGATTCGTGTTCATCGAGGTTCGCTCCTGGGTTGGTCGTAGCCGAGTTCGCCGACACAAGGGATTTCCTGGCGCCACAGACCAACCAGCATTTCCAATTCCTGTGCGGCATTGAACGCTGGATCTTCGCTGGGTTGGACCATGTCGAGTACGTCGAAGAGAAAGTTGGTCTCGCCGTGCTCGACCCAGTCCTGCGCCAGCCTCGCATTGCGATGCTGCCCATACCGCAGTTCAAAGCGATGCCGGTTGAGTGTGCCCTGAACGTTCGTACTTCCTGCAACCAACGCCCGGCCCGTGATCTGGTTGCGGATCGCATAAACACCGGCTCGGGTTTTCGTCTCCAGATACTGTCGTTTCAGTGTTTTTTTGTTGGTCATCATCAATCCTATTTCTCTCAAATGAGTCACGGCGCAAGCGATGGCACTTCTGCCAACGAGAGCGGACAAGCAAGGTACCTGAGGTAATCGCGAACATCGGTCGGCCAAGCTTCGGTCTGTTGTTGGAACTTTGCCGTGTCGTTAGCGAACAGCGCACGCGAGACCTCCTCAAATCCAGCCATATCACCAGCCATGGTGGACATGAAGTGGTACGCACGTTCATTCGTCTGGCGTTGTCGGTCTCGGTCCACACTTGCCCGGCGTGCCTCATCAACCAGTTTGCGCAAAGTCACCGATGCACCGCCTCGCTGTGCAGCCAACCAATCCCAGTGGCGCGGCAGTAACGTGACTTCTCGCGCGACAACCCCAAGCTTTGGGCGGCCACGGCCA
>JAGPBF010000142.1:5409-11232 GCA_018063505.1 Rhodoferax sp.
GGGATAGGGGTTAAACGCCGGCGTCGTCGGCACCTGTTGGCAGGACATTGATCCAGTCTTCCCCGAGGGAAGGCCAAGGAGTGAATGTCTTGAAGTCCAACCAACGCGCCACCATAGAGACACTGCTGGAGCGCAACACCCCTCAACGCGAGATCGCCCGCATCACCGGCATCGACCGCAAGACGGTCAGGATCTACCGCCAGCGCTGGCTGGTACTACAGTCAAACTCCCCCGGGGTGGCCACCGGCTCGGCCGAGCAAATTCCCCCACCCTGGCCACCGGCTCCTGGGCCGGTGGCTACCTCCCTGTGCGAACCCTGACGCGAGTTCATCGAAGTCCAGCTGCGTCTGAAGCGCAACGCCACGGCCATCTACCAGGACCTGATCGACCAGCACGGATTTGCTGGTCAGTACAACTCGGTCAAACGCTTCTGTGCAAAGCTGCGGCACAAGGAGCCCGAGCAGTTCGATCGCCTGTCCTTCCTGCCTGGGAAAGAGATGCAGGTGGACTACGGCGAGGGCGCGCCCACCTGCGTGCCCGGCAGCGAGCGGTACCGCAAACCCCGCCTGTTCGTGGCCAGCTTGCGGTACTCCCGTGCCAATTTCCGGTGCGTGGTCTGGAAGTCCAGCCAGCAGATCTGGGCCGAGCTGCACGAACAGGCCCAGCGGTACTTCGGTGGCTGCCCCCAATACGTGGTGCTGGACAATCTGAAGGAAGGCGTCCTCAAGCCCGACCTGTACGAGCCCGATCTCAACCCGGTGTACGCCGCCACCCTGGCGCACTAGTGTGTGGTGGCTGAATCGCCCCGGTTTTGAACTGACCCCCAGAAGTTGGACGGTTGCCATTGCGCCAACTAGGCGGTGTTTCTCAGCCGGTATGTCACCGGGCTAAGGCCGTTCAGTCTGAGCTTGATGCGCTCGTGGTTGTAGTAACGAACGCATTCATGCACCCCCGCTTCGAGCGTATCAAGGCTGTTGGGCGCAGCAATTGCCGCGTTGTCAAAACAGTTGCCCTTGCGGCTCATGCTTTGCTTGACTCCCCGTTGCACAAGCATCGCTCGATAAGGCTGCATCTTGTGGTGCCAACCTTGGTCCGAGTGGACGATCAGTTCCCCGGTGCAAGCGCTCTGCGCCAGCGCTGTCTCGAGCGTGCCGGAAAACCACCATTCCTCGTTGTGCCAGACGCGGCGGATGCTGGATTCCTGGAAAACGGCGATGTGGTTTTCGGAATCAGTGGCGTTGGTTGCATTCTTCATGGCAGCGTCACCTTGCACTCACTATGGTTTTCATAGCTGCTTGCGCTCATTCCACGGTTGCTAAAGGCTGATTTGGCATAAGAGCTTCGCCACATAGAAACTACGAAAGGCACTTCTCCAGCTTCCTCTTTGCAGAGAGGGGGTGACGTTGTCTGGCTGTGCGGCATTGTTGCAAACGGCCCGGTGGCAGGCGGGCTTGCCCCCAGAGCGGGGGAAGGCTGGAGCGGAAGGGCTACTGCAACGGTTGCTGTCGCATGGATTTGGAGTGTTTTTGGCCTCTAGCGCTTATGGGTAAAGCGCTGACAGCTATTGTTAATGAAGCAAGTATGAAACGGGATTGGGGATGACTCGCTGGAATCGCCCTGGCATCACGCGCGGGTGGTGGAACCCAATGTCTGTTGTGCAGCGGGAGCTGCCGGTCGCCGATACCCGATTGCAAGAAACCTAGTTGCATTTGCTTACCAAGTGCCTAAACGATGACCCTTCTCGCGAAAGCGGCACCCACGAGGCCAAGAGATGTCGAAAATCGTGGATCTCGATCGTTGTGCAATAACCAGGCAGATTTGTGCCCGGTAACACAAGGAGATTGCCATGCGCGTTATGGTTTTGGTCAAAGCGACCGCTGACAGTGAGATGGGCATTCTTCCCAGTGTTGAACTTCTTGCGGCAATGGGGAGGTTCAATCAAGAACTGATAAAGGCTGGCATCCTGCGCGGCGATGCAGCGCGTGAAGGCGGCTGGCGGTGACGTGATCGGCGAACCCATGGCGATTCCTGGCGTGGGCGAGTACGTGTCTTTTGTGGACACCTAAGGCAACCGCAACAGCATGATCCAGCCAGACATGGCGCCGCCGGCCTGAAAGACCTGAGCACAAGGAGATCCCCATGCGATTCATGATCATCGTCAAGTCCTGTCCCGCCTTCGAGGCCGAGGTCACGCCCGAAGCCTCCGAGGAACTGATGGCCGAGATGGCTGCCTACCACGAGGAACTGATGCGCGCCGGCGTGCTGCTTGACGGCAGCGGCCTGCACCCCAGCCGCACCGGCTGGCGCGTGCACTATGGCCCCGAAGGCAAACGCATCGTGGACGGCCCGTTTGCCGAAGCC
Source organism: Rhodoferax sp. (assembly GCA_018063505.1). GTDB lineage: Bacteria > Pseudomonadota > Gammaproteobacteria > Burkholderiales > Burkholderiaceae_C > CAISIP01. The sequence continues at coordinate 7,771 of JAGPBF010000142.1, forward strand.
AAGGAGCTCATCGCCGGTTACACCCTGATCCAGGTGCGCAACCGTGAAGAAGCCCTTGAGTGGAGCCGTCGCTTTCCCAACCCGGCCGGGCGTGGCATGGAGGCAGTCATCGAGCTGCGCCAACTCATCGAACTCGACGAGTTCCCGCCCAGCCAGGCACTGGACAAGTTCAAGCGGATGGACACCAACCAGAAAGCCTGATCCCCCCGCGCAACCCTTCCACCAACCAGGAGAACCCATCATGTTCCGACAAATATTCGTCAACTTGGCCGTCAAGGACATGGCCCGTTCGCAGGCCTTCTTCAAGGCCTTGGGCCTCACGTTTAACCAGCGCTTCACCAACGAAAAGGGCGCCTGCCTGGAGATCGGCGAGAACTTCTACGCCATGCTGCTGGTCGAACCCTTCTTTCAGGGCTTCACCAAGAAGCCCATCAGCGACGCCCAGAAAGCCACCGAAGTCATTCTGGCGCTGTCGGTTGACAGCCGCGCCGAGGCCGAAGAAGTGGTGCGCCAGGCCGTGGCCGCCGGTGCCACCACGCCCAATGCGCCGCAGGACCACGGTTTCATGTACCAGCACGGCTTTGCCGACCTGGACGGCCACCAGTGGGAGGTGTTCTGGATGGACGAAGCAGCAGCGCCCGCACAGATGTAGAAGCGGCGCGTGCATTCGGCTGTCCACGACTCCATTGCCGCCGTTTGGCGCATTGAGGCAGCGCACATCGTCGCTGCCGTGGCGCGGCGTGTGCGCGATCTCGGCGTGGCCGAAGAACTGGCGCAGGACGCGCTGGTGGCCGCGCTGGAACGCTGGCCCCGGGACGGCGTGCCGAACAACCCCGGTGCCTGGCTCATGACCACGGCGAAGAACCGCGCGCTGGACTGGCTGCGTCATCGCCAGATGGCCCACGCGCGGCATGGCGACATCGCCAGCGACCTCGAAGCGATGGAGGCCCATGTGGTGCCGGACTTCACCGACTTGCTGGACGCGGCACGCGAGCACGCTGCCATCGGGGACGACCTGCTGCGCCTGATCTTCACCGCCTGCCACCCGGTGCTTGGCCGCGACGCGCGGGTGGCGCTCACGCTCAAACTGCTCGGCGGCCTTAGTACGCACGAAATCGCACGCGCCTACCTGGTACCCGAGGCCACCATCGCTCAGCGCATCGTGCGCGCCAAACGCTCGCTGGCCGACGCGAACGTGCCTTTTGAGCTGCCGCGCGGCGAGCAACTGACCGCACGCCTGGGGTCGGTGCTCGAAGTGGTCTACCTGGTGTTCAACGAGGGTTACACCGCCACCCGCGGCTGCGACTGGATGCGCCCCGAGCTCTGCTTTGAGGCCCTGCGCCTGAGCCGCATGTTGGCTGAACTGGTGCCGCAGCAGGCCGAGGCGCATGGCTTGGTCGCCTTGATGGAAATCCAGGCTTCGCGCACGGCGGCACGCACCGACGCGCAGGGCAACCCGGTGCTGCTCAACCAGCAGAACCGCGCGCGCTGGGATCAGCTGTTGATCCGCCGTGGCCTGGCCGCGCTGGACCGCGCCCAAAGTCTGGGGCAATCACCGGGTAGTTACCAACTTCAAGCCACCATTGCCGCCTGCCATGCCCGCGCGCCGACCGCCGAAGACACGGACTGGGCGCGTATTGCCGCGCTCTACGCTGTGCTCATGCGTGTGGCACCTTCACCGGTGGTCGAGCTCAACCGCGCGGTGGCCGTGTCCATGCATGAAGGCCCAGTTGCAGCTCTTGCCATCGTCGAAACCTTGCTGCAAGACAAGACCTTTGGGCGCTATCACCTGCTGCATGCGGTGCACGCTGATCTGCTGCAAAAACTGGGACACGGCGATGGCGCACGGGCAGCGCTGCGCCGGGCTGCGGCGCTGGCGGGGAACGAGAAAGAGCGTGCCTTGCTGGTGCAGCGGGCACAGGAGTAGGACCATGGTGTCCGGACCTCCCAGTCTTTATCCGCTGTGCGTTACTCCAATCAGGAACAGATATCAAATCTGCCCGATCCCAGCTATCGCTGGCATGCACAAAGGGATGACATCGTCGAGGTGTTGTGGCCTCTTTATCAACAAGGCAAAGCCTCGTGGCACAAATGCCGGTGTTGCAAGATGCCCAATGGCAACCTTTTCGTCACCCAAGACGTGCTGCTCGCGGAGGGCAGCGTGACACGTGCAGCGCAGTGCTTACGACTCAGCGTCCGACGCGCCGAGGGGCGATCTGAACGCTGAGGGCCGCCTTGCTCCGTTTTGGCCACAGCCTGCCCGTCGAAGCGTCGTGGGGCTGAACTGCGACTGGTACGCCGATATGTTTGCTCCCCCTCACGGGCTGCGGAAGCTACTCGGATGTCTTGCCATCAAAGTGCTCGGTGTCGGCTTCGGCCTCTGCCCGCGTGCGGTGGACCACGCCGTCGCGGTGATTGGGCGGCGCATAGAGCGTGTAGAGCTTGAGAGGCTGAGTGCCCGTGTTGATGATGTTGTGCTTCGCCCCTGCGGGAACGACGAGCGCGTAGCCGGCTTGCACCGGCGTGCGAACGCCATCCAGCACCACCTCGCCACTGCCTTGTTCAACCCGAAAGAACTGGTCGAGTTGGTGCACTTCGGCGCCGATTTCTTCATTCGGCTTCAATGCCATGACCACAAGCTGGCAGTGCTTGGCGGTGTAGAGCACCTGGCGGAAGTTTTCGTTCCGAATGGCGATGGCTTCGATATCCTGTACGTAACCCTGCATGGCACCTCCGTTTGATATTTGCAACTGCAATACAGCAGCCTGGGCAGCTGTCTGGCGCGACAGAATTGCCCGCCAGATCACAACGCTACCAACTGGATGGTAGGCGTGTAGCTCACGGTGGTATGTGCGAAAGCGTACGTAGGCGTGGCAACGGAGGCCGTAACCGAACAGGGCAGCGACGCATTGCGGATGGGCGAGTTTGGCAACCTGCAGGACGCGCAGCTGTCGTGGCGAAACGCGGAGAGATCTGGCTGGTGAACCTGGAGCCGCGGTTGTGTTAGGCCTCTATCGCTTGACCAGAAAGCGTTAGTAGCTATCAAACAGATAGCAAACGCCCCGCGCAAACCATCCGGCCTGCCGCGGGGCGTTGATCTTCGGAGCGTCGTCAGCGCTTACAGCACTTCAAAAATGCCAGCGGCACCCATACCGCCGCCAATGCACATGGTTACGCACACGCGTTTGGCGCCGCGGCGCTTGCCTTCGATGAGGGCGTGGCCGGTGAGGCGCTGGCCGGTCATGCCGAAGGGGTGGCCGACGGCGATCGCACCGCCATTGACGTTGAGCTTGTCGGCAGGAATGCCCAGCTTGTCGCGGCAGTAGATCACCTGGACGGCGAAGGCTTCGTTCAGCTCCCACAGGTCGATGTCGTTGATGGTGAGGCCCAGGCGCTTGAGAACCTTGGGGATGGCGAACACGGGGCCAATGCCCATTTCATCGGGTTCGCAGCCGGCCACGG
>JAGPBF010000011.1:0-14966 GCA_018063505.1 Rhodoferax sp.
CGATTTCATCTTCAGCATCCATGCGGCCCAGACGGCCCACCAGCGCGTCGTGGCGGAGTCGTTGCAGCTGAGCCAGCAATTGCTGCAAACGCTGTACACCGACCCGGTCAGCCATACCCGCTACCTGCGGCTCAAGGCCATGCCGGGTCCGTTGACGGTCCGATACGACGCCACGGTGGACCTGGAGCACTTCCAGGCGCAACCGGAGCAAATAGGCGAGGTCGCCGTGGCCGACTTGCCGGGCTCGGTGTTGCCATACCTCTATCCCAGCCGCTACTGCCAGTCAGATCGCCTGCTGCGCTTTGCGTTCAACGAGTTCGGTCATCTGTGGCATGGCTACAGCCGGGTCCAGGCGATTCGCGACTGGGTCGTGGCACGCGTGAAATTCCGCTCCAACTCGTCGGACGTCAACACCTCGGCGATCGACACGCTGGTCGAAGGTACCGGCGTATGCCGCGATTTCGCCCATCTGATGATCGCCTTGTGCCGCGCGCTGAACATACCAGCGCGATTTGCCACCGGCATCGACTACGGTGCAGATCCGATCCTGGGGCCGACCGATTTTCATGCCTATGTCGAAGTGTTCCTGGGTAATCGCTGGTACATCTTCGACGCATCCGGCGTGGCGATACCAATGGGATTCGTGCGTTTTGGCACTGGCCGGGATGCCGCCGACTCGGCTTTTGCCACTTTGTTTGGTGGCGTACGCGGCGGTGCGCCAGTCATCCAGATCCAGCCCGTTGCCAATGCGCAAGGCGTCGTCATGGTGCCCCAGCATGTGCCGTTCGCGTTGTCCACCGACGGTCAGCAGGCCTGGTAATGGCGTTGGCGCAGGCGCACAGCAGGCAACAGGCCGCGCCCGATATTCAATCCTTGCCAGGGTAGGCCGCGGCGGCCAGGGCGCGCAGTTGGTGGATCTTGCCTGCGTGCGCATGGGTGATCGCCATGCCCAGCGCATCGGCAGCATCGGTTCCGGGCAGTCCGGGCAGCTCCAGCAGCCGACGCACCATCTCCTGCACCTGGCTCTTTTGCGCCCTTCCGTAGCCCACCACTGCCGACTTCATCTGCAATGCGGTGTATTCCGCCACTGGCAGGTCGCGCGACACCAGGGCCGTGATACAGGCGCCACGGGCCTGGCCCAGCAGCAAGGTGGACTGCGGATTGACATTGACGAACACGATCTCGACGCAGGCGCAATCGGCCTGGTACCGCTGCGCCACTTCGCACACACCATCGAACAGCAGCTTCAGGCGGCTTGGCAGATCCGATCGAACAGAACCGATGGTGCTGATGGTGCCGCTGGCCACGTACGACAGGGCCGAGCCCTCGACGTCGATCACACCAAAGCCGGTGGTTCGCAAACCAGGATCGATGCCGAGAATTCGCATAGGTTCGAACCGCCTACAGATCGAAATACCAGCGCACCGAATGGAAAAACACCGGTGCGGCAAAACACAAGGCATCGACCCGGTCGAGCAGGCCATTGGCACCGGTCACGCCGTCGCCCTGGCTGCCCCAGTTCGGAATGCCGCGGTCGCGCTTGATTGCCTTCATCACCAGATGACCCAGCGATCCGGCCACGCTGGCAACAAGCGCCATCGCCAGCGCCTGCCCCGGCTTGAACGGCGTGATGCCGGCCAGCAGGCCGCCCAGCAGCGAGGCCACGCCGACGCCGATACACCAGCTGACCCAGTTGAAGCTGGTGCTGATGGCCGGCGCCGTGGGCGCGCGGCGCAGTCGGCGCGCCGCCACATGCTGCACCAGCATGCAGGTCTGCACCACCAGCGCCAGGAACAGCACCAGGAAAGCACCCCGGTCGACATAAAGCGGAAAATCCAGCAACAACAGTGCCGGCACATGGCTCATGCCATAGATGCACACCATGATGCCCCACTGCAGCTTGGCATTGCGCTCGAGAAAACGCTGCGGGTCGTTGGCCAGCGCGCTGACCACCGGAATCGCCAGGAACACGTAAACCGGGATGAAGACGGTGAACAGATCGAAGTGCCGGGTGCCGACCAGCGTGTATTGCAGCGGCAGGATCACGAAGAAGGCCAGCACCAGGCTGCGGTGATCACCCCGTCGGGTCGGCGACAGTGTCATGAACTCGCGCAGCGCAAAAAACGAGACCAGTGCAAACAACACAATGGCACCGATATCGCCCGACAACCAGCCGATCCAGAACACGATCACCATGAACCAGCTGCTGCGCAGCAAGGTATTGGCATGCACCAGCGACTGACGCCGCTCTTCGCCGGCGGCATCGTCGTTCTGCTCGCGCAGTGACAGGATCAGCAGCGCCACACTGGCAATGAAAAGGCAGCCGAAGATGAACAGGAACATGGCGCCCACCTGTTCGGTCGCACTCAGACTGCGCAGGTACTGGTTCATCGCAGCTCAGCCGCCATGGACATGTGTGTCTCTTCGCAAGGCATCAAACCTCGCGCAGGGCCACCACGGCCTGCCGTGCGCGGACCAGAAAATCGCGCCTGTCCTCGCCGTCACCCAGCACCACCGGCGCACCGAAGGTGACCGAGCAGAGCACCGGCACCGGAACCACTTCGCCTTTGGGCATGACGCGCTGCACGTTGTTGATCCACGCCGGAACCAGCACCACCTGCGGGAACCGCAAGGCCAGGTTGTACAGCCCGGCCTTGAAATCCTGCGGCTCCTCGGCATGTCCGCGCGTGCCTTCCGGGAACAGGATGATGGAGTCGCCACGCTCGAGCGCATCGACCAGCGGCTCGAGCGGGTCCTGGTCGGCCGTGCGCTCTCGCGAGACATAGATGGCGTTGAAAACCGCGCTGGTGATCCAGGCGCGGAACGGCGAACTCGTCCAGTAGTCACGCGCGGCGATCGGCCGGGTCAGCGTGCGCAGCACCTGCGGCAACGCAGCCCAGATCAGCAGCAGATCGGCGTGGCTCTGGTGGTTGGCGAAGTAGATGCGTTGTTCGGCCTTGGGTGGGCAGCCGTACCAACGTGCCTGGGCGCCGGTGAGCAGACGTATCAACCCGAGCAGAAACCATCCCATCAACTTGGCGCGCATGGCGCCGATGATACAGAGCGCCGATCACGGCAGCTGGGCGTGGGGCATGCGGTCGACGATGGTCGCCGCGCGCCCCGAAAGATAGGCCGATTGCGACAACTTCTCGAAATATTTGGGCCGCGGCAACATCACCGCCAGCCGTGCAGCCTCATATGCGCTCAGACGTGATGCAGGCTTGCGGAAATAGTGCTCTGCTGCAGCCTGAGCGCCAAACACACCCGTACCCCATTCCACGTTGTTCAGATAGATCTCGAGAATCCGCTGCTTGTCGAGCATCAGTTCGAGCAACAGCGTCAGCACCAGCTCCTGCCCCTTGCGCAGCAAGGTCCGCTCGCCAGACAAAAGCAGGTTCTTGGCCAGTTGCTGCGAAATGGTCGAGCCGCCGACCACCTTGGGGGCACGTGAATTCCTGGCGTTTCTCGCGGCGGCGGCCCGGCGCTGCGCCTGCTCCTCGGCGCGGCTGTTGCGCGCCCATGCCTTCTCGATCGCGTCCCAGTCGACTCCGTCGTGATCGACATACCCGTCATCTTCGGATGCGATCACCGCTCGCTTGAGATGGTCGGATATCTGCGCGTATGGCACCCACTGCTGGCGCCAGGCCAACGTGCCTTTGTCGTTGGCGATACGCCAGGCCTCGGACCGCTGGAACGTCGTCGACTGCGGATCGAGTACCACCATCGTCGCGATGCGCGCCACAAAGAAGAGCTGCAGCAGCAGCAAGGCCAGGGCCACCAGCGCGACCCAACGCAAAAGCGGTTTCATGGCGAGGTCCGGACCGGGAACGTGGCAAGTGTCATCATTTGCCACCCACCTTGGCTTCCAGCAATTCGTCGCGCGTGAACTTGAAGCGCGACACCAGCACCATCTGGTCGAAACCACGGCGGATCTCGTCGCTGAAAACACCGAACGGACCCGCCGAGCGCGCAATCATTTCAGCCCTGCGATCGAGCAGCGCAATTCCGGAACTGTCGACCACCTCGGTGGCCAGCACCTGACCGTCATGGTTGACGGTGATCAGCATGGTGAGTTCGCCGTAAAGCTTCTTGCCGCCGGCGGTCGGGAAGTTGGTCGTTCCCATGTCCTCGATCAGGCGGCGCATGGTGTCGTAATACACCGCATAGGCCACTTCCCGCGTGGCCGGGCTCACATAACGCTTCTTCGGGCGCGCGTTCTCTTCCTTGATGCGCCGCTCGATCTCGGCCAGCAGCTTGATCAGGCGGCGCCGCTTTTCCTCGCGTGTGACCTGCTCGGGCGTGGCCGCCGGATTGTGCGGCTCGGGCGGACGCAAGGCCGCCAGCTGGGTGCGCACTTGCGCCAGCATGATCTGCTGCTGCTCGAGCAGGGTCTGGGTACTGCTGCTGGTCTGCTCTTCGAGTGAATCGCCCACCGACACCAGCGCCGACGCGGGCAGCGGCGTGGTGGCCCTGCCCTTGTCCGCTTCGCCCCCGCCGCCCATGCTGGCCTGCGCCAGCGCCTGGACCTTGTCCGGCGTGTCATTGGTCCTGGCATTGACCAGAATGACTTCAAGTGGCGTGTCCTGGAACACGCGGTTGAAGCGCTCGGGGTCTACGAAGCGCACCGTCAGCAACGCGGCATGGACGGCGAACGAGGCGCCCAGCGCCAATTGCAAGGTGGTGAATCTGCGCAGTTGCTTCACGAGTCTGGATTATCGCCGCCCGCGGGCTTGGTATCGCCGCCTTCATTCATGTCAACGGCAATCGCAATCGGCCCGGCCACTGTCTCGTCATCTCCCTCGTCATCGGCTGGCGCATCGGCTGCGGCGCCGGCCGTGTCGAGCCGCTCGATCACGGTGGCCGTGACATCCAGCGAGATGGTGTCGATATCGCCAAGCCGAACCCGCACCCGCGCACCACGCGGCAGATCACGCGCGCCCACGACCGGCAACACCAGCGGCAGAGACTCGGCCCGCACCATGTTTTCCTTGAACACCGCGGCGTCCAGCTCGGTGATATTGTTCTGCATCAGGTATTGCAGCGCCCAGAACCGCTCCATCGCCCCCTGAAATGCGCCATAGGCGCCATAGGCCGCATCGAAGGCGGAGATGATCGAAAACAGCTCGGCATCCTTGGGCTTGAACGGTGCGGCCAGCGCCGCGGTGCGGCCATGGCGCGCACATGCAATGATCTGCCACTGGTTGGCAAGGTCGGTATAACGCCGCAATGGCGAGGTGCTCCAGGCATAACTGGGCACACCGATTCCGGCGTGCGGCAAGGCCCGGGTTCCCATGCGCACCTTGACGCCCGGAGCCAGGCTGGCCTGGCTGCGGTAAATGCCGGGCACGCCGAGTTCGGCCATCCAGTTGCCCCATGTGCTGTTGGCAAGAATCATCGCCTCGGCCACGATCAGGTCCAGCGGCGCGCCACGCTGGCGCACCGTGATCTCTACCTCTTCGTTGCCTTGGGGCACCGCACCGTTGTTGCCGATCAGACGGAAGTTGTAGTCGGGACGGTTGAAGGTCTCCGGCTTGCCGCGCACCCGGATGCGCTGCGCCTTGAGATGTTCGGCCAGGCGGTACAGGAACACCAGCTGCGCGTGCATGCCGGGAGCCAATACATCCGGGTCCTGCGCATGCTGTCCGTCAGGCTGCTGCAACCAGGCGGTGGTCACCACCTGGTCAAGCTGGTCATGACGCAGATTGGCGGCGATTGGCACCCGCTCAAGCCGGGTTTCACTGCCGGTGATCTCCAGCGTGGTCTCGTCGAGCGTCACATACAGTGACACCGCCGGGCAATCGCGCCCTTCGAGCAGGGTGTAGGTCTGCACCACCTCCTCGGGCAACATCGTGACCTTGAAACCGGGCATGTAGACCGTCGACATGCGGGCACGTCCGAGCTGGTCGATTGCATCACCTGGCTGCACTGCAAGAGCGGGAGCCGCAATATGAATACCCAGCACCACCTTGCCGGTGCCCAGGCCTTGCAGACTGAGCGCGTCGTCGATTTCGGTGGTCGCCGAATCGTCGATGGAGAACGCCTGCACCGGCGCCAGCGGCAGTTCGTCGCGCACGGCGCTGGCCTGCAGCGGCGGAAAATCGATGCCCTTGGGGAAGTTCTCGAACAGGAAACGACGCCAGTGGAACTGGTAGGCCGAGTCGATGGCACCGGCCTTTTGCAGCAGGTCCAGCGGCGCCAGCCTGGTCGCGCGCGAGGCTTCGACGACCGCCTTGTATTCGGGTGCGTTCTTGTCCGGCCTGAAAAGAATCTTGTACAACTGTTCGCGTACCGGCTCCGGGCACTGGCCGGCGCCGAGTTCGACCACCCACTGATCGATCAGCAGCTGAACCTGCTTTTTCTTCTCGATCGCAGCCAGCGCCAGCGCCAATACATCGGCGGCGGCCTTGCGAAAACGCCCCTTGCCGGCCCGCCGGAAATAATGCGGCGCCTCGAACAGGCAGATCAGCGCCCCCACCTGTTGCTCGAGCGTGGCGTTGTCGCTGAAATATTCCCGTGCCAGATCGGCAAAACCGAACTCGGCCTCGGGTGCGAACTCCCAGGCCAGCTCGAGTTCCATGCTTTCGCTGACCTCCCGCGCCGCAGCCAGCAACGGGGCCGGCGCCGGCTTTTCGAACGTGACCAGGATATTGGCCGCCTTGACCTTGGCACGTTTGCCGCTGTCGAGCTCCACCTGCGCCGACGCATCGGACTGAGACAATACCCGGCCGGTCAGGAACTTGCCGGCTTCTTCAAACAATACAAACATGACCGGTATTGTCCCTGCAAACATCCGGGGGCCTGCCCTGTCCTGCGCATGACCGCAGGCGGCCAGGGCTCAGGCGAGGTCCAGGAAACGCACCACACCATCGATATGGTCGGCAAAGTCGCTCAGGCCGTGGTCGCTACCCTCGAGCAACTGGAGCTGCACACCCGGGTACCGGGCCGTCATTTCTCGCCAGTCGAGAACCTCATCCCCTTTGGCGGCAAGCAGGTAATAACGCTGCGGCATGGTCGGTCCGCCACAGGCCAGTGCCCGCAATTCGTCGACGAACCCGGGCTCGAACACCAGCCGCTGGTCCGGGTCATGCCAGGCGGCATGTTCGCCCACCTGCGTGGCCAGGTCACGCGCGGCATGAATCGCCGGGTTCAGCAGGACCACCCTGGCGGCGCCCTGTTCGGCCAGCCAGGTGGCATAAAACCCGCCCAGCGAGGAACCCAGCACGGCCATCGACGCGCGTGGCCAGTCACGGATACCGTCGCTGACCATGTCCATCGCCTGGCGCGGCGACATCGGCAATTGCGGGCACCACCAGGTCACCGCGGGATGCTCGCGCGCGATCCGCTGCGCCAGCATGCGCGACTTGGCCGAACCCGGCGACGAGCGGAAACCGTGCAGGTACAGGACGTGGGTGGTCCGGGGGTGGCTGTTCATGCCCGAATCATAGGCACCTGCAGCAACAGGCCTGCAAGGGCTGGATAATTCGCCATGGCAGCAGTATTTGAAACGCCGTCGGTCTGGCGTCGCATCGTTCCACTTTTCAGTGGTTTTGACCCCCTGTTGGTACTTGCCGTGCTGATGCTGGCCGCCGCCGGCCTGCTGACCATGTATTCATCGGGATATGACCATGGCACCCGGTTCAACGACCATGGTCGCAACATGCTGATAGCAGTCAGCATCATGTTCGTCGTGGCGCAGATACCGCCGCAACGCCTGATGTCGGCTGCCGTGCCGCTGTACACAGCGGGTGTGGCGCTGCTGATTGCCGTGGCGCTGTTCGGCATCACACGCAAGGGCGCAACCCGCTGGCTCAATCTGGGCGTCACGATTCAACCCAGCGAGATCCTGAAGATCGCGATGCCGCTGATGCTGGCCTGGTGGTTCCAGAAACGCGAAGGCCAGCTGCGGCCGCTCGATTTCGCCGTCGGCGCGACGCTGCTGGCGATTCCGGTCGGACTCATCATGAAGCAGCCCGACCTGGGCACCTCGCTGCTGGTGCTGGCGGCCGGCCTGTCCGTGATCTTCTTCGCCGGTCTGAGCTGGCGCCTCGTATTGCCGCCGGTGGCGCTGGCCATTGCCGGAGTCATCCTGCTGGTGATCTTCGAACCCAGCCTGTGCGCCGATGGCGTGCGCTGGTCGGTGCTGCGCGACTACCAGCAGCAGCGCATCTGCACGCTGCTCGACCCGGCCAAGGACCCGCTGGGCAAGGGTTTCCACATCATCCAGGGCATGATCGCGATCGGCTCGGGGGGGGTCTGGGGCAAGGGCTTCATGCAGGGTACGCAGACGCATCTGGAGTTCATTCCCGAGCGCACCACCGACTTCATCTTCGCGGCCTTCTCCGAGGAGTTCGGCCTGATCGGCAACCTGCTGCTGATATTGGCGTTCACCTTTCTGGTGCTGCGTGCACTCACCATCGCGCTGGACGCCCCGACCCTGTTCTCGCGGCTGCTGGCCGGCGCCCTGGCGATGATGTTCTTTTCCTATGCGTTCGTGAACATGGGCATGGTCAGCGGCATCTTGCCCGTGGTGGGTGTTCCGCTGCCGTTCATCAGCTATGGCGGCACCGCCATGGTGACCCTGGGACTGGCGCTCGGCATCCTGATGTCGATCAGCAAGTCGCGCCGGCTGATGCAGTCATGAGCTGGCGGGCCGTTCCCAAGGCGAATCGCACCGCAGTGCGCAGCACGGAGGGTGGACCCGTGAGCGCAGCACCGCGCCGTTCCCAAGCGAGCGCGCACCTCAGTCCGCAGCACGAAAGTTCCCTGACGAGCGAAGCCGTGTACCCGGTTGCCGTCATCGGCGTGGGCAATATGGGCGGCGCCATGGCCGCTCGCCTGCTCGAACGTGGCTGGCCGGTACATGTCTGCGATTGCCTGCCTGAACGGGCGCAGACCCTGGCGGCCAGCGGCGCGACGCCGCACACGCTGGCGGCCGACGCTGCCCGGGCCGCCAAAGTGAGCATCATCTGCGTCGTCGATGCCGGGCAGAGCCGCGACGTGCTGTTCGGCTCCGGTGGTGTGGCCGACGCCATGCACCTGGGACATACGGTCATGTTGTGCCCGACCATGGGCCCGGGCGACGTCGAGGCCATCGCGCTGCAGTTGCGCCCGTTCGGCCTGCACCTGATCGACGCGCCGATGTCCGGCGGCCCGGTACGCGCACGCGAGGGCGGCATGAGCCTGATGCTGGCTGGCCCGCAAACCGTCATCGAGCGCCATCGCGACCTGATCGAAACCCTGTCGAACAAGGTGTTTCGCATCAGTGAAAAGCCGGGCGACGGTGCCCGCACCAAACTCGTCAACAACCTGGCCGCAGCGATCAACCTGGTCGGCGCGGCCGAAGTGCTGGCATTGGCGCAGCGCATGGGCCTGAACCCGGCGACCACGCTCGATGTGATCGCGCAGTCCAGCGGCCAGAGCTGGATCGGGTCGGACCGGATGCGCCGGGCGATAAACGGCGACCTGGCACCCCGAGCCCATATGACACTGCTCGAAAAGGACACCCGGCTGGCGCTGCAGGCCGCACAGGAAGCCGGCTTTGACGGGCCGCTGGGCGCCCGCGCCCATGAAGTTTTCGCGCAGGCCAGTGCCGGCGGACTGGCCGATCTCGACGACGCGGCCCTGCTGCAGTGGTTGTCCAGGCCGTCGGCGTCTGCCTGACCGGCGACGCCGACAGGGCTGCGCCGATTGCCATGCACCGGGCGCGGGCAAGGCGCGCAGCCTAAAATGCGCCATGATCTCTCGCGAACCCACCATTGAACGCCTGGCCATTGCCAAGGCCTTGTTGCTCACCCCTTTCGGACTCGACGAGTCGCACCTGGGCGCGGCGCTGGCCGAGATCCGGGCGCACCGGGTCGATGACGCCGACCTTTATTTCCAGTACACCCGCAGCGAAGGCTGGGGGCTGGAAGAAGGCATTGTCAAATCCGGCTCGTTCAGCATCGACCAGGGTGTTGGCGTGCGGGCGGTCAGCGGCGAAAAGACGGCCTTCGCCTATTCGGACGATATATCCCAGGCATCGCTGACCGACGCAGCACGCACTGTGCGCGCCATTGCGGCGGCGTCGCGCAGCGCCCGCACCAAGGTGGCGCCGCGATCGATTGCCGGCAGCCGGTCGCTGTATCCCGATCTGGACCCGATCGCGACGATGGACAGTGCCGCCAAGGTCGCATTGCTGGGCAAGGTGGAGCAACTGGCAAGGGCCAAGGATCCGCGGGTGGCGCAGGTCATGGCCAGCCTGGCCAGCGAATACGACGTGGTGCTGGTGGCACGGGCCGACGGCACGCTGGCCGCCGATGTGCGGCCTCTGGTACGGCTCAGTGTCACGGTGATCGCCGAACAGAAAGGCCGGCGCGAGGTGGGCAACGCCGGCGGCGGTGGTCGCTTTTCGCTGGCGTATTTCGACGACGCGCTGATCGGCCGCTACGTCGATGAAGCCGTCGGTGCGGCACTGACCAACCTCGAATCGCGCCCCGCCCCGGCCGGTGAGATGACGGTCGTGCTGGGCCCGGGCTGGCCAGGCATCCTGCTGCACGAGGCGATCGGGCATGGCCTGGAAGGCGACTTCAACCGCAAGGGTTCGAGCGCCTTCAGCGGCCGGATCGGACAACGCGTAGCGGCCAAGGGCGTCACCGTACTCGACGACGGCACCATCAACGACCGGCGTGGCTCATTGAACGTCGACGACGAAGGCAATGCCAGCCAGCGCAATGTGCTGATCGAGGACGGCATTCTCAAAGCCTACATCCAGGACGCGATGAACGCGCGCCTGATGGGTGTCGCGACCACCGGCAACGGCCGGCGCGAGAGTTATGCCCATGTGCCGATGCCGCGCATGACCAACACCTACATGCTGGCCGGCGACAAGAATCCGCAAGAGATCGTCTCCAGCATCAAGCGCGGCCTGTACGCGACCAACTTCGGCGGTGGCCAGGTCGACATCACCTCGGGCAAATTCGTATTTTCTGCCAGCCAGGCCTACTGGGTCGAGAACGGCAAGATCCTGTACCCGGTCAAGGGCGCCACCATCGTCGGCAATGGTCCGGACGCGCTGACGCGGGTCAGCATGATCGGCGACGACATGCAGCTCGACAGCGGCGTGGGTACCTGCGGCAAGGAAGGCCAGAGCGTTCCGGTCGGAGTCGGCCAACCGACCCTGCGCATCGACGGCCTGACCGTCGGTGGCACGGCCTGAGCGCCGCCGGGCCGCTCCCAAGGCGCTCGCACCGCAGCCCGCAGGGCGGAGGTTGCCTGATGAGCTGCAAGGATTCAAGCAGCAATTTTTCATGCTAAAGTCCACGCCATGCTGACAGCACGATTTTTCTTTGGCTATTTCTGGTTCTCAAGCGCCGACGGCGGAAGAGAGAAGTAGTCGTGTCACTCAGCTGATACCCGAATCTCCCCGAAACCGCCGGCAACCCCGGCGGTTTTTTTGTTTTTGGCCTTCCACTTTCCTCCAGGATCACGACCATGACCTCACCGACATCCACCTGGCAACCCGACATGCCCGACCAACGCAGCCAGCCGGACCGCCGCAGCAGCCAATCGAACAGCGACCGGACCAGCCAGACCGATGACGAACGTATCAAGGCGATCAACGTGTTACCCCCTCCCGATCATCTGATCCGCTTCTTCCCGATCCGTGGAACTCCGGTCGAAGACCTGATCACCCGCACCCGCCACAACATCGAGAACATCATGGCGGGTCGCGATGACCGCATGTTGGTCGTGATCGGCCCCTGCTCGATCCACGACCCGGTGGCGGCGCAGGAATACGCGCGCCAACTGGTGCTGCAACGCCACAAGTACCGCGACACGCTGGAGATCGTCATGCGGGTGTATTTCGAGAAACCGCGCACCACGGTCGGCTGGAAAGGCCTGATCAACGACCCGTACCTGGATGAGACATTCCGGATCGACGAAGGCCTGCGCATTGCACGCCAGTTGCTGATCGAAATCAACCGCCTGGGCCTGCCTGCCGGCAGCGAATTCCTCGACGTGATTTCACCGCAGTACCTCGGTGACCTGATCTCCTGGGGTGCCATCGGCGCGCGCACGACCGAGAGCCAGGTGCACCGAGAGCTGGCATCCGGCCTGTCGGCGCCAATCGGATTCAAGAACGGCACCGACGGCAACATCAAGATCGCTACCGATGCGATTCAGGCTGCTGCCGGTGGCCACCACTTTCTGTCGGTTCACAAGAACGGCCAGGTGGCCATCGTACAGACCAACGGCAACCAGAATTGCCACGTGATCCTGCGTGGTGGCAAGACCCCCAACTACGACGCAGACAGTGTGGCCGCTGCCTGCAAGGCGCTGACCGCCGCCGAGCTTCCCGCCACACTGATGGTCGACTGCAGCCATGCCAACAGCAGCAAACAGCACGAAAAGCAGCTCGATGTCGCGCGCGCCATTGCCAGCCAGGTCGCCGGCGGATCGGCAAGCGTGTTTGGCGTCATGGTCGAGAGCCATCTGCAGGCCGGCGCACAGAAGTTCACGCCCGGCAAGGACGACGCGGCTGCATTGGTATACGGCAAGAGCATCACCGATGCCTGCCTGGGATGGGAGCATTCGCTGGAACTGCTGGGCAAGCTGTCCGACGCGGTGCTCGCCCGGCGCGCACGCGCCATACAGTAGTCGGGCGCACACTGCGCGACGGACCGGTGCACCCGGCCCGCAGTGGGCCTCAGGCAATGGCCGCGGCCTGCGCCACAGCGACCGGGCGGCGGGCCTGCATGGCATCGATCAGCTTCTGGTGGATGCCGCCGAAGCCCCCGTTGCTCATGCACAGGATCTGGTCGCCAGGTCTGACCTCGGCCACCACCAGTTTCACCAGGGTGTCGATATCCGGCGCCACCACGGCCTTGTCACCCAATGGCGCAAGCACCTCGCTGGCGTCCCAACCCAGGCCGCCGGAATGACAGAAAGCCCGGTCGACCGAGTCCAGGCTCCACGGCAATTGCGCCTTCATGGCACCGAGTTTCATCGTGTTGGTGCGCGGCTCGAACACAGCCAGAATCCGCACCGACGCGCCCACCTTGCGCCGCAGGCCATCGACCGTGGTCCGGATCGCCGTCGGATGGTGCGCAAAATCGTCGTACAACTGCACCGCGGCCGCACCGGGTGCGGTGCCTGGCAACTGGATGCTGCCGCGCAGTTCCATGCGCCGACGCACGTTGTCGAACTCTGCCAGAGCCCGGGCCGCAAAACCAGGCTCGACTCCCACATGTTCGGCGGCGGCGATGGCGGCCAAGGCGTTGAGCTGGTTGTGCACGCCGCTGAGCGACCAGGCCACGCTGGCGACCACTTCGCCGCGGGTCAGCACGCTGAAACGGTCGGGCTCACCATGGGCGGTAAAGTCGCTGACTGCCGCCCCAAAACTGCGCAATTCACTCCAGCAACCGGCGGCCATGACACGGGCCAGGCTTTCCTCCAGTCCATTGACGACGATGCGGCCACTTCCATTGGCACCCGCACCCGGCACGATGCGCACCAGATGCCGGAACTGGCGCTCGATTGCAGCCAGATCATCGAAGATGTCGGCATGGTCGAACTCGAGGTTGTTCAGGATGACCGTGCGCGGCCGGTAGTGCACGAACTTGCTGCGCTTGTCGAAAAACGCGGTGTCGTATTCATCGGCCTCGATGACGAACAGCGGCTTGCGCGGGCGATCCCCCGGCGCTGTCGGTGGTACGCCACCCAGGCGGGCCGACCGGTCGAAGTTCATCGGCACGCCACCGATCAGGAAGCCGGGCGCAAGACCGGCGCACTCCAGAATCCAGGCCAGCATGGCGGTGGTGGTCGTCTTGCCATGGGTGCCGGCAACAGCCAATACATGACGGCCTTGCAGAACATGGTCGGACAACCACTGCGGGCCGCTGGTGTAGGGCGCTCCAGCATCGAGAATAGCCTCCATCAGCGGGTAGCGTGCCGTACCGTCACTCAAGCGGGCCCGACTCACGACGTTTCCGACCACGAACATGTCGGGTGCAACTGCCAGTTGTTCAGCGCCGTAACCTTCGACCAGGTCGATGCCCAGGGCGCGCAACTGGTCGCTCATCGGCGGGTAGACACCGGTGTCACAGCCGGTGACGGTATGGCCCAGTTCACGCGCCAGCGCCGCGAGCCCACCCATGAACGTACCGCAGATGCCAAGAATATGGATGTGCATGGTGCGATTTTAGACACCGCTTGAGCAGGGCTGGCTGCACCAGCGCACTGAACATGGCAGGAGCGGGGCCGGCGACACCCCGCGCCTTTGCACCCGCGCCTGTCGGGTCGATTGGGCAGGTGGCGTGCAGGATTGTGCGCAATGCATGCAAAATCCCGGTATGGAACTGCATAGCCCTGGCGCCAAAGCCGAGATTGCCGCCAGCGCAGCCCGACTGGTGGTCGAAGACGGCCTGGAATATGGCCCGGCCAAACGACAGGCCGTGCATATGCTGGGTCTGCCGCCCCGCACCCGGCTGCCCGACAACGAAGAAGTCGAAGACGCCGTGTTCGAATACATTGCGGTGTTCTGTGCCGACGCCCAAAGGGTCGAACTCGCCGCGTTGCGGTCCCTGGCGATGCGCTGGATGGAACGGATGGCCGCCTTTCGACCCCACATTACATCGGCGGTCTGGCGCGGCAACGCGACACGGCGCTCCGACATCGTGATCGACCTGTTCTGCGACGACTGCAAGTCGGCCGAACTGGCGCTGATCGACATGCGGGTGCGCTACCAGGCGCACACCGTCGGGGGCTTGCGCGGTGACACCGCCGAGGCTTTGACGGTGATGGATGTCTGCCCCGGCTTGGCGGATCGTGTCGCAGTTCATCTGCGGGTCCACGACCACGACCAGTTGCGCGGCGCATTGCGCGGGGACGCGCGGGGACGCGCACCCCGGGGCGACCTGGCGGCGTTGCGCCTTCGCATGCGCGAAGTTCACGCATGAGCCGCCGGGCCGCTCCCAAGGCGAATTCCG
>JAGPBF010000011.1:15066-33620 GCA_018063505.1 Rhodoferax sp.
ATGAGCCGCCGGGCCGCTCCCAAGGCGAATTCCGCAATGCGAAGCATGGAGGATGCCTGAGTGAGCACACCGACCGACCCCCGTGAAACTCCGTCCGGGTCGTCACTGGGCGCTGCGCGACGCCGATGGCTGTTTGCAGGTGTCGCCGGCGCAGCGGCGGCGGCCGGATTTGGCCTCGCCTGGCGCAACGGCCATGTCAGGCCCGCGCCCCTGGCACCTTATCGGGCTTTGTGGGAACTCGACTTCGCGACACCCGATGGCGGGCGACTGGCCATGCGCAGCTTCCAGGGCAAACCTTTGCTGCTCAATTTCTGGGCCACATGGTGTCCGCCATGTGTCGAGGAGATGCCGTTATTGGATCGCTTTTTCGCGGAAAACAACAGCAAAGGATGGCAAGTAGTCGGCCTTGCCGTTGACCAGCTTGCGCCGGTGACACGTTTCCTGCAACACACACCGGTCCGATTTCCGATTGCCCTGGCGGGACTTGCCGGCACGGACCTGAGTCGGACCTTGGGCAATTCCGGGGGTGGCCTTCCATTCTCTGTGGTCTTCGACGCGACCGGTGCCATTGCCCAACGTAAAATGGGCCAGCTTGCGGCGCCGGAACTGCAACAATGGCAGACCATGCGTTAACCCTCAAGCCAGCCTCACGCCCCCGACAAACCGGTCCGGCCCGGCTTGGCCATGGCACTGAAATCAGGCTGCCAAATTACAGAATAATGTCAAAATAGACGAAGATGAGCAAAGTTAGCCCATTTTTGGGGTAAATTTGCGCCTCACAAAAACTATCGTCGTTGGAGCCCCCATGGATCTGAGAAAACTCAAGACACTGATCGACCTGGTTTCCGATTCGAATGTGTCCGAACTCGAAATCACCGAAGCCGAAGGCAAGGTACGGATTGTCAAGGGCGGGCCAAATGGCGCGCCGCAATACCAGTTTGCTGCGCAGGCGCCAATGGCCGTTGCAGCAGCTCCTGCCGCGCCGGTCGCGGCCGAACCTGCTGCTCCCGCGGTGCCAGCCGGCCACGTAGTGAAGTCGCCGATGGTCGGTACTTTTTATCGAAGTGCCTCTCCCGGCGCCAAACCATTTGTCGAAGTGGGCAGTGTGGTCAAGGAAGGCGACACGATCTGCATCGTAGAAGCCATGAAGATCCTCAATGAAATCGAGGCCGACAAGACCGGCACCGTGACCAGCATCATGTGCGCCAATGGCCAGGCTGTCGAATACGGACAAGCACTGTTCGAAATCATCTGAAGCCGGACCGACCCATTCATGTTCAAGAAGATTCTGGTTGCCAATCGGGGCGAAATTGCATTGCGCATCCAGCGCGCCTGTCGCGAGCTCGGGGTCACCGCCGTGATGGTGTATTCGGAGGCTGACCGGGAAGCCAAATACGTCAAGCTGGCCGAGGAAGCGGTATGTATCGGCCCGGCGCCGTCGGCGCTGAGTTACCTCAACATGCCGGCCATCATTTCGGCGGCCGAAGTGACGGATGCCGAGGCCATCCATCCGGGCTACGGCTTTCTCAGTGAAAACGCAGGCTTCGCCGAACGCGTCGAAAAAAGCGGCTTTCAGTTCATTGGTCCGACGCCCGAGTCGATCCGCATCATGGGCGACAAGGTCTCGGCCAAGCAGGCCATGATCAAGGCCGGCGTGCCCTGTGTCCCTGGCTCCGAAGGCGAGTTGCCCGAAGATTCAGTACAGGTACGGCGCATCGCCAAGACCATCGGTTATCCGGTCATCATCAAGGCGGCGGGCGGCGGCGGCGGTCGCGGCATGCGGGTCGTGCACACCGAGGCGGCGCTGGTCAACGCCGTGCAGATGACCAAGGCCGAGGCTGGCGCCGCATTTGGCAATCCTGCGGTCTACATGGAAAAATTCCTGCAGAATCCGCGCCATATCGAAATCCAGATCCTTGCCGACAAGTTCAAGAACGTGGTCTATCTGGGTGAGCGCGACTGCTCGATGCAGCGGCGCCACCAGAAGGTCATCGAGGAGGCACCGGCACCGGGCATTCCACGCAAGCTGATCGAACGCATTGGCGAGCGCTGTGTCGCCGCCTGCAAGAAGATCGGCTATCGCGGTGCCGGCACTTTCGAGTTTCTGTTCGAAAACGGCGAGTTCTATTTCATCGAAATGAACACCCGGGTCCAGGTCGAACATCCGGTCACCGAATGGATCACCGGCGTGGACATCGTCAAGACGCAGATCATGGTGGCCGCCGGAGAGAAGCTGCCGTTCACGCAGCGCCAGGTCGAGATCCGCGGCCATGCGATCGAATGCCGCATCAACGCCGAGGACCCTTACAAGTTTGTGCCATCGCCCGGACGGATCACCATGTGGCATCCGCCTGGCGGACCCGGTGTACGGGTGGATTCGCATATCTATACCAACTACTTCGTGCCGCCGAACTATGACTCCATGATCGGCAAGATCATTGTGCATGGCGACACCCGGGAGCAGGCGCTGGCACGCATGCGCACGGCATTGGGCGAGACCGTGATCGAGGGCATCAACACCAATATTGCGCTGCACCGCGAACTGATGGTGGACGCCAAGTTCTGCGGCGGCGGCACAAACATCCATTACCTGGAAGAGTGGCTTGCCCAGCACAAGCGTTGAGGGACGGCCATGTTCGAACTGACGCTTCAGTGTCCGCAAGCCCAGGTGGAGATCGTCTCGGACGCGCTGGAGGCACTCGAAGCCCAGAGCGTCAGCGTCGAAGACAGCGATGCGCTGACGCAATCCGAACAACCATTGTTTGGCGAACCGGGCATGGAGCCAAGCCAGATCGGCTGGCGCCACTCCACCGTCAAGGCATTGTTCGCCAGCGAGGCGCTGGCGCAGGAGGCGACCGAACTGCTGCAGGCGCAGGACTTTTTCACCGCTTGCCAGGTGGTGGGCATGCAGCCTCTGGCCGAGCAGGACTGGGTCCGGCTGACCCAGTCGCAGTTTGCGCCGGTGCCGATCAGCCCGGGCTTCTGGATCGTACCGACATGGCATGAACCGCCGGCCGACGCCAAGCACATCATCCGGCTCGACCCCGGACTGGCCTTTGGCACCGGCACCCACCCGACCACCCGCATGTGCCTTCAATGGATTGCACAGGGCCGGGGACCCCACCCGCTGGGCCGGGTGCTCGACTATGGCTGCGGTTCTGGCATCCTGGCCATTGCCGCAGCGATGATGGGCGCGCAGGAAGTCGATGCCCTGGACATCGACCCGGAAGCCGTCGCGGCCTCCATGCGCAACGCGCAGGCCAACCAGGTGACGATCCGCTGCGGCTTGCCCGACATGACCCGCGGCCAATACCAGACTGTGCTGGCGAATATTCTGGCCACGCCGCTCAAGGTCCTGGCGCCGCTGCTGTGCGCGCGCGTGGCAAACGGCGGCCATCTGGTGCTGTCCGGGATTCTGGAGCGCCAGGCGGATGAACTCATGCAGGCTTACGCAGCCTACGTTCGCCTGAAAGTCGCCGCAGCCCAGGAAGGCTGGGTTCTGATGACTGCCAGCACCTGATCCGCAAGACTGCACCACTACAATCGACTTTCCATGAGCCTGATCACGCGTTGCCCGACATGCGAGACCATGTTCAAGGTCGTACCGGATCAGATTCGCGTCTCCGAAGGCTGGGTGCGTTGTGGCCAGTGCGCCGAGATATTTGACGCCACCCAGAACATGGTTCCGTCCGCCGAGCCGCCGGCACCGACACCGCCCCTGGCGGCCGAGCCAACAAAACCACCGACGCCGACGCCGACGCCAGCATCTGCGCCCACCCCGACCTTCATCCGACCCGCAGCGGAATCAGCCGCACCCCAATCCGATGCTGTTGCAGCCGTGCGGCCGGCACAGGAGCCGGAGCCAGAGCACCGCCGGGTGCGCCAGCAGGCCGGCGATGCATCCGACTGGATCGACGCGCCGCAAACCGATCCCGAAACGGTCTTCCTGGAACGGGACAGCGAGCCCGAGCCAGCCAGGCATCCGCTGCCGCAGGACGAGACTGCCGATGTGGCCAGGCTGCCGCGCCCTCCCGCTGCGCCGGAATCGCGCGCCTTTGCCACGGCAAACACCCCCGCCCCGTCACAACCGCCACCACCAGAGGTCGCTGCGGTATCGTTCATGCGCGGCTCCGAGGCGCCTTCATTCTGGAATCGGCCAGCGACGCGCTGGACCCTGCTGCTGGTATTGCTCGGCCTGCTGGCACTGCTGGCCGTGCAGATCGTGCTCAAGGAGCGCGACCGGATCGCTGCAGTGGAGCCCGCCACGCGTCCAGTCCTGCAGGCCCTGTGCAACGTCGCCGGTTGCAGTTTGTCGCCACTGCGGCAAATCGAATCCATCATCATCGACAGTTCATCCTTCAGCCGCGTGCGTGGTGACGACTACCAGCTGGGATTTGCCTTGCGCAATACCGCCCCGATTGCCATCGCAATGCCGTCGATCGAACTCTCGCTGACCGACCCGCAAGACAAGGCGGTGATCCGGCGCGTATTGCAGCCGGCCGAGTTTGCCGCCGGCGCACACTCGCTGGCCAAGGCCTCTGTCTGGTCCGGCGCGCTGGCCTTGTCGGTCAAGCCCGGGGCCGATACCGACAAAATCGCCGGCTACCGCCTTCTGGCCTTTTATCCCTGACTTTCGACCCAATACCCACATGGCATCCATCATCTGCGGCTCGCTCGCCTTCGACACCATCATGAACTTCGAGGGTCGATTCGCGCAGCAGATACTGCCCGAGCAACTGCATATCCTCAACGTCTCGTTCCTGGTCCCGTCGCTTCGGCGCGATTTCGGCGGTTGCGCCGGCAATATTGCATACAGTCTGAAAATGCTCGGCGGTGACCCGCTGCCAATGGCCACCATCGGCATGGACGGGGACGGTTACCGAAAGCGGCTGGCCGACCTGGGCATCAGTGGCGAGTTCGTGCGCACGATCGACGACGCCTACACCGCCCAGGCCATGATCATCACCGACATGGACAACAACCAGATCAACGGCTTTCACCCCGGCGCCATGGAACAGGCCTGGCAGACAAAGATCGAGCCGCGCGCCGATATCGCGCTGGGCATCATTGCACCCGACGGGCGAGACGCCATGGTGCAACACGCGGAGCAATTTGCCAAGGCAGGCATACCGTTCGTATTCGATCCGGGCCAGCAGCTGCCGCGTTTCGATGGCGCCGAACTGCGCGACTTCGTCGACAAGGCCAGCTGGGTGGCCGTCAACGACTATGAAGGCAAGATGCTGAGTGACCGCACCGGTTGGGACACGGCAGAGGTGTCGCGGCACGTGAAGGGCTTGATCGTCACCACTGGTGCCCAGGGCTGTGATGTCTGGGTCGACGGCAGCAAGACCCATGTGCCGCCGATCAAGGCCCGCACCGTGGTCGACCCTACAGGCTGTGGCGATGCGTTCCGCGGTGCCTTGCTGTACGGCCTGGAGCATGGCTGGTCACTGGAGCGCTGTGCGCAACTGGGCAACCATCTGGGCTCGCTCAAGATTGCCGAACGCGGCCCGCAAAACTACAGCATCGACAAGGCCGCGATCGGCTTGTGAGCCGTGCTGCGGGCGGGGAACGGAAAAAAAAAGCCCGACACCGTCAGGCATCGGGCTTGTAACGAACCGAAGTTCGTTCAGGGCTTGCTGGCTGTCGGAAACGGCCAAGCCGCCTGCGGGTTCAACGTCGTCTGAGCGGCGGAGGCAGCAGGGGCAGGAGCAGCGGCAGCGGGTGCTTTCGCGGCTTTCTTGGCGGCCGGCTTCTTGGCAGCTTTCTTGGCAGCAGGCTTTTTGGCTGCAGCTTTCTTCGCAGCCGCTTTCTTGGCCGGCGCTTTCTTGGCGGCAGCTTTTTTCGCTGGCGCTTTCTTGGCCGGGGCCTTTTTGGCTGCAGCTTTCTTCGCTGGAGCTTTCTTGGCCGCCGCCTTCTTCGCAGGTGCCTTCTTCGCTACGGCTTTTTTCGCCGGAGCTTTTTTCGCAGCGACCTTCTTGGCCGGAGCTTTCTTGGCTACAGCTTTTTTCGCTGGAGCTTTTTTGGCTGCGGCTTTCTTGGCCGGAGCTTTCTTCGCGGGAGCAGCTTTTTTAGCCGCAGGTTTTTTTGCAGTTGCCATCATTTTCTCCTTGATCAAGTAACAAAGAGCGCTTCATGCCTGTTGGAGCACATGAAGCGATTCAGGGTGTTGGGCCTTATCCCAGCACCTTGAATGGGGTGACACATGCTGTGGCGGCAATCTTTGCTGCCTGACACATCATGTGAAATTGGTGTAGCCACAGTCGTTCGTTCCTGAATTCAGTCCCAGGACAACGCGCCACCGGACTGGTACTCGATGACACGCGTCTCGAAGAAGTTGCGCTCCTTCTTCAGGTCGATCATCTCGCTCATCCAGGGAAACGGGTTTTCCTCGTTCGGATACAACGCCTCAAGACCGATCTGGGTCGCACGGCGATTGGCGATGTAGCGCAGGTAACCCTTGAACATCGACGCGTTCATGCCCAGCACGCCACGCGGCATCGTGTCTTCGGCATACTGGTACTCGAGTGCCACGGCCTGCTCGAACAAATCACGAATCTCGGCCTTGAACGTGGCCGTCCACAACATCGGATTCTCGAGCTTGATCTGGTTGATCAGGTCGATGCCGAAATTGCAGTGCATGGACTCGTCACGCAGGATGTACTGGTATTGCTCGGCAGCCCCGGTCATCTTGTTCTGCCGACCGAGCGCCAGGATCTGCGTGAACCCGACATAGAAGAACAGGCCTTCCATCAGGCAGGCGAACACGATCAGCGACTTGAGCAGCTTCTGGTCGTTCTCCAGCGTGCCGGTGGTGAAATGCGGATTGGTCAGCGTCTCGATGAACGGAATCAGGAACTGGTCCTTGTTGCGGATCGAGGTGACTTCGTTGTACGCATTGAAAATCTCGCTCTCATCGAGGCCGAGCGACTCGACGATGTACTGGTAGGCGTGCGTGTGGATCGCCTCCTCGAAGGCCTGGCGCAACAGGAACTGGCGGCATTCAGGCGCGGTGATGTGGCGGTAGCTGCCCAGCACGATATTGTTCGCGGCCAGTGAATCGGCTGTGACGAAGAAACCCAGATTGCGTTTGACGATGCGACGCTCGTCTTCGGTCAGGCCAGCCGGGTCCTTCCACAACGCAATATCGCGCGTCATGTTCACCTCTTGCGGCATCCAGTGGTTGGCGCAACTGGCCAGGTATTTTTCCCAGGCCCACTTGTATTTGAACGGCACCAGCTGGTTGACGTCGGTCTTGCCATTGATGATGCGCTTGTCGGCCGCATTGACGCGCCGCGGCGCCGGGGGGGCGTCGACAGCTGCTGTCGGTACCGCTGCGCCGTCGTCAAGAACACGCTTGGCAGGCGATTGAGGCAGAGACTCCGTCGAGCGGCCCGCATGCGGGTCGCGAGAAAAAGACGATGGCGGTGTGGGCTTGACTTCTTCGTCCCAGGTCAACATAGAGGTTTCCAATCTGCGAATTATCAGAGCAGCGTCACGAATTGAAAAGTATTCATGGTCTTCGCTGCAAATATGTGTTGTTCAATTGCATCGCCCGCATCGAATGCGGGCAGATGGCAATCACGAATTACTGGCACGCCTCGCAGGTCGGGTCGTCGACGCCACAGAACTTCACGTCGGTTGCAGGACTCGCAGCCAACTGCGCGCGTGCAGCGGCGGCGGCCATGTCGAGTGCACTCATCGGCGCATCACCACCACCGGAGGACACGGCATTCATGCGCCCTGCCGCGACAGTGGATTTCTCGGCGTGCGACGACGACTGCGTGCGCAGGTAATACGTGGTCTTGAGGCCGCGCACCCAGGCCAGCTTGTAGGTGTCGTCGAGCTTCTTGCCCGACGCACCCGCCATGTAGATGTTGAGCGACTGCGCCTGGTCGATCCACTTCTGGCGCCTGGCCGCCGCCTCGACCAGCCACTGCGTCTCGACCTCGAACGCGGTGGCGTACAAGGACTTGATCTCCTGCGGAACACGGTCGATCGGCTGAAGCGACCCATCGAAGTGTTTGAGGTCCATCACCATCACGTCATCCCACAGACCCAGGCGTTTGAGGTCGTGCACCAGGCTGCCGTTGATGACGGTGAACTCACCCGACAGGTTCGACTTGACCGACAGGTTGCCGAAGCAGGGCTCGATCGACGCATCCACGCCGATGATGTTGGAGATGGTCGCGGTCGGGGCAATCGCCACGCAGTTGGAATTGCGCATGCCATCCTGGGCAATCTTGCTGCGCAGGGCTTCCCAGTCCAGCGTTGACGAACGATCGACCTCGACGTAGCCGCCACGCTCCTTGGCCAGCATGTCCAGGGTGTCCAGCGGAAGAATTCCGCGGTCCCACAACGAACCCTTGAAGCTAGAGTAGCGGCCCCGCTCGCGTGCCAGTTCGGTCGACGCCCAGTAAGCGTAGTAGCAGACGGCTTCCATCGAGCTGTCGGCGAATTGCACTGCAGCCTCGCTGGCGTAGGGAACGCGCAGCTTGTACAGGCTGTCCTGGAAACCCATCACCCCCAGGCCCACCGGACGGTGGCGCATGTTGGAATCGCGCGCCTTCTTCACGGCGTAGTAGTTGATGTCGATGACGTTGTCGAGCATGCGCATCGCGATGCCGATGGTGCGGCGCAGCTTGTCATGGTCGACGGCGCCGTCCTTGAGGTGTTGCAGCAGGTTCACCGAACCCAGGTTGCAGACCGCGGTTTCGGTATCGCTGGTGTTCAGCGTGATTTCGGTGCACAGGTTGGACGAATGCACCACACCGGCATGCTGCTGTGGCGAGCGCACGTTGCAGGCATCCTTGAACGTGATCCACGGATGGCCGGTCTCGAACAGCATGGTCAGCATCTTGCGCCACAGGTCGGATGCCGGCAGCGTGCGCGACGGCTTGATCTCGCCCCGCGCAGCCTTCTCTTCGTACGCCACATAGGCGCGCTCGAAGTCGGCGCCGAACTTGTCGTGCAGATCGGGCACGTTGGACGGCGAGAACAAGGTCCAGTTGCCTTTTTCCATGACACGGCGCATGAACAGATCGGGGATCCAGTTCGCGGTATTCATGTCGTGCGTACGGCGGCGGTCATCGCCGGTGTTCTTGCGCAGCTCCAGGAACTCCTCGATGTCCAGATGCCAGGTCTCCAGGTAGGTGCACACGGCGCCCTTGCGCTTGCCGCCCTGGTTGACCGCAACCGCCGTATCGTTGACCACCTTGAGGAAGGGAACTACACCCTGCGATTCGCCGTTGGTGCCCTTGATGCGCGAACCCAGAGCGCGCACGCGGGTCCAGTCGTTACCCAGCCCGCCGGCAAACTTGGACAGCAACGCGTTTTCCTTGATCGACTCGTAGATGCCGTCCAGGTCATCGGGCACCGTGGTCAGGTAACAGGACGACAGCTGTGAGCGCAAGGTGCCGCTGTTGAACAGCGTCGGCGTGCTGGACATGAAATCGAACGACGACAGGATCTCGTAGAACTCGATGGCACGGGTTTCACGGTCGATTTCATTGAGCGACAGGCCCATGGCCACACGCATGAAGAACGCCTGTGGCAATTCGATGCGCGTCTTGCTGATGTGCAGGAAATAACGGTCATACAGGGTCTGCAGGCCGAGGTAGTCGAACTGCAGGTCGCGCTCGGGCTTGAGCGCGGCGCCCAGGCGCTGCAGGTCGAACTGCAGCAGTCGTTCGTCGAGCAAGTCGGCATCGACACCCTTGCGCACAAACTGCGGGAAATACTCGGCATAGGCCGGTCCCATGTCGGCGGGTGCGACATCGCGGCCCAGCACCTCGTTGGCAATCGTGTGAAACAGCAGACGCGCAGTGGCGTAGGTGTAGTCGGGATCCTTCTCGATCAGAGTGCGCGCTGCCAGTACCGAGGCCTTGTAGACCTCTTCCATCGGAACGCCGTCGTACAGGTTGCGCAGCGTCTCGGCCATGATCGGCTCGAAGCGGATGTCCGGGCCCAGGCCTTCGCAGGCCGCGCGGATCAGGCCCTGCAAGCGATCCATGTCCAGCGGCACGCGCTGGCCCTTGTCGATCGCAAACAGTTGCGGCGCCGCGGGAGCGTCCTGCTCGACCTTGCGCGCGCGTTCCTGCGTACGCTTCTCCCGGTACAACACGTAGGCACGCGCGATTTCATGGTGGCCGCCGCGCATCAGTCCGAGCTCGACGTGGTCTTGCACGTCCTCGATATGGAAGGTGCCGCCGCCCGGACGCGAGCGCATCAGTGCGCGCACTACGGTCTGGGTCAGTTCGTCCACCACCTCGCGCACGCTGGCCGATGCCGCGCCATGGGTACCGTGAACGGCCAGAAAGGCCTTCATCATGGCCACGGCAATCTTGTTGGGTTCGAATGGCACAACGGCGCCATTGCGACGAATGATCTGGAAGTGGGCAAGTACGTCTGCTGCGTGGATGGGACTCGACGAGGAAGCTCTGGGAGTTGCGGCGGTACCGGATATCTGGGTGGTGGGCGTATTGAAGGCTGTCTGCATTGTTCTTTCCTCGTCTCTGGGAACGGCTGGTGGGGAGGATTAGGAGGGATGGCGGCTTGAATTTGTGATGCCAAGGCAAGCACGTCTCTCGACCAGCGCACACTATATATGGGGTCTTGGTCGTTTACAAGCCACTACCGGTAGTGTATCGCGCAGACTACGGTCGCATGACCGCGGGCCGTCCCCAGCGCGTGCCGCCCCTGCCGCGAAGGCAGCGTCGATCCGATCGCATGCCGTGCCTTGTGCCATGGGAGACGCGCAGCGAAACCTTGGCCTCATGCGACTCGCACCGGCATTTGGCCCCGATACCCGCACCAATCCTGCATCCCGGTCGTCGCACCCACATCGCACGCAGCGGCCACGATCCACGCCGACAAGCCGCATCTGGCCCGCCTTGGTACAAATTCTTTTTTTACACTTCGGGCGGGAAAAATGCCGCATCCCAGCCCAGCGACCGGCGCAACAAGGGCCAATCGAAGCCGGCGCCAGGATCGAACTTGCGGCCCGGCGCCACATGTTCATGGCCAGCCACATGCTGGATCGGATATTGCCGGCCGATCGCAGCGCACAATGCCGCCGTCACGGTGTACTGGCCAGGCTCGAACAAGCCCCCTTCCAGGCCCTCGAGTTCGATGCCAATGGAGAAGTCGTTGCAGTTGTCGCGCCCACGGTGACAGGACGCCCCGGCATGCCAGGCACGTGCATCGCAGCTGACAAATTGCAGCACGCTGGCATCCCTGCGCACAAAGAAATGCGCCGAAACGGTCAGGCCCCGGATCTGCCGGTAATAAGGGTGCACCTCCCAGTCCAGCGTATTGGTGAACAGTTGCTGCACTGCAGGGCCGCCGAACTCGCCCGGCGGCAGGCTGATCGAATGCAGCAGCACCAGATCCACCACGGCATCGGCCGGTCGCGGCCCAAAATTGGGCGAATCCAGTCGCAATGCGCCGGCGTACCAACCCAGCTCCCAGTCCGATCCGGCGCCGGGCCTGGGTCGGGCGCTGTCAATCGCCATCATCGGCCGGCTCCCGGTCCGCGGGCGCGTCGATCTTCAGCCGGGCAATACGGTAGCGGATCTGGCGCAGGCTCAGACCCAGCCTTGCCGCCGCAGCGGTCCGGTTGAAACCGGTTTCGTGCAGCGTCTGCACCAGGATGTTGCGCTCCTGCCGATCCAGGTGGCTTTGCAGATCACTGGGAATAAGCAGCGGCACTGCAGCATCGTCGGCTGCGCCGGATGCCTGGCGCACCGGCACCGCCACCTTGGGCTCGGCCTCAGGCATGGCCGGGAGCGGCGCAGGCATGGTCTGCTCCCCCAGCAAGTCAACCTGCAGATCGCCACCCTCGCTCAGCGCAACAGCGCGGTGCAACAGGTTTTCGAGTTCCCGCACATTGCCCTTGAGCGGCGCCAGACAGATCCGCTCGAGCACGCCGGCCGACAACGCCGGCACCGGCACACCAGACTCCCGCGCAATACGCGCCAGCAGGCTCTCGCACAAGGCCGGCAGGTCGTCGAGCCGGTCACGCAATGGCGGAATCACGATATCGATGACATTGAGCCGGTAATACAGATCCTGGCGGAACCGCCCCGCCTGCACTTCTGCCGCCAGATCACGGTGCGTGGCGCTGATGATGCGCACGTCCACTGGCTCCTCCCGGGTAGACCCGACGCTGCGCACGCTGCGTTCCTGGATTGCCCGCAGCAGCTTGGACTGCATTGCCAGCGGCAGATCGCCGATCTCGTCCAGAAACAGGGTGCCGCCCCGCGCGGCCTGAAAGAAGCCGTCCCGGTCTTGCGTGGCCCCGGTGAATGCGCCCTTGCGCGAACCGAAGAACTCGGACTCCAGCAATTGCTCGGGAATGGCGCTGCAGTTGACCGCCACCATCGGTCCGGCCGAGCGGTGGCTATTGGCATGCAGCGCACGCGCCACCAGTTCCTTGCCGGTGCCGGACTCGCCGGTCACCAGCACCGGCGCCATCGACCGCGCGACCTTGGCCACCCGCTCCTTGACCTGGCGCATCGTCGCGGACTCGCCGACCAGGCGCTGCAACGCGATTTCGCCGCCACCGGGTTCGGTGTCGGTCTTGCGACGGTTGAATCCTTCGCGCGACGCCTGGCCGGCGCTGTGCCGCCGCCCGGCCACCGCCTCTTTGCGTGCACCGAGCACTGCCGATGCGATGACCGCGCGAAACTGCTGGATATCGACGGGCTTGGTCAGGTAGTCGAAGGCGCCAGCCTTGAGCGATTCGACCGCATTGTCGGCCGATCCGTAGGCCGTGATCACGACACAACGCTCACGCCGCTGGTTATCACGCAAACGCTGAAGCAGGCTGATGCCCATGCCATCGGGCAGCCGCATGTCAGTGATGACGACATCGAAACGCCGCGCCACCAGTTGCTGCCAGGCCTGTGCCAGGTCGCCGACGCCAAGGACGTTGTAACCCTCGCGCACCAGAGCCAGTTCGTACAAGGTGCGCAAGTCCGGCTCGTCGTCCACGACGAGAATGTTGACATCCTTCTGGGCAGTGGCGGGATCGATCGTCACAGCGGCATTTTGGCAGATGCCTGCCTGCGCGAAGCCGATGCAAAACGAATGCGGAACTCATTGCCGGCCACCATGGCGCCGCCGATGCGGCGCTCGGCGCGCTCAAACCCGATCAAGGCGCCATGACCGTCACACAACTCCCGGCAGATATACAGGCCCAGTCCGGTGGATCGGCTCTCGGACGAGAAAAAGGGTTCAAAAAGATGGCGCCTCACCGATGGCTCCATCGGCTTGCCGTCGCTCCAGACCTGCAGCGACACCTGGCGTCCCGGGGTCAGGCTGGTCGACACCTGTATCGACTCGGCGCCGGAACCCGCATACCGGTTCGCGTTGTCCAACAGGTTGATCAACACCCGGCGCAAATGCTCGGCCTCGAAAGCGACTTCGGCATCGACCGCGCTCAGGCGCAGTGCCAGCGGTGCTTCACGCCGGCCATGGGCGTCCCAGTCGGTGCAGATCTGCGCCACCACGTTGTTGAGTTGGAGGCTTGCCGGGCCGGCATCGGGCCCGCGCTGCGAGACCCGGGCGATGTTGAGCACCTCGTCGACGATGCGTTCGAGCCGGTTCGCGTTTTGCTGCACCATGCGGATCAGCGGCTTGAGCCGTGCATCGTCCACGCCTTCGTCCAGCAGGGCGTTGGCCTGCACGATGGCGGCCAGCGGATTGCGGATCTCGTGCGCCACCGCACTCGACATGCGGCCCATGCTGACCAGCTTTTCGGTGCGCATGCGTGCTTCCACCTCGCGCTGGTCCTGCACGAACATCACGCAAAGACGCTCGGACGTGATGTCGTCCGTGGCGGCGATGCGGGTTCGCACCTGGGTGAACTGCGGGCCAATGCCGGCCAGCGTCAACACGACGCTGGCGTTTTGCCCGGTGTTCAGCGCCAGGCTGCGCCGGTTCAGTTGCGCCAGTTCCTGCCAGCCAGGCTCCAGCGCCAGCGAAAATGACTGCTGCGTCGCCGCGACATCGCGCCCGAGCAAGCGGCAGGCGGCCGGATTGGCCGCCAGTACCAGGTCTTGCTCGTCGACCACCAGAATGCCATCGGTCAGCGACTCGATCACCAGCGCATTGACCTCGCGCTGTACCCGTACCACCATCTGGCTGCGCCGCGAACGCTGCTCCTCGCTGGCCAGGCGCGCCGACAACTGGCTGGCCAGAAAGGCGATGACGAAATATCCGGCGCCCGTCAGTGCGGACTGCGCCACCAGCGATGATGCGTCCGCAACGCCACCCAATCCGTCCAGGCCCGCGCGAAGCAGCAGCAACAATGTTGCGCCGGCCGCCGTGGCCATGGCCAGCGGCATCGATCCCAACACCGCCGCCATCAGCACCGGCAAAGCCAGCAAGGGAGAGTAGTTGATGCCAGCATTGCCCTGCACATACTGCAACAGCGCAAAGGTCGCGACGTCGACGCCCACCGTCAAGGCCCAGCGCGCACCCAGTGTCGTCCCCAGCCGTTGTGGCCGACCCAGCAGGCGTGTGGCCAGCGTCGCCACCAGGTAGATGCCGCAAGCGATGACCAGCAATGGATCAGTCGTGTAACCCAGCGCGAACAGGCTGGTCTGCAAGGCCAGCAGTACCACGCCCAGCGTCACGCGGGCGGTCATGAAGCCGCTCCACAGGCGAACGAATTCGTCGGGACCGTCGTCGCTGAACAGGCCTTCGCGCTGGTTCGACCGCAAGTCGAGCCAGGGACGGGACTGCGCACCAGCCATGGAGTCTGTCAAGCCTCGGCCTGACTGCGATGCTGGGTTGAACAATAAACGCCACGCTCGCCAGCGATCAGATCTTCACTGGGGCAATGCATGCCGCAGAGGTCGCACCGGCCCATGTCGATCGCACCCACCGGTTTGCGCGCGGACTTCGGCTCGTCGCGCAATGCTTCAGCCTTGTCCGCCGCCCGATTGGAGCGCCAGACCCAGATTCCGACCATGACCACGAACAGCACCAGCAGGAACTTCATGGCATACGACCCAATACAACTTCCATCACGAACCGTGAGCCGACATAAGCCAGAAACAGCAGGCCGGAACCCGCATAAAGAACCCGCACTGCGCGCCGCCCACGCCATCCGTATCGGAGCCGGCCCAGCAACAAGGCGGCAAACGTCAGCCAGGACAACACCGAGAACACACTCTTGTGGTTCATGCGCCAGACCATGCCCGGACCGTACAGGATCTCGCCGTACACCAGAACCACCAGCAAGGTGGCGGTCAGCAGCACGAAACCGGCAGTGACGAATCGAAACGTCAATCGCTCCAGCGTCATCAGCGGCATGCCACTTTCAGGATCGGCTCCCTGCCGGATTCGATCTTCCGCGCGACCCATCATCCAGGCATGGACCACAGCAGCGCCAAACAGGCCATAGGAAGCAATACCCAGCGCCCAATGCAGCGGCAACCAGACCGACGCGGTGGGGTGCAGGGCCGCACCGGGAAACACCAGCGGCAACAAGACCGTGCCGGCGGCCAGCGCACACAATATGCGACGCAGCCGAAGCTGTGGATAGAACCGGGACTCGATGGCATACACCGCACCGACCAGCCAGGCCGTGACCGACAAGGCCGGCGCGAAGCCGAAATGCGGCGTGGCGCCCGCAAGACTGAGCGCCAGAACCAGCGCATGCAACACCCAGCCCAGCAGCAGAACCAGCCGGCCGGTACGATCGCCGATGCCATGCCACGCGGCCGGCACAAGATAGGCAATGGCAGCGCTCCACGCGAGGACATGGGTCGACATGGAGCCACTGGCTAGAATCATGGGTACAGTTTATCCTTTCGCCTGCCCCTCCATGTGCAGCCCGCTGGCGAAATGCCTCTTCCGCGCGCACGCACAACCCCCAAGCATCCATGGCCTCATCGCTTTCTGAAAAACTGTCGCGCCTCGTCAAGGAAATGCGGGGCCAGGCACGCATCACCGAATCCAACGTCACGGACATGCTGCGCGAGGTTCGCATGGCCTTGCTCGAAGCCGACGTGGCGCTGCCGGTGGTGCGCGATTTCATCGCCCGCGTCAAGGAAAAGGCACTCGGCCAGGAAGTCATGGGTTCCCTGTCGCCCGGCCAGGCGCTGGTTGGCATTGTCAACAGGGAACTCTCCGCGACGATGGGCGAAGGCATCAGCGACCTGAACCTGGCGGCGCAGCCGCCGGCGGTGATACTGATGGCCGGCCTGCAAGGTTCGGGCAAGACCACCAGCACCGCCAAACTGGCGCGCCACCTGATCGAGAAGCGCAAGAAGAAGGTACTGACGGTCTCGGGCGACGTCTACCGCCCTGCCGCCATCGAGCAGCTCAAAACCGTGACGGCCCAGGCCGGCGCGCAGTGGTTCCCCAGCAGCGCCGACCAGAAACCGGTCGACATCGCCCGGGCCGCGCTCGATTACGCGCGCAAGCACTATTTCGACGTGTTGCTGGTCGATACCGCCGGCCGGCTGGCGATCGACGAAGTGCTGATGCGCGAGATCAAGGAACTGCACCAGGTGCTCAACCCGGTCGAGACCCTGTTCGTCGTCGATGCGATGCAGGGCCAGGACGCGATCAATACCGCCAAGGCCTTCAAGGAGGCGCTGCCGCTGACCGGCATCATCCTGACCAAGACCGACGGCGACTCACGCGGTGGCGCGGCCTTGTCGGCACGCCAGGTAACCGGTGCACCGATCAAGTTTGCCGGTACCAGCGAGAAAATCGACGGCCTCGAAGTGTTCGATGCCCAGCGCCATGCCGGCCGCATCCTGGGCATGGGCGACATCGTTGCGCTGGTCGAGCAGGTCAGCTCCGGCGTCGACATGGCGGCGGCCCAGAAGCTGGCGGCCAAGGTCAAGAGCGGCGCCGGTTTCGACCTGAACGATTTTCTGGGTCAGATCCAGCAGATGAAACAGATGGGGGGTCTGTCCAGCCTGATGGACAAGTTGCCCGCCGCCATGGCCGCCAAGGCCGGCCAGGTCGACATGAACCGGGCCGAAAAGGACATCCGGCGCAAGGAAGGCATCATCCACAGCATGACCCCGCTGGAGCGCCGCAAGCCCGACCTGATCAAGGCCACCCGCAAACGCCGCATCGCCCAGGGCGCCGGCGTTCACGTGCAGGAAGTCAACCGCATGCTCAAGGAATTCGAGCAGATGCAGGACATGATGAAGAAGATGAAGGGCGGCGGCATGATGAAGATGATGAAGCGGCTAGGTGGGATGAAGGGGATGGGGAAAATGCCCTTCTGAGACCTTGGGGAAAGACCGAAATTACACGAAGTGAATTTCGCTCTGTCCCCGACACTTCAACGGATGTCCGGCTGTCTGACCTCGTGGGTCAGCTCAAGAATTGCGCAGCAATTTTGCCCTGACCCCAACACTTATCCGGATGTCACTCTTGTGTGGCACCAAGCCAGCGCCCGACAGCTATTTCTGCACAAAGGCGTCTACCTCGATACCAGCCTGCTTGAGAATGGCGCGCAACGTCCCTTCAGGCATATCGCCGGGATGGTTCGGTATGGTCGTGTAGCGGTTCAGCGCAGGATTGAACCAGATCTCATGTGAGCCGGAAGCTTGCCGATGAAACTCCAGCCCGAGCGCTTTCAAGCGCCTTGTGATGTCACGATACTTGTAGCCGGACAGCGCGCCCATCAGGTCGCGACAACCAACTGGTAGTCAAATGCCTCGCCAATGGGTGACAAAGTCACGGTGTCGGAGCCGGACTGTGCTTCGATCAGCTTCTTCGCCACATCCCGTGCGATCTCGATGGTTTCCTGGATCGTGCGACCTTGCGCCACAAGCCCTTGCACTTCGTCGCTGGTGGCCAGATACAGACCCTCGGGCAGCTTTTCAATGTGCAATTGAATCAGATGTTCCATGGCGGGACCTCTCAGTCGACCGCGTCAACACACGGCATCTTGTTTACAGGAATGGGCAATGTTAGCGTGCCGCGCACGTCACCGCCTGCGCGGTCACCACTTCCCCCTTCAACGACCGCTGCGGCGCCTCGGTAATCCGCACATCCACCATCTGCCCGATCAGCCGTGTCGGCCCCTCGAACACCACCGCACGGTTGCACTCGGTGCGTCCGAACAGCTGGCTGTCACTCTTGCGCGCTGTCCCTTCGACCAGCACCCGCTGCACCGTGCCGAACCGGCTGGCGCTGATGCGCTTGACGTTTTCGTCCAGCGCCGCCTGCAGGCGCTGCAAACGCGCCAGCTTGACCGCATGGGGTGTCTCGTCCTGCAAAGCAGCAGCCGGGGTGCCCGGCCGCGGGCTGAAGATGAAGCTGAACGAGCTGTCATAACCCACGTCCTCGACCAGCTTCATCAGCTTGTCGAAATCGGCGTCGGTCTCGCCCGGGAAGCCCACGATGAAGTCACTGGACAGCGCCAGGTCGGGCCGGATCGCGCGCAGCTTGCGCACCGTCGACTTGTATTCCATCGCGGTGTAGCCGCGTTTCATCGCCATCAGGATGCGGTCCGAACCATGCTGCACCGGCAGGTGCAGGTGGTTGACCAGCTTGGGCACGCGGGCATACACGTC
>JAGPBF010000011.1:33720-38676 GCA_018063505.1 Rhodoferax sp.
TGCGCACCGTCGACTTGTATTCCATCGCGGTGTAGCCGCGTTTCATCGCCATCAGGATGCGGTCCGAACCATGCTGCACCGGCAGGTGCAGGTGGTTGACCAGCTTGGGCACGCGGGCATACACGTCTATCAACGCCGCCGTGAACTCGTTCGGATGGCTGGTGGTGTAACGAATGCGCTCGATGCCCGGAATCTCGGCCACGTATTCGATCAGCGTCGCCAGATCGGCCGTCTCGCCGCTGCCAGCCATCGGGGCCCGATAGGCATTGACATTCTGCCCCAGCAGCGTGACCTCGCGCACGCCCTGGTCGGCCAGGCCGGCGACCTCGACCAGCACGTCGTCGAACGGACGTGAGACCTCTTCGCCGCGGGTGTACGGCACGACGCAATAACTGCAATATTTGGAGCACCCCTCCATGATGCTGACGAACGCGGTCGCGCCCTCGACCCGCGCCGGCGGCAGGTGGTCGAACTTCTCGATCTCGGGGAAGCTGATGTCGACCTGGGCCCGATCCTGCTGCACCCGCTGGCGCAACAACTCAGGCAGCCGGTGCAATGTCTGCGGCCCGAACACCACGTCCACGTAGGGCGCGCGCGCAATGATGGCCGCCCCCTCCTGGCTGGCGACGCAGCCGCCCACACCGATCTGCACGCCCTTCTTCTTCAGGTGACGCACCCGCCCCAGATCGGAGAACACTTTCTCCTGCGCCTTTTCGCGCACCGAACAGGTGTTGAACAGGATCAGGTCGGCCTCGTCGACATTGGTCGTCGCCTCGTAACCCTCTGCCGCATGCATGACATCAACCATCTTGTCCGAGTCGTACTCGTTCATCTGGCAGCCGAAGGTTTTGATGAAGACTTTCTTGCTCATGGGAAATCCAGTACGGGAAAAATGCGGTAAAACGCTGCCGCAACGCAAGCGGCCGGCGGACCAGGCCAACACCGCCAGGCAGCGAAGCGGCCCTGCCGTGGCGACCGGATACCCGGCCCAGGGTAGCTGCTATTGCTTGGGAAACTTCGGCAGCTGGTTGAACGGCGTCTTGCCGTCATCGACCTTGGGCTTGTCGGCATCGGAGTCGAACACGATGTTGGTCGTCGTGTCCCAGCCCTTGGGCAGCTGGTCGACCTCGGCCTGTGTCAGGATCCACACATCGCGCACCAGGCCCTGCTGCTCGAGCACGTAGTTGATGGCGTATTGCTGGCCGATCAGCGCCCCGGACATCAGCAGCAGATTGTTCGGCCCACGGATGCGCACGCCCGGCGACAGACGCATCGACGCACCATTGATCTGCACCTCGGGCGGCGCGGTCACCATCATCACACCGCGCTTGATATTGGGCGGGAATTGCCGCGACGCGCCTTGCGCATGCACACTGGCGGCCAGCACCAGGCATGCGGCAGCGCCAGACAACAGTCGGGTGAAGAAGCGGCGGAGAAAAAAATAACTGGCAGGACAGCGGGTCATGGTTTACATCCAGGGGCTGCAAGCGAAACGGCGCGGCGCGCAAGCCTGGAAACACCCAGGACGCCCGACCGGTAACACGTCTCGATTCTAATCGGCTGCGGCGCCGGGCACGCCATCGGTCGGCCGCGGCTGTTGCGGCTGCGTTGCCGGCGCCACCACCACGCCTTCTTCGCTCGAATCGATTGAAGTGTCGATCTTGCACGGCCCGAATATGCGCACCTTGCAGGTACTGCAGATGGTCTTGTCCAGGCGCGGGAACAGCTGGCCGATCACATCCTCGCCGATCCGGAACTGGTTCTCGGCGCCAATGTCCTTATCCGCGCCACAGCGGCGCATCATCTCCATTGGCTCATCTTTCATGTTGGCGATATACAACGCGCCACCGAGCGCGCGCCGCCTGCGCGCCTCCAGCGCCAGCAAATGGGCGCCCTCGATATCCACGAAACCGATGCCGGACCCGATCAACAGCAGGCTGCGCTGCATCGGGTTGCGCTCGTCGACCCTGCGCAATTCTGCCGCGACATAGTTGACTGCGCCAAAAAAAATCGGCCCGTTGATCCGCACGATCTTGAGCTGCGGGCAATCGGGCAGGCCGGTGTCATTGGCAAATCCGGTGGGTCCGTTGAGCAGGACCGGCTTCACGTCCTCGATCCCGGGCTTGGCCGTGCGATTGAGAAACAGCAACAGTGACATCAAAACGCCGATGAAGATGGCGTACTGCAGCTGCAGCGTCAGCGTCGCCAGGAAGGTGACGCCCATCACCACACTTTCCTGCCGGCTGACCCGTACGACCTCGGAAATATGGCGAAAATCGATCAGGCCCCAGGCCACGATGAACAGAATGCCGGCCATCGCTGGCACCGGCAGGTAACGCGCCAGCGGCGCCAGGAAGACGACGATCAGCAACAGGAATACGGCCGAGAACACCGCTGCCAGCGGCGTGCGCGCACCGGAGTCGAAGTTCAGGCCACTGCGGTTGAAAGAGCCGCTGGACGCATAACCGGAGAAAAATGCACCCGCGAGATTGGACAGACCCTGGCCAATGAACTCCTGGTTGCTGTCGATGACCTGGCCCGACTTGACTGCAATCGCACGCGCCACCGATATCGCCTCGGTCAACGACAACAGCGTCACGGCAATGGCCACCGGCGCCAGCTGCTCCAGTGCACCGGGCGACAGCGGCGGATAAGACAGCGGCGGAAATCCCACATTCAGCGCGCCGACATTGCCGATCAAGGTGCGGTTGTTGCCCAGAAACAGGTCGAGCAGCGCCGCCACAATACTGCCCGCCACCATGGCTGCAATCAGGTATGGCGCCTTGGGCCAGCGGCGCCGCGTCAACACGCCGACGAGCACCGTGACGCAGGCCACCGTGGTGACCCACGGATTGATTTGCGTGAGCTGCTCGCCAAATCCGAGCAGGATGCGATACACCGACGATCCGCGCGCGATGTCGATGCCAAAGAAGTTCTTGACCTGGCTGGCGGCGATCAGCACCGCGGCACCGGCAGTGAAACCCAGTACCACTGCATGCGAGACGAAGTTGACCAGCGTTCCGAGGCGCAACAAGCCCATCGTCAGCTTGAATACTCCCACCAGAAAGGTCAGCGTGAGCACCAGTGCGATGTATTCGCTGCTGCCCGGGCTGGCCAGCGGACTGATAGTGGCGAATACAACGATGGAGATCGCCGTCGTGGGCCCCGAGACCAGATGCCAGGACGAGCCCCACATGGCGGCCACGATGGCAGGCAACATCGCCGCATACAGACCGTATTCAGGTGGCATGCCGGCAATGGTGGCAAAAGCGACCGCCTGCGGGACCAGCACCAGGCCACCGGTCAGTCCGGCAATCGCATCGGCACGCAGGGTGATCCGGTCCACCATATGCCACCAGCGCAAAAACGGAAACAGCTGGAGCAGCCAGGAAGTGGGGGATCGTCGGCGCATGGTGTCGGAGCGATTGTGGATGCAAGTGCGCGGCTTGTCTGCTTCTGCGAATGCAGACCGTGGCCTTCATGGGACCGTCTGATGATACGCGGCCGCCCCCGCGCGGCGCATCGGGCGTGCAGGCCAGGAGCTACCCGCGGCTGCACGACGCACGTGGCAGCATCGATGTCCGACGCCGAAGACCCGGCAGTCGCAAGCCTACCCGCTAAAACTCGAAGCCGCCCTTGTCAGGTGCGAAGCATCCACACACGACGCTCGAATGACCGGCTTCGAACCAGCCCCATGCGGGGAAATGGCAGAATCATCCGATGAACTTCATTGAGCCTCCAGTGACCAACCGCTCTTTTCCGAGCGAATTTCAACCGCTGGAAGGAAGCCAGCGCGATTGCGACGATTGCGGCAAGGGCGAAAAAGTCGGCTTTCAATTCGACTACGCCTTCCAGCCTATCGTCAACCTCCAAACCTCCTGTGTCATCGCCCATGAGGCCCTGGTCAGAGGTCCCGCGGGCGAGAGTGCAGCATCCGTGTTGGCAAAGGTCAATGAAGACAACCGCTATCGATTTGATCAGGCCTGCCGGGTCAAAGCGATCAAGGCAGCCGCAGCACTGGGCATCCATGAGAGCTTGTCGATCAACTTCTTGCCCAACGCCATCTATAAGCCGGAACTCTGCATCCGGACCACACTGCAAGCGGCGCAGAAATTCGGATTTCCGCTCGAGCGCATCATTTTTGAGGTGACAGAAGGTGAGCGCGTCGAAGATGGCCCGTGGTTTGCCCAGATCCTGCGCGAGTACAAGCAATGCGGATTCAAGACGGCCATTGACGATTTCGGGGCCGGTTATGCAGGCTTGAAGCTGCTGGCGGACTTCCAGCCCGACATCATCAAGATCGACATGGACCTGGTGCGGCGAATTGAAGATAGCCGTGCCAAGCAGGCGATCGTGAAAAGCCTTGTATCGCTGTGCGCAGACTTGCAGATCGAAGTGATCGCCGAAGGCATAGAAACGGTGGCAGAACGGGATTGCCTGTACGACGCAGGCATCCATCTGATGCAAGGTTATCTGTTCGCAAAACCTGCGTTCAAATCGATCGCCAAGGTTTCAACCGCGGGCTGGCTGAAGCATCGGCCTGCATAGCGGGCCTTCCAACCCGTCGCCGCCGCACTGGCTTGCGACAAGATATGCGCCTGAAGTGCACGCCGCAGATTGCGAAGGAAAAATAAAAATCCCGCAGTGAGACCACTACGGGATCAAGTTCTGGTGGGCTTCACTCACTCGAAATATGGCGTGGAAGCCGCATGAATGCTCACATTTACCAGACCGAAGTCTACAAGTTACCCGGTC
Source organism: Rhodoferax sp. (assembly GCA_018063505.1). Lineage (GTDB taxonomy): Bacteria > Pseudomonadota > Gammaproteobacteria > Burkholderiales > Burkholderiaceae_C > CAISIP01. Next base: position 38,476 of record JAGPBF010000011.1, read on the forward strand.
TAGTTTCCTGTTACCTGGTCATTCAATGGCGCGACCGAAATGCTCCCATCCCTGCTCGTTGCCTTATTGGGCCAGCAATCGCGTCCGACCGCCTAGGGCTAGTATTTTGGGAACCAGATTTCCGCGCGGCCCGCTGCCGTCGAAGACTTCATCTGTTTCAAGGTATGAAGGCCTCAATGACCAAGTTCTGGACGGCTTCAA
>JAGPBF010000143.1 GCA_018063505.1 Rhodoferax sp.
GTCTGGTTTCCCGTGGATACCATCGCGGTCGGACTGCCCGCACCGCCCTGTATGGTCAGTGTTCCGGTGGCATTGACGCCCATGGTGCCGGCCGACGAGACCGTCGTTCCGGCCGACTGCGTCAGCGCGCCGCTGGAGAACAGCGTCATGTTGCCGCTGGCCGTGACGTTGTGCGCCAGTGTCAGGCTGGTACCGCCGACCAGCACGATGTCGGAGCCGCTGAGCGCGCCCGGTGTGGTGAATGCGCCGGCCCCGCTGATCAGCGACAGTTGCGCGGTTCCGGTGTCGATGGCGCCCACCGGCACGGTCAGCAGTCCGGCGACGGCCTGCAGGTAGAGATTGCGGTTGGCCAGTTGGCTGAGCGAACTCAGCGTCAGCGCGTTGGCGTCAACCAGTGTGATGTGAGCGGCGCTCACGGCGACGCTGGAAAAGTCATTGCCGGTCGAGCCAAGTAGCGCGTCGCTGCTGCCCGCGTTGATGGTGGTCGCGCCGCTGGCAAGCACATTGCCGGCAGTCTGGTTGATCAGACCTCCTCCGCCCGTCAGTGCGAGCGTGCCGGCGCCGGCATTGATGGTGGCATTGAGTACGAGGCTGTCGAAACCGGCCTGACCGTCGGATCGCAGCACGATGTTGCCGCCGTTGCTGATGATCGGCGCATTGACTCGGACCGCGCTGCCCGAGGGGCCGGGGCCGCCTGAGCCAGGTGCGTTGGCGTACAGCGTGATATCGCCCAGGTTGGTCGAGATGGCCGCATCGACCGTGATGATGCCGCCAGCCTGGGCGGTAAGGCTGGCATTGAGCGTGGTCAGGCTCAGCGGATCGTTGAAATTGATGTTCTCGGTGGCCTGCAAGACCACGTTGCCGCCAACCAGATCCAGCGTATTGGGCGAAACCGTTTGTGTGGTGCCGGCGAGGTCGGTGAACTGGTCGACGTCGGTGGCCACCGCGCCGCCGCCATTGGCAACGATGATGTGCAATGGGTCCAACAACAGGGTGCCCGCCAGCCCCCGCGCCGCGCCAAGATCCACCTGCCCGTCAAAAAACAGCCGTTGCTTGCCGGAAATCTCGGCAAAGCCGCCATCGCCGTTGGCAGTGCCGCCGTGAGCGCTGACGCTCCCGAGCGCCAGCGTCTGCCTGTCGGACCACACGATCACCCGCCCACCGTCGCCGGACACCGTCGCGTCGGCGCGCAGCGACGTGCCGCTGCCGAGGTAGGTCTTGTCGGCGTTCGGAACGTTGGGGTTCCTGCCCTGGAAGTCCCCACCGATACGAATCTGGCCGCCGCCTTGCGCGCCCGACACGTCGACCAGTGCCTGATCGGTCAGCGCGACCCGGGCGCCGAACACATCGACCTGGCCGCCGTTTGCGCCGGCGGCAATGACTTTGCCATTGCCTTCCAGGTAGGCGTCGCCGCCCGCCTTGAGTACGACGCGGCCGCCGTCAAGGCTGGCCGTCGTGGCCTGGATTTCGCCACTGTGGCGCAATGTACCGGCAAAAATACCGACCGCGTCGCCCTCGAGCCGGCCCAGGTTGCGGGCTTCGTTTTCGCGCGCCTGCACCAGCAGGCTGATGCCCTCCAGGCCACGACCGGTGATCTCCACCAGTTGGCCGGCAGCCAGGATGGTGCTGCCGTTGGGCGCTTGCAGCAGGGCGCTGGCGCCGACGCCGATTTGCGGCGCCACCAGTACCACGTCACCGTCGCGCGCCGTGATGCGGCCATCGACCGTGATGCCTGCCGCGCCACCCATGCTGGCGGACGCGTCGCCAAAGCGCAAGCGGCCGGCCAGAGCGTCCGCGTCGGTCATGCGCAATGCAGATGCGGTGAAGCCCGCGGTGTCGATGACCGCGCCGGCGCCGACCGTGATGCCCGACTGGTTGACCAGTACCAGGCGCCCGTTGGACGACAGGTTGCCGAAGATGGCCGACGGGGTGTTGGTGACGACCCGGTTGATCGACAGGCTGGCAGCATTGGGCTGGTCGAACCGCGTGCTGCTGCCGGCAGAAATCGAGAAACTTTGCCAGTTGATGGCCGAGTGCCCGGTTCCGGCACCGTTCTGGGTCGTGACGACCATTCGATTGGCGGCCGGCAGGACGACGCTGGCCTGGCCATGGATGGCGGCAGCGCCCGTGGGCAGATTTTGGGCGATAGCGCCCGCCGCGGCGAATGCGCTTGCCAGCGCCAGGCTCAGCAGGGCTGGCCGAAATGCGCCAGATCGGACCACATGACGTGGCCCAGGCGCGCCGACCCGTTGCACCAAGGCTGGATGAAACATGACTTGATACCCTTCCGACCGAGAAGCCTCGCGGCAAGCCAGCATGCAGGGACCCACGCGAAACCGACAGCAAGCCCAATCGCCTGAAAGTCGGCCGGGTACGCACGCACTCCCGCGCTCGATGCACGGTTGCGTCGGCAAGTCTACGGCGATTCGCAGACGCCCGACTCACATGTTTGAGGGAGGTCGGACGATCTTGTTGTGCCAGCCCAACATCGCGCCGGCCGCGCTACGGGTGTTGCAGCAGCCGCGCGGCGTCCAGTGCGAAATAAGTCAGCACACCGTCCGCGCCAGCGCGTTTGAAGGCCAGCAGGCTTTCCATCATGACCGCGTCATGGTCGAGCCAGCCGTTGTGGGCCGCCGCCTTGAGCATGGCGTATTCGCCACTGACCTGATAGGCAAAGGTCGGAATCCGGAAGGTGTCCTTGACCCGTCGCACCACGTCCAGGTAAGGCATGCCGGGCTTGACCATCACCATGTCGGCGCCTTCCTGTATGTCCATCGCCACTTCGCGCAGCGCCTCGTCGGTATTGCCGGGATCCATCTGGTAGACCTTCTTGTTGCTCTTGCCCAGGTTGGCCGCGGAACCGACAGCATCGCGGAACGGGCCGTAGAACGCGCTGGCGTATTTGGCGCTGTACGCCATGATGCGGGTGTGGATCAGTTGCCGCGCCTCTAGTGCGCTGCGGATGGCTCCGATGCGCCCGTCCATCATGTCGCTGGGCGCCACGATGTCGACCCCGGCCTGGGCCTGGGTCAAGGCCTGCCGGACCAGGATGTCGACGGTCTCGTCATTGAGGATGTAGCCGTTGTTGGCCGGATCGGGGTCGGGCAGTCCATCCTGGCCATGGCTGGTGTAGGGGTCCAGCGCGACGTCGGTCATCACACCCAGATCAGGGAACTCCTTCTTCAGTGCGCGCACGACCCGTGGAATCAGGCCATCGGGATTCATCGCCTCCTGCCCATCCGGCGTCTTCAGAGAAGGATCGATGACCGGAAACAGGGCCATGACCGGGATGCCGAGATTGACGCATTGCTGTGCCACCGGCAGCAGCAGGTCCAGGCTGAGTCGTTCGACGCCCGGCATCGAGGCGACCGGCTGTCGCTGCCGTGTGCCTTCGACGACGAAGACCGGGTAGATCAGGTCGTGGGGTGTCACGCGATGTTCGCGGACCAGGTCTCGGGTAAAACTGTCACGGCGCAGGCGCCGTGGTCGACCTTGGGGAAATGGGGCGTAAGGTGTCATGGTAAAAATTGTGCCTCATTACCGGTCGCGATGGCGGCATCGATGTGACAGGAGAGACAAACTGCAGATGATCCAGTCAAGGCTACTACTGTCGTGCATGCGACACACTTGTAACCAAAGTATTGAACCCGTGGCCCTTCTTTGCTAGATTCCGTCTGGGCGGTTCGCCGCTCCCCGCTTTTCCTCCCTGAGCGGGGCCTTGATGTGTGACAGCAAAAAAGGCTTGAACCCCAGCCCCCGGGCTGGAGCTTTTTTTTGGTGCTTCGCTTTTCATGCACGCCACCGGGTGGCGCACTTGACCACGCTGCGCGCTGCGGAACTATTTGCCTTGGGAGTGGCCCGGCGGCTCACGGCAGCAGGCCATGCCCTAAACTGATCCCATGCTCTGGGTCAAATCCTTCCATATCGTGTTTGTTGCGAGTTGGTTTGCCGGGTTGTTCTATCTGCCCCGGATCTTCGTCAATCTGGCCATGGTGGACCCGCAGTCAACCGCAGAACGTGAGCGCCTGCTATCCATGGCGACCAAGCTGCTGAGGTTCACGTCGATGCTGTCGTGGCCTGCGATTTTGCTGGGCGTCTGGTTGCTGGTGATGTTGTGGCCGGCTCCGGGCTTCGGCCAGGGGCCAGGCAACGGCTGGTTGTATGCCAAGCTGTTTATCGTGGTGCTGGCCATCGTCTATCAGGAAATCTGTGCCAATCGGCTGCGGCGTTTCAAGGCCGGGACCGAGCGCCACGGGCATGTGTGGTTTCGCTGGTTCAACGAGATTCCGGTTCTGTTGCTGCTGGCCACCGTGATCCTGGTGGTGGTCAAGCCTTTTTGATCGCAGGCGATTGATGCAGAAGACGGCGGCCTGGCCTCTGGCACTTGCGTATATTTGCCTGATCGCCTACGCCAGCCTGTACCCGTTCTCCGACTGGCGTGACCAGGGCGTTCACCCCTGGACATTTCTGGTGGCGCCCTGGCCTCGGTACTGGACCGGTTTTGACGTTGGCGCCAATATCGTGGGCTACATGCCGGCCGGATTTTTCCTGGCGCTCACTGCGGCCCGTACCGGCCGCGGGCGCCATGCCGTGTCCCGGACGACGGTGGTTTGCGGCGTCTTGTCGATCTGCATGGAGACCTTGCAGATTTACCTGCCGGCCCGGGTCCCGTCCAACGTGGACCTGGGGCTGAATGTGCTGGGGGGTTTCCTGGGTGCTTCGCTGGCCTGGATTCTTGAGCGCCTTGGGGCTATTGACCGCTGGAGCCGCGTCCGCGCACGCTGGTTTGTGGCCGATGCGCGCGGCGCGCTGGTCATGCTGGCCTTGTGGCCACTGGCCTTGCTGTTTCCGGTGGCGCTGCCGCTGGGCCTGGGGCAGGTGATGGAAGGGGTCGAGACCGCATTGGCAGAGGTCCTGAGCGATACGCCGTTCCTGTACTGGTTGCCAATCCGCGACATCGAGTTGCAGCCGCTGTTGCCTGCATCCGAGATCCTGTGCGTGGCACTTGGGGCGCTGATTCCTTGCCTGATGGCGTATTGCGTCGTACGCCCGGTGCTGCACAGGATTGTGTTTGCGACCGGCATTGTCGCAGTTGGCTTGGCGATGACGAGTCTTTCGGCCACATTGACGTGGGGGCCGCAACATGCCTGGGACTGGGCCCATCTGCCGGTTCGTGTCGGTTTTGCCACGGGACTGGTCATGGCCTGGTTGCTGGCCGGCGTCCCGCATCGGGTTGGTGCGGCGCTGGCACTGCTGGCCATCGGGATCAGCCTGAGCCTGCTCAACAATTCACCGCAGGATCCCTATCTGGTGCAGACCCTGCAGACCTGGGAGCAGGGGCGATTCATTCGTTTTCATGGCCTGGCGCAGTGGCTGGGCTGGTTGTGGCCTTACGCAGCACTGGTCTATCTGCTGCAGCATATCTGGCTGGGCGAACGCAAAAACTAGAATCGGACGATGACTCCAACTTCTTCCGAAACCACTGCGGTACCGGCTTCCTATTACGAGCGGCACATATTCTTTTGCCTGAACGAGCGCAAGAACGGCGAGGAGTGTTGTGCCCGGCATGCAGCGCAGGCCGGCTTCGATCACTGCAAGCAGCAGGTCAAGGCGCTCGGCCTGGCCGGGCCGGGCAAGGTCAGGGTCAACAAGGCCGGCTGCCTGGACCGTTGCGCGGCAGGGCCCGTGGCGGTTGTCTATCCCGAGGCCGTCTGGTACAGCTATGTGGATGCAAACGACATCGACGAGATCGTCGAATCGCATCTCAAGAACGGCAAGGTCGTGGAACGGCTGCTGACCCCGGCACACCTTGGCCGTTGACGCCCTGGCGCCACGCCCGACCGGCCGTCGTCGCGCGATCGCCAGAATCAGCCTGTTACGGTTGCCGGGCGAATCGCGCGGTTTTTTTCACGGACAATCGACTGTGATGTTTCGCTTTCCGGATCGCCTTTGGCGCCCGTGTTTCTCTCCGTTGCCGTTTGCGCAGCAACCGTCCGGACAACTTGTCTGGCGCACAGCTGCAGGCACCTGCCGGCCACACTATCTTCCATGTATTCGATGAAATCCCTGATTACTGCCTTTGCCCTCGTGTTGTCACTCTCGGCGGGTGCCCAGACGCCGCAAGTACCCGAAATTGCCGCGCGTTCCTATCTGTTGATGGACATGACGTCCGGCCAGGTGCTGGCAGAGAAGGACGCCGACTCCAGCGTGGAACCAGCGTCGCTGACCAAGCTGATGTCCGCTTACCTGGTGTTTGACGCCTTGCGCAGCAAGAAGATCACACTGACCCAGACCTTGCCGGTCAGCGTGCGGGCCTGGAAGATGGAAGGCTCGCGCATGTTCATCGATCCCAAGATGCAGGTTCCGGTCGAGGACCTGATCAAGGGCCTGATCGTGCAATCGGGCAACGACGCGACCGTGGCGCTGGCCGAGGGTGTTGGCGGCACGGTCGAGCAGTTCGTCAAGTTGATGAACGACCAGGCGAAGGCGCTGGGCATGAAGTCGACGGGTTATCGCAACCCCGAAGGACTGACCGAAGCCGGGCACACCACCACGGCGCGCGATCTCTCCATCCTGTCCAGCCGCCTGATCAGTGACTTCCCCGAATACATCGGTTATTACGCGATCAAGAAGTACCACTACGCTGGCACGCCGGCCAGTAACGAAAACAACCGCAATCTGCTGCTGTACCGCGATCCTTCCGTTGACGGTCTGAAGACGGGTTATACCGAGGCGGCCGGTTATTGCATGATCGTCACGGCAAAGCGTGATTTCCCGAATCTGGTCCAGGCCGGTGCGCCTGCAGGCAGTGCCGCCGCCGCCGGTAGTCGGCGCCTGCTGTCGATCGTGCTGGGCACGGCCAGTGAGAATGCGCGCGCCAACGAGTCACAAAAACTGATCAACTGGGGTTACACGGCGTTCGAAGCGGTCAAATTGTTCGACGCCAACCAGGCCGTGGTTTCGCCCGCCGTCTGGAAGGGCACTGCGCCCACACTCAAGCTGGGTCGTACAGAACCGGTGATCGTCACCGTTGCGGCCGGCAGCAAGGCCGATATCAAGACCGAGGTTGTCCGCCCCGACCCGCTGGTGGCGCCGTTTGCCAAAGGCCAGAAAGTGGCGACGCTCAAGGTATCCGCCGGCACGCAGCTGGTGGCCGAGCTGCCGCTGGTGGCGCTGGAGGATGTCGGTCAGGCTGGTATCCTGGGTCGTGCCTGGGATGCGATCCGGCTCTGGATCAAATAGAGGCCAGGGCGCAACTGGTCGGTGGGTCGGCCGGCACAACAGGCTTGCGCCCGCGCGGTCCCCTGGCCGCACAAGCGCAGTGCGGGCGGTGATCGGCGGGCCTGGCTCGCCCGCCCGGCCTGCAACAAGTTTCTTGCGGCGCCCAATACACGCTGATATACTCGAAGGCTTTTCGGAATTTTCCGAAGGGTTGGTAGTTTCTCGTTAAAACTGCCAGTTGTCAGTGAGTCGTATTGTTCCCGACGTTTAGGGACGTTCAACAATAGGCGCCGCAAGCGCTTATTCATCAGGAGGCTTTAGTGCCAACCATTAACCAGCTAGTCCGTCACGGGCGCGAGGTCGAAAAGATCAAGTCCAAGAGCCCTGCGATGGAAAATTCCCCGCAGCGCCGTGGCGTTTGCACCCGTGTTTACACCACGACCCCCAAGAAGCCCAACTCGGCGCTTCGCAAGGTCGCCAAGGTGCGCCTGACCAACGGTTTCGAGGTTATCTCGTACATCGGCGGTGAGGGTCACAACCTGCAGGAGCACTCGGTGGTGCTCGTGCGTGGTGGTCGGGTCAAGGATTTGCCCGGTGTGCGTTACCACATCGTGCGCGGTTCGCTTGACCTGCAAGGCGTCAAGGATCGCAAGCAGTCACGTTCCAAGTACGGCGCGAAGCGTCCGAAGAAGGCCTGATCGCTCTGATCCATGGCGAGCCGCTGTGGTTCGCGCGCTCTGAGAAGCGTTGAATTTTCGGTTGTCGGTGTCTGGTGTCTGCCCTGGCTGGCGGTTCCGGACGAAGTGACCCGAACTCCGGAATTGTCCGGATGGGTCGAGTAAGTGGGGGTTCGTATGACTCCCGCGGTGTTCGAAAGAGCGCCAACTGAAGCAATGAGGTGAAACAATGCCACGTCGTCGTGAAGTCCCTAAACGTGAAATCCTGCCGGATCCCAAATTCGGCAATGTCGAGCTGTCCAAATTCATGAACGTGATCATGGAAGGCGGCAAGAAGGCGGTCGCCGAGCGCATCATTTATGGCGCGCTCGAGCAGATCGAGAAGAAGAACCCGGGCAAGGACCCGGTCGAAGCCTTCACCATGGCTATCAACAACGTAAAGCCCATGGTCGAGGTCAAGTCCCGTCGCGTTGGCGGCGCCAACTACCAGGTGCCCGTCGAGGTGCGTCCGGTGCGCCGTCTGGCGCTGTCGATGCGCTGGATCAAGGAAGCTGCGCGCAAGCGTGGCGAGAAGTCCATGGCCCTGCGACTGGCCAATGAACTGATGGAAGCCACGGAAGGCCGTGGCGGCGCCATGAAAAAGCGTGACGAAGTGCACCGCATGGCCGAAGCCAACAAGGCGTTCTCCCACTTCCGCTTCTAAGCAGGGTTGCGGGCCGGGCTTTCCCGGTCTGTCGCCAGGCGGGCGGCTGGGTATTGATGGTTCCGAATCCGGCCCCATCTTCAATGCCCGGTCGCGCCCTCCAAGCCTCGCCGTTGCTGCCCAGGTCCGATTGGCAGTCTGCGCTGGGCGGCTTTTAGTATTTATCGGCCAATTAAGGATTCACCATGCCTCGCGTTACTCCCATCGAACGCTATCGAAACATTGGCATCTCGGCGCACATTGACGCCGGCAAGACCACCACGACAGAGCGTATTCTTTTCTACACCGGTGTGAACCACAAGATCGGTGAAGTCCATGATGGCGCGGCCACCATGGACTGGATGGAGCAGGAGCAGGAGCGTGGCATCACGATCACGTCCGCTGCGACCACCTGTTTCTGGCGCGGCATGGATGCGTCCTTGCCTGAGCATCGTATCAACATCATCGACACCCCCGGCCACGTGGATTTCACGATCGAGGTCGAGCGCTCGATGCGCGTGCTCGACGGCGCTTGCATGGTCTATTGCGCCGTCGGCGGCGTGCAGCCGCAGTCCGAGACGGTCTGGCGGCAGGCCAACAAGTACAAGGTACCGCGCCTGGCCTTTGTGAACAAGATGGACCGTACCGGTGCCAACTTCTTCAAGGTCCATGACCAGATGCGTATGCGCCTGAAGGCCAACCCGATCCCGATCGTGATCCCGATCGGTGCCGAGGAGAACTTCAAGGGTGTCGTCGACCTGATCAAGATGCGCGCCATCTTCTGGGATGAAGCGAGCCAGGGCATGAAGTTCGAATACCGCGAAATTCCCGCCGAGCTGATCGAGACTGCCAAGCAGTGGCGCGAAAAGATGGTCGAGGCTGCGGCCGAGGCTTCCGAAGAGCTGATGAACAAGTACCTGGAAGAGGGCGAGCTCACCGAGGACGAAATCAAGCTCGGTATCCGTACGCGGACGATTGCCAGCGAGATCCAGCCCATGTTCTGTGGCACTGCGTTCAAGAACAAGGGTGTGCAGCGCATGCTGGACGCCATCATCGAGTTCATGCCCTCGCCGGTGGACATTCCTCCGGTGGGTGGTACCGATGAAGACGAAGCGCCCGTCACCCGCAAGGCCGACGACAGCGAGAAATTCTCGGCGCTGGCATTCAAGTTGATGACCGACCCGTTTGTCGGCCAGTTGACCTTCGTGCGTGTCTATTCGGGCGTGCTGCAAAAGGGCGACAGCGTCTACAACCCGATCCGCGGCAAGAAGGAGCGCATCGGCCGTATCGTGCAGATGCACGCCAACAACCGTGAAGAGGTCAGCGAGATTCGCGCAGGCGACATCGCCGCTTGCGTGGGCTTGAAGGACGTGACGACCGGTGAAACATTGTGTGATCCGTCGGCGATCGTGTTGCTTGAGCGCATGGTGTTCCCGGAGCCGGTGATCACGCAGGCGGTCGAACCCAAGACCAAGGCTGACCAGGAAAAGATGGGCATCGCCTTGCAGCGCCTGGCGCAGGAAGATCCGTCGTTCCGCGTCAAGACCGATGAAGAGTCGGGTCAGACCCTGATCGCTGGTATGGGTGAGTTGCACCTCGAGATCATTGTTGACCGCATGAAGCGCGAGTTCGGTGTGGAGGCCAACGTCGGCAAGCCGCAGGTGGCTTACCGCGAGACGATCCGCAAGACGGTCGAGGACTCGGAAGGCAAGTTTGTGCGCCAGTCCGGCGGCAAGGGCCAGTACGGCCACGTCGTGCTCAAGATCGAGCCCAACGAGGCCGGCAAGGGCTTCGAGTTCGTTGACGCGATCAAGGGCGGCGTGGTTCCGCGCGAGTACATTCCGGCGGTCGAGAAAGGTGTCATCGAGGCGCTCAATACCGGCGTGTTGGCGGGCTATCCGGTTGTGGACGTCAAGGTGACCTTGCATTTCGGTTCCTACCACGACGTGGACTCGAACGAGAACGCATTCAAGATGGCTGCCATCTTCGGTTTCAAGGAAGGCTGCCGCAAGGCCAGCCCGGTGATTCTGGAGCCGATGATGGCGGTCGAGGTGGAAACGCCGGAAGACTACGCCGGCAACGTGATGGGCGACCTGGCATCACGCCGTGGCATGGTGCAGGGCATGGAGGACATGATGGGTGGGGGCAAGGCCATCAAGGCCGAAGTTCCGCTGTCCGAGATGTTTGGTTACTCCACCACCTTGCGTTCGATGTCGCAAGGCCGGGCTACCTACACGATGGAATTCAAGCATTACGCGGAAGCCCCGCGCAATGTGTCCGAAGCCATCATGGCGGCGCGCGCCAAGTAAGCAGAAAGAAGTACCCATGGCGAGGGCTGCGTTTTTGCGCGGCCCTTGTCGTGAATCCTGTCTTCGATCCGTGTCCTCTCTCGTGTCAGTGCGAGCAGGGAAACCGGCCGGTTCGGAAACATTAAACCGTATCACTGACATTGTTCTTTGGAGAAACGAGAAATGGGAAAAGAGAAATTTTCGCGTACCAAGCCCCACGTGAACGTGGGCACGATTGGACACGTGGACCATGGCAAGACCACCTTGACGGCGGCGATCACCAGTGTTCTGGCG
>JAGPBF010000144.1 GCA_018063505.1 Rhodoferax sp.
CTGCTGCTGGGCCAGCCGATGGAAAAGGTGGTGAACCGGGAGGCGATGGCCAACCCTGGCTGTCTGGACTGGTATGCGTCGTTTGCGCGCTCGCGCGTGGCTGCAAGCTGACGGCAGGTGCCTGACGCCCGCACCTCAAAATGTCATTTGTCGATCTGGTGCAGACTGATCAGGCTCATCAAGGCCGAGACGACTTCGGGCTTGAAGCCAATACGTGCATTGCCGAAACCGTCGCCGCCATTGAGCACCAGCTTCTCGATGTATTCGACGCAATCGCGCGAACCCCAGAATACCGTGATCGCCTTGGCGATGCGTTCATGGCGGCGGGCGATGATCGCCATGGCGTTGTCGATACCGACCTGGCGGGGCAATTCATGCAGCGGCATCGGGCGGGTGTCGAGTTCTTCGTCTTCCCACTTCAGGGTGGGGAAACCCAGCGTCTCGTTTTTTGCAGATGTGGCCACCGTGTTCTCCTGTCGTGCAACACGACACATGGATTCCCAATGCCGCTCATCACGGCCAGATCGCCGGATTATCGTCCAATCGAGCGTCGGTAGACATTTTTACACATGGCCTGCAGCCTCAGGCATGGGCGGCGTCAGCCTCGGCCTGGCCTTGCAGCCATTCTAGAAACTGGGTCAATGCCGGTTTGCCGCCGGCCTGCTCCGGCGTCACCAGATAATAGGCGCGCTCGGCAGCCAGTACATGGGCGCAGGCCTGTACCAGCTGGCCGCTGGCAAGCTCATGGTCGATCAGCAGGCGTGGCACCAGCGCAACACCCATGGCATGGACCGCGGCGGCGACCGTCATCGAGAACAGTTCGTAGCGTGGCCCGGCCAGTGCCAGTGGCGCCACCGTCGATGCCGTCAGGAACCATTGGCGCCAGGCCTGCGGCCGGGTGCCTTGCTGCAGCAAAGGCATGTCGGCCAATTGAGCCGGCGAGCACATCCGGCCGTGCGGCAACAGCGCGGGCGCGCAGACCGGCATCAATGCCTCACAAAGCAGCAGATGCGAGCGCGTTCCGGCCCAGTTGCGGATCTGCTGCGGCGTGCCGGCGTACAGGGCAGCATCGAAATCGCTGTCGGCAAACAGGAACGGGCGGGTTCGCACGTCGATATGCACGACCAACTCCGGATGCGCGAGTGCCAGCAAGGGCAGGCGCGGGATCAGCCAGCGGCTGGCGAAGGTCGGCACCGCCGCCAGCACCAAGGTCTGCCCGGCACCCTGGCCAGACATGGCCTCCAGTGTGTCGCGCTCGAGCGCCTGCAGCCTTGGCGCTATCTGGCGGGCATAGGCCGAGCCCCGTTCGGTCAGCGCCACGCCATGGCGGGTGCGCCTGAACAGGGTCTGGCCCAGGTAGGTTTCCAGCCCGGTGATCTGGCGTGAAACCGCGCTCTGGGTCAGCGCCAGTTCCTGCGCGGCCCGGGTGTAACTCTCGTGGCGGGCCGCAGCGTCAAAACAGGCCAGGGCCTGGAGGGATGGAATTTTTCGGCGCATGGTGTGAAGAATACACACAACTCGGACTGCTGTGGGGGAGTCGATCCGGTCACTACATACTCAGGAATGCCATTGAATTCAGCAGGAATAAAGCAGAATATGCCAGCGGCGGATCATGCCGTCCGCTTGGTTATGCATTTCATATATAAACAATGCGCATATCTGGATTCCAAATTTGCGGTTGTTCGATGTGCGGTGAGCCACTACGATCAGGGCTTCACTTACGAGGAGAACCGGCATGGCCCACGCGGCATTCAATTGGCAGGATCCGTTCCTGCTGGAGTCCCAGCTCAGCGACGACGAACGCATGGTGCGTGAAGCGGCCGCGGCCTATTGCCAGGACAAGCTGTTGCCGCGGGTCACCGAGGCGTTTCGCAGTGGTACGACCGATGTCAAGATCTTTCGCGAAATGGGCGAGCTCGGCTTGCTGGGCCCGACGATTCCCGAGCAATACGGTGGCCCCGGGCTGAACTACGTGGCTTATGGCCTGATTGCCCGCGAGGTTGAGCGGGTCGACTCCGGTTACCGCTCGATGATGAGCGTGCAGTCCTCGCTGGTGATGGTGCCGATCTTCGAGTTCGGCACTGAGGCGCAGAAACAGAAATACCTGCCCAAGCTGGCCACCGGCGAATGGATCGGTTGTTTCGGCCTGACCGAACCCGACCATGGTTCAGATCCCGGCTCGATGGCTACCCGTGCGCACAAGGTCGCCGGCGGTTACAAATTGAACGGCTCCAAGATGTGGATTTCCAACAGCCCGATGGCCGATGTGTTCGTCGTCTGGGCCAAGGAAGTGTCCGAGTCCGGCCAGGTCGGGCCGATCCGCGGATTCGTGCTGGAGAAAGGTGCCAAGGGACTGAGCGCACCAGAGATCCACGGCAAGGTCGGCCTGCGTGCATCGGTGACCGGCGAGATCGTCATGGATGGCGTGTTCTGCCCGGAAGAAAACGCGTTCCCCGAGGTGCAGGGTCTCAAGGGCCCGTTCACCTGCCTGAACTCGGCGCGTTACGGCATTGCCTGGGGTGCGCTGGGTGCGGCCGAAGACTGCTGGGTGCGTGCGCGCCAGTACACGCTGGACCGCAAGCAGTTCGGCCGTCCGCTGGCGGCCAATCAGCTGATCCAGAAGAAGCTGGCCGACATGCAGACCGAAATCGCGCTCGGCCTGCAGGGCTGCCTGCGCCTGGGCCGCATGAAGGACGAGGGCACGGCATCGGTCGAGATCACCTCCATCCTCAAGCGCAACTCCTGCGGCAAGTCGCTGGACATCGCCCGCATGGCGCGCGACATGATGGGCGGCAACGGCATCTCCGACGAGTTCGGCGTGGCGCGGCACCTGGTCAACCTGGAAGTGGTCAACACCTACGAAGGCACGCATGACATCCATGCGCTGATCCTGGGCCGGGCCCAGACCGGTATCGCGGCGTTCGCGAACTGAGATGGAGGACGCCCCCCGTCTGTCCGGCGTCACTGCGTGTAAGCCGGCCGAACCCCCCACGGGGGGGCGGGCCGGCCGCTTCGGAGCGGCCGTGCACGGCGGCCCCTGGACTGGCGTGCAGCGCCTTGGATACCTGAAATGACCCACACCAAAACAGCCGCAGCTGCGGCCTTGCTCAACGCCGCGCAGGGTAACGCGAGGCCAGCCTCGCACGGCGCCTTATCCCACCTGAAGGTGCTGGACCTGTCACGTGTGTTGGCTGGGCCCTGGTGCACGCAGATGCTGGCCGACATGGGCGCCGATGTGGTCAAGGTCGAGCGCCCGGGCGAAGGTGACGACACCCGCCACTGGGGTCCTCCGTTCATGCCCGATGCAGATGGCAATGACACCACGCAGGCGACTTACTTCAACGGCACCAACCGCAACAAGCGCTCGATCACCGTCGACCTGTCCAGACCCGAGGGCCAGGCACTGGTGCGCCAGATGGCGCAACACAGCGACATCCTGGTCGAGAACTTCAAGGTTGGCGGCCTGCAGGCCTACGGGCTGGATTACGCCAGCCTCAAGCAACTGAACCCGCGTCTGATCTACTGTTCGATCACCGGTTTCGGCCAAAGCGGGCCGTATGCCGAACGCGCCGGTTACGACCTGATGATCCAGGCCATGAGTGGCATGATGAGCATCACCGGGCGTGCCGATGACCAGCCCGGCGGCGGCCCGCTGCGGGTGGGTGTGGCGCTGACCGACCTGTTCACCGGGGTCTACGCGACATCGGCAATCCTGGCGGCACTTGAAGTGCGCCACCGCACCGGCGCCGGCCAGCTTGTCGACATGGCGTTGCTCGATGTCGGCATGGCGATCCTGGCCAATCAGGCCAGTGGTTATCTCAATACCGGCAAGGTGCCGCAGCGCCAGGGCAACAGCCATCCCAGCCTGGCGCCGTACCAGGACTTTCCGACCCGCGATGGTTCCATGTTGCTGGCGATCGGCAATGACGGTCAGTTCAGCCGTTTCTGCAAGGCCGCCGGCAAACCTGAATGGAGCGCCGATCCGCGCTTTGCCGGCATGGCCGGGCGGGTGCAGAACCGCGCGGCGCTGATTCCGCTGATGGAAACCGTCACCCGCACGCGCGACACGCTGGATTGGATCGCACTGCTCGAAGACAAGGCTGTGCCGTGTGGCCCGATCAACGACCTGGCCCACGCCTTTGCTGATCGGCAGGTGATGGCCAGGGAACTGATCGTGCGGCAGGAACGTGCACCGGCCATGGTGGCTGCCGACGGCATTGCCGCGATCCGCACCGTTGCCAGCCCGCTGCGACTGCAGGACAACCCGCCGGTGCTGCGCCGGCCACCACCGGCCCTGGGCGAGCACACCGATGAGGTGTTGGCCGAGCTGGGCTTCGATGCGCAGCGGATCGCGGCGCTGCGGGCATCTGGCATCGTCTGATTGCGGGGGCATGACGCCGACCCCGCCGCGTGCGCAGCTCGTGCTGCCCCGCGGCGCGTCGTGGTGGTGACAGCGACCGGGCGCGGCGGTTTCGCGCCAGTGGATACTTGGCTCATGGTGTTATCCACGATCGGTGCCTGACATGCGCGCGAATGCGCAGCGCAACCTGATCCTGGGCTTGTCACTGGCCCAGCTGATCAGCTGGGGCAGCATCTTCTATACCTTTGCGTTGCTGATCGGTCCGATCGAGCACGCGCTGTCCATCGGGCGGGCCCAAAGCTCGCTCGCGTTCAGCCTGGCATTGCTGATGGAAGGCCTGTGTGCCTACGCCATCGGCCGCTGGATCGACCGCGGGCATGAACGCATCGTCATGACACTGGGCTCGGTACTGGCCGGCCTGTGTCTGGTGGCGCACGCGTTCGTGACCAGCCTGGCGGGGTTTTATCTGGTCTGGATCGGATTGGGGGTGGCAATGTCCGCCATCCTGTACACACCGGTGTTTGCGGTCGTGACGCGGCGCTTCCCCGACGATTTCCGCCGTGCGATCATCACGATGACCTTTCTTGGCGGACTGGCCAGCACGGTGTTCATCCCGCTCACGGCGTGGCTGATCGGGCAACTGGGCTGGCGCGGTGCGCTGGGTGTGCTGGCCGCACTGCAGTTCCTGGTCTGCCTGCCGATCCATGTCTGGCTGCTGCGCGGTGCGCCGCGCAATGTCCGCCCGGCCTGCAAGAGTGGCGCTGCCGCGCCGCAGGACCTGCGCCGTGTGATGGGCGGTGCGCCGTTTCTGCTGGTGGGGTGTTTCATCGTGTTGTTCATGGCCGTCACCGCCGCGTTGCCGGCGCATCTGGTCAGTCTGCTGCGCGAGCGTGGCCTGGGAGAGTCCTGGGCCATCGCGGTGCCGGCCAGCATTGGCGTGTTGCAGGTCTGTGGCCGGCTGCTGCTGTATTTTTTCGAGAGCCGTTTCGATCTGCATACCGCCAACCGGGTGATTCCGGCGCTGATTCCGCTGGGCCTTGTGCTGCTGGTGATGGCGCCGATGCTGGGCAGCGGCCCGGCGGCACTGGGTCTGGTGCTGTTGTTTGTCCTGTTCTTCGGCACGGGTAACGGCATGCTCACCATCGTCAAGGGTACGGCGATCGCGCAATACGTGAGCCGCGATCACGTGGCCAGCCTCAATGGTGCGCTCGGTGTCCCGCTGGCACTGGCGCGCGCTGCGGCGCCATTGGCGCTGGGCCTGATGTGGCAACCGCAAACCGGTTACCGCAATGGGCTGATCCTGATGCTGGTGTTATGTGCGCTGGCCATCGCCGCCTTGTGGCAGGCGCAGCGCCGGGTGCAATCGGCCGGCGTCTGAAAATGGCGGCCGGGCCCGGGCGGCAAACTCAGTTGCGCTCGGTGCTGTAGATCCTGGCTTGTGGCGCGGGTGTCGGCACGCTGCTGCCGGGCCTGTCGACGGCCCGACGGCCATCGGCCGGCCGCATCGTGGCACCATCGATGATGACGGCGCTGCCGATGGCCGGTGCACTGGTTTGCTCGACCATGCGCAGGCTGCCGTCCTCCATGCGCACCTGTACCTGGTAGGCGACGGTGTTCGACATGTTTTTCTCGACCGCATTGCCGGCCACGCCGCCACCGACCGCGCCCAGAATGGTGGCCAGCGTGCGGCCATTGCCCTTGCCGACCTGGTTGCCCACCACCGCACCGAGCACACCACCTGCCACAGCACCGACGCCTTTGGCTTGGCCCTTGCGTTGGACCGGCGTCACTGATTCAACACGGCCGCAACTGGCGCAGACTGCCCGCGGGGCTGGTGTTATAGGTTGGCTGGCAATGGGTCCGCCATCCGTGATGACCATCGGCGCGTCGGGGAGCGTGCCAGTGACTATCGCTGGTGGAATCACGGTTGCGGCAGGTGTGATCGGTGCTGGCCTGGCGGCAGCGGGTCTGGCGACACTTGCTGTCTGAGGTTTGGGCTTCTGGGCGGCGGCGGGCTTGGGGGCTGTGGCTGTTGCCGGTGCGGGTGCCGGCATGACGGCTTCATCCGGTCCGACCGTCGTCACCGGCAGCGGGTTTGTCGGGGCGTCTGCCAGCGGCGCTTCCAAGACCGGTGCGACCAGCGTAGCAGCCGCAGCATGGCCATCGATCGGGCGCGTCTGGAGATAGACCAGGCTGGCGCCCAACGCAAGGACGGCGACACCCAGCACGGAAACCGCGGCCCACAGTTGCCGGGTATTGAACGCGCCGCCAGGCGCGGGGTGGGTTGCGGTATTCATCGGGTACGTCCTTCCAGTCTGGCGTCAGATACGCGCTTTGCGACGCCGGCAGGGGCCCAGCGTGCGCGCCTGCGAACGGTAACCAATCGATGTTGCGCTCCGTGTTCCCTTGTGTAACCGCAGGTAAAGCACGCTTTGCGCGATTCAGGCCGTTGCCTTCACTGGCAGCTTCCAGTTGTCACGCGGGTAGTGGCAGGTGTAGCCGTTCGGATAACGTTCCAGATAGTCCTGATGCTCAGGCTCCGCTTCCCAGAAGTCACCTGCCGGCACCACCTCGGTAACGACCTTGCCGGGCCACAAGCCACTGGCGTTGACGTCGGCGATGGTGCGCATGGCCATGTCCTTCTGCGCGTCCGACAGGTAGTAGATGGCCGAGCGGTACGACATGCCCATGTCGTTGCCCTGGCGGTTCGCCGTGCTCGGGTCGTGGATCTGGAAGAAGAACTCCAGCAGCCTGCGGTAGCTGATGACCGACGGATCGAACACGATCTCGATGCCTTCGGCATGGGTACCGTGGTTGCGGTAGGTGGCGTTGGCGACATCGCCGCCGGTATACCCGACGCGTGTTGCCTTGACACCTGGCATCTTGCGGATGAGATCCTGCATGCCCCAGAAACAGCCACCCGCCAATACCGCCTTTTCCTGTGTCGCCATGTCAGACCTCCTCGACTTGATTCAGAAACTCACCATAACCTTCGGCCACCATGTTGTCGCGGTGCACAAAGCGCAGCGACGCCGAATTGATGCAATAACGCAGGCCGCCGCGGTCGCGCGGGCCGTCGGGAAACACATGGCCCAGGTGGCTGTCGCCGTGTCGGGAGCGCACTTCGGTGCGCACCATGCCATGGGCAGTGTCGCGCAATTCGTTGACATACGCAGGCACGATGGGCTTGGTGAAACTCGGCCAGCCACAACCCGATTCGAACTTGTCGGTCGACGCGAACAGCGGCTCGCCCGACACGATGTCGACATAGATGCCGGCTTCGTGGTTGTCCAGGTATTCGCCGGTGCCCGGACGCTCGGTGCCGCTTTGCTGGGTGACGCGGAATTGCTCGGGCGTCAGCCTGGCAAGGGCTTGGGCAGATTTGGTGTACTCGGTCATGGTGTGTGATTCCTCCTGTGGACACGGGATCCAGGTTGATGTCGTGCGCCTTCAACCCCGGGGCGAACCCTGTTGTTTGTACCGATTGTTGGTCGACTTGCCATTCCTGCCCTTGCAGCAGGGTCAATCGGGCGATCGTCGTGTGGTTGCGCGCCGGGGTCAGGGCTTGCAGCAGATGCGGCGTCGGATAATCGTCGGCGGGCAGACCGGCGCTGCGCTGATCTGCGCGTATGCCGGCGCGCATGGCCATCGGGCTGTGCATCAGGTCAATGGATCACGGCCGCACCCACGGCAACCAGGCGGGGGCATTCAAAGGGGCAGGCAACAACGCCAACTTGACGCTTCAGACTGTGGTTTGCCATTGGCGGCATTGCGCACTTTGTCGCTACCGACCTTGAAATGCGCATCGTGCCGCCGTATATCCCATGGCCTCGTGCCGCCGTGCTGGTGAGCGGTGTATTCGAGCTTGTGGGTGCGGCAGGCTTGTTGTGGCCCCCCACCAGGCGGCCCTGCTGGCATTGATTGCAGGGGTGACTTTGCGGGCCCGGAGCGGCACACGATGAGTTTCTCCTTGCTGGTGGGTGGCCGCCGGGGTGGAGCGACGCGAGGCCCGGCTGCGCTACAGGTTGGAGCCCACCAGACGTTTCAGTTCCGCTGCCTCCATGCCCCGTCGCTGCACCATGTCGGCCAGCTGGTCATCGCCAATCTTGCCGACATTGAAGTAGGCGCTCTCGGCGTGTGACAGGTAGAAACCGCTGACGCTGGCCGCCGGCGTCATGGCCAGGCTTGTCGTCAGGTCCATGCCGATCTCGTTGGCGGCCAATAGCCGGAACATGTCGCGCTTGGCACTGTGGTCGGGGCAAGCCGGGTAACCCGGCGCCGGGCGGATGCCGCGGTATTTCTCGGCGATCATCGCGGTGTTGTCGAGTTGCTCGTCAGGCGCATAACCCCACAGGTCGGTGCGTACCCGATGGTGCAGGCATTCGGCAAAAGCCTCGGCCAGCCGGTCGGCCAGCGCCTTGAGCGTGATCGCCGAGTAGTCGTCCAGGTCGTCAAGAAAGTATTTCTCCTTTTTCTCGACGCCGATGCCCGCGGTCACGGCGAACAGGCCGATGTAGTCCTGCAGGCCACTGTCGCGCGGCGCGATGAAGTCGGCCAGGCAGCGACTGGGTCGCATGATGCCGTCGATGACCTGCTTCTCCGCTTGCTGGCGCATGCCGTACCAGGTCATGGCCACTTCGCTGCGGCTGTCGTCGGTATAGATTTCGATGTCGTCGTCGTTGACGGTATTGGCCGGATACAGGCCGATCACGCCATTGGCCGTGAGCCAGCGGCCTTCGATCAGGCGCTTGAGCATGCGCTGGCCATCGGCATACACACGTACCGCTTCGGTGCCGACCACTTCGTCCTTGAGGATGTCCGGGAACCGGCCCGCCAGGTCCCAGGTCTGGAAGAACGGTCCCCAGTCTATGAACGAGGACAGCTCGGTCAGGTCGAAGTTGCGGAACAGGCGTTTGCCGATGAATTTGGGCACTGGCGGGGTGTACCCCGTCCACTCTATCGGCGTCTTGTTGGCGCGTGCCTTTGCAAGTGGCCAGATCGGGATCTGCTTCTTGTTCGCGTGTTGGGTGCGCACACGGTCGTAGTCGCTGGCCAGTTCGGCAAGGTAGGCGCTGGGGTTGTCAGCCAGCAGACTTTGCACCACGCCGACGCTGCGTGAGGCGTCCGGCACATAGACGACAGGGCCGTCGTAATGCGGCGCCACCTTGACGGCAGTGTGCACCCGTGAGGTGGTCGCACCGCCGATCAGCAGCGGGATCTTGCCGATGTTGCAGTACGCGTCCTTCTGCATTTCGCTGGCGACGTATTGCATCTCCTCCAGGCTGGGCGTGATCAGGCCGGACAGGCCGATGATGTCGGCGCCCTCGGCCTTGGCCTTGGCCAGGATCTCATGGCAAGGCACCATCACGCCCATATTCACCACGTCGAAGTTGTTGCATTGCAGGACGACGGTAACGATGTTCTTGCCGATATCGTGGACGTCGCCCTTGACGGTGGCAATGACGATCTTGCCCTTGGTCTTGACGTCTTCGCCGGCCTGCTTCATCTGGCGCTTTTCTTCCTCGATGTACGGGATCAGATGCGCCACCGCCTGCTTCATCACGCGCGCGCTCTTGACCACCTGGGGCAGGAACATCTTGCCCTGGCCGAACAGGTCGCCGACGATGCCCATGCCGTCCATCAGAGGGCCCTCGATGACGTGCAGCGGGCGACCGCCGGTGGCCAGGATGTCCTGGTAGGCCTCTTCGGTGTCGGCCACGATGAAGTCGGTGATGCCATGCACCAGCGCATGCGAGAGCCGTTGGCCGACACTGGCCGGCGTCTGGGCGGTACCGCGCCACTCCAGCTTCTTGCTGTCGTCCTTGGCGGCACCCTTGGCAGAATCGGCGATCTCGACCAGGCGTTCGCCGGCATCGGGCCGGCGGTTGAGCACCACGTCCTCGACGCGTTCGCGCAGGGCCGGTTCCAGGTCGTCGTAGACGCCGACCATGCCGGCGTTGACGATGCCCATGTCCATGCCGGCCTTGATCGCGTGGTACAGGAACACCGTATGAATGGCTTCGCGCACCGGGTCGTTGCCGCGGAACGAGAAACTCACGTTGCTCACGCCGCCCGACACCTTGGCGCCCGGCAGGTTGGCCTTGATCCAGCGCGTGGCCTCGATGAAGTCGACCGCGTAGTTGTTGTGTTCCTCGATGCCGGTGGCGATGGCGAAGATGTTCGGGTCGAAGATGATGTCCTCCGCCGGAAAACCGATCTCGTTCACCAGGATGTCGTAGGCGCGTTTGCTGATCTCGGTCTTGCGCAGATAGGTGTCGGCCTGGCCTTTTTCGTCGAATGCCATCACCACCGCCGCAGCGCCGTAGCGGCGCAGCAGTTTCGCCTGCTGCTTGAAGGCTTCTTCGCCTTCCTTCATGCTGATCGAGTTGACGATCGCCTTGCCCTGCACACAACGCAGCCCGGCCTCGATGACGCTCCACTTGGACGAGTCGATCATGATCGGCACGCGTGAGATGTCGGGCTCGCTGGCGATCAGGTTCAGGAAGCGCACCATGGCCGCCTTGCTGTCGAGCATCGCCTCGTCCATGTTGATGTCGATGATCTGCGCGCCGTTCTCGACCTGCTGGCGCGCCACCGCCAGCGCCTGCTCGAAGTCGCCGTTCAGGATCATCCGTGCGAACGCCTTGGAGCCGGTGATGTTGGTGCG
>JAGPBF010000343.1 GCA_018063505.1 Rhodoferax sp.
TTCAGTCCTTCAGCCCGCTGGAGCGGTGCAGCATCCAATCGACAATGAAATTGACAGCCACTGTCATCAGCGCCGTGGCGCCCGCAGGCAGCAGCGGTGTGATGTCGCCATAGGTGATCAGCACCGCGTTTTCGCGCACCATCGAGCCCCAGTCGGCGGTCGGTGGCTGTATGCCCAGGCCCAGGAAACTCAGCGAGGCGATGAACAGGAAAACAAAGCAAAAACGAAGACCGAATTCGGCGATTAGCGGCGCCGTGGCATTTGGCAGTATCTCGCGCGCTATCACCCACCACAGGCCTTCGCCGCGTAACTTGGCCGCCTCAACAAAGTCCTGCACACCGATCCCGAGCGCCAGCGCACGCGCCAGCCGGAACACGCGGGTGGATTCGACGCCCGCGATGATGCAGATCATGCTGAACATCGAGGTGCCAAAGATGGCCAGCAGCAACAACGTGAATATCAGCGAAGGCACGGCCATCAGCACGTCCACCATCCGTCCCAACACCTGGTCCATCCAGCCGCGCATGGTACCGGCCACCATGCCCAGGCTGCCGCCGACCAGAAATGCCAATACGGTTGTGACCAGGGCGATACCGATGGTGTTGCGGGCTCCGTAGATCAACCGCGTGGCCATGTCGCGGCCCAGATTGTCGGTGCCCAGCGGATTTTGGGCGCTCCAGGGCGCGAACTCGCCGCCCACAACTTGTGTCTCGCCGTATGGCGCGATCAGCGGCGCGAACAAGGCCAGCACACAGAAGATGGCTACGACGACCAATCCGAACCATGCGGTTGGCGGGACCTGCTTCATGGCTTTGGTTGATAACCGCATAGGTGTCTGGGAACTTTCAGCGTCAGCGCGGGTGGAGCTGACGCGGATCGCAGGCGATGGTCAACACGTCCGCCACGAGGTTGAGCGTGATGTAGGTGGCAGCAAAAATCATGCAGGTGGCCTGCACCACCGGCACGTCGCGCTTGCTTACCGAATCCACCATCAGCTGGCCCAGGCCGGGGTAGATGAACACGACCTCGACCACGACGACGCCCACGATCAAGTAAGCCAGGTTGAGCACCACGACGTTGACGATAGGCGCCAACGCATTAGGCAATGCATGCTGCACGACTACGCGCCACGGCAGCACGCCCTTGATGCGAGCCATCTCTATATAAGGGCTGGCCAGCAGGTTGACGATGGCCGCCCGTGTCAGTCGCATGACATGCGCTGACACCGCCAGCGTGAGCGTCAGTATCGGCAGTATCGACTTTTCCAGGCGCTCGGGAAACGGCGTATCGGGGCCTACCGTGGCCAAGCTGGGCAACCAGCCGGTCTTGACGGTCAGAAAGAAAATCAGGATATAGGCGACGAAAAATTCGGGCAGCGAAATCGCGGTCAGCGCGACGACGTTGATGCTGCGGTCCAGCACACGGTCGCGGTAAAGCGCCGCGAGGATACCCAGCCCCAGCGAAAACGGTATGCACACGACGGCAGCCATCGTGGCCAGCAACAAGGTATTGACGAGTCGCCCGCCAACCAGTTCCGAGATCGGCCGGCCATTGGCCAGCGACTTGCCGAAGTTGCCGTGCAACACGCCACCCAACCATTGGGCGTAACGCTCGGTGGCGGGTCGATCCAGCCCCAGGTCGGCACGCAGGTTGGCCACGGTTTCTGGGGTGCGCGCCTGACCCAGCAGTTCTTCGGCCAGATCGCCGGGCATCAGGTAGACCGCGAAAAACACGACCGCCGAAACCACGAAAAGCGTGACCATGCCCAGCCCGATGCGCTTGATGATCATCGCGGCGATGGGTGGCATGGATATGGGCGTTCGGGTGGGATCGGGTTATGCACACGCAATATACCGCGCACCTATTGCCGTTGTGCGAACGAGAGCGACGGGTTCATGACCGGGAGCGACCCGCGCCTCGCCGATCATCTGTCGAGAAGCTTGGACAGGGGCGCACCGTCACCGCGTTCCACGCTGCCGCCGCGGCGTTTTTCGATCTTCCTTCGGACTGCAACCAAACAATACCCGGTAACTGCGCGAAAAATGCGACGGTGACTGAAAACCGCAGGCGATGCCGATCGCGGTGATTCCCATGTCCGACTGCTGCAACAAGCTGCGCGCGCGCTCCAGGCGCAACCCGGTGTAGAAGTGGTTGGGCGTATCCGACAGATGGGTCGCAAACAGGCGCTCGAGCTGGCGCCGGGTGACATCGATCATGCGGGCCAGGTCGTCCGACTCCAGCGGGTCTTCGATATGTTCCTGCATCAGCCGGATGACCTGGATCACCTTGCGGTTGTGCACCTGGTAACGCGTGGCAATTTCCAGCCGCTGGTGGTCGGACGGACTGCGGATGCGGCCCAGCACAAACTGCTCTGACACCTTGGCCGCCAGCGCATGGCCGTGGCGCGCGGCAATCCGTGCCAGCATCAGGTCGATGGCAGCGGTGCCGCCGGCGCAGGTGATGCAGTGCGCCCCGATCTCGAACAGTTCCTGCGTCACGGCGATGGCCGGGTAACGCTCGCAGAACGCGGCCTGCGCCTCCCAGTGCAAGGTGACCGGTCCGGACCCCGCAACGCCCGCCTCGGCCAGCACGAAAACACCGGTATCGACTGCGCCAACAGTGCCGCCCGCGCGCAGCACGGCGCGCAACCAGTGGCCAATCGACGCATTAAAAGTGGCCAGCGGTTCGAAGCCCGCGACGACGATGACCAGCCCTGCATCCGCGGCATCCCCCAGCGGCGCATCGGCGTTGAGCGACATGCCGTTGCTCGCAATCACCGGCCCACCGTCGGGGGTGACCACTTGCCAGCGATAGCTGTTCGGCCGAAAGCGATTGGCCACCCGCAGTGGCTCGATGGCCGAGACGAAACCCATCATCGAGAACGCTGGCAGCAACAGGAAGTGGATGGGTTCGCAGTCGGCCGGCGCCGCATTGCCGGCAACGGGTTGGATGGAGGGCATGGGTCGTTTGAACGGACGGTGGAGCAGGTCAGGCATGCGCAGGCGAGCCCGGGTTACCCGTCAGGGAATCCATTGGGCGCCACTGCACGCGTCAGTGCGCGTAGTCCGGCTCCTGCTGGTCCAGAATGTCCTTGAGTGCCTGGAAGTGCAACTCCGAAAATCGTGTCGGGTAGTTGTTCCACTGGGCGCCCGCCAGCGCCGCCA
>JAGPBF010000145.1 GCA_018063505.1 Rhodoferax sp.
CCGGCGGCAACCAGCCGCCCGGCAGTCGCGGTACTCACGAGCCATCCAATCGCGACGAGCAAGCAGCATCCAAGTACGAGGAGTACCCGACGCTCAATGACTTCCCATTTCTCCATGCTGCTGTTTAACGCAGAGGCCAGCGGGCGCCGAAGGCGATCCGTTGGGCTGCCTTGTTGTATTGACCCGTGCCGGCCAACGCCAAACAGGCTGCCGACCATGACAACCACTTGCGCGAAAGACGCTCGCACGTGAACGGCGCCATTGGCTTGCGGCGCACTCGGAGTGTCTCAGTGCTTGCCGGTGGCGCGCAACCCAGGCCACTTTGCATCAGTTCCCTTGGCCTTCCCGCGGTCTGCTGGCGAACAACGGCGACCCGCAAAAGTGACGGCCTTGGCAAGCCACTGCGACGCTCGCAGACCACGGAAATTGGTTCGTCAATCATGCTGACCGGACAATGCAATACAACGCAGAGGCCAGCGGGCGCCGAAGGCGATCCGTTGGGCTGCCTTGTTGTATTGAGCCGTGCCGGCCAACGCCAAACAGGCTGCCGACCATGACAACCACTTGCGCCAAAGACGCTCGCACGTGAACGGCGCCATTGGCCCGCGGCGAACTCGGAGTGCCGCTGTGCTTGCCAGTGGCGCGCCGACGTGGCCACTTTGCATCAGCTCCCTTGGCCTACCAGCGGCTTGCTGGCGAACAACGGCGACCCGCAAAAGTGACGGCTCTGGCGAGCCACTGCGACGCGCGCCAACCACGGAAATAGGTTCGTCAATCATGCTGACCGGACAATGCAATACAACGCAGAGGCCAGCGGTCGCCGAAGGCGATCCGTTGGGCTGACTTGTTGTATTGAGCCGTGGTGGCCAACGCCAAACTGGCTGCCGACCTTGACAAGAACTTGCGCCAATGAGGCTCGCGCGTGAACGGCGCCATTGGCCTGCGGCGAACTCGGAATGCCACTGTGACTGCCGTTGGCGCGCCAACCATGCCACTTTGCATCAGTTCCCTCGGCCTACCTGTGGCTTGCTGGCGATCAACGACAACCCGCAAAAGTGACGACCCTGGCGATCCACTGCGACGCTCGCCAACCACAGAAATAAGTTCGTCAATCATGCTCGCCGGACAATGCAATACAACGCAATGTCGACCTTGAGCCCTGAGGTATAACTCGGCCGCTGCGAAATATTCCGGGTCTCATGAACTGGCCTAAGTGACTGTTGTGAATGAAAAATTTCCAATGGCGAATGATTGCGCACCTGGATAGAAAAGGCAACAAACCCGGCAATTATTCCAAGTTGCCGTTTTGGCAGGTGATCTTGACCTGGGCCTGCCGGAGGGTTCGGTCGCGCGGTGGGTGTCCGATGGTTGCTTGCATTCTTTCGGAGCGGCTTATGCAGTGACTGATGGCGGTTTTCGGGGGAGCGTGTTCATACTAGGCCTCGTTCAGCCATCGATAGCGACTGCCCGGCTGCGACGATGACATGGTCAAGCACCCGCACATCGACCAGCGCCAGTGCTGCGCGCAATGTCTGGGTCAAGGCCTCGTCGGCACGTGAGGGTTGTACGGAACCGCTGGGGTGGTTGTGTGCCAGCACGACCGCGGCGCACTGGTGGTGCAGCGCGCGCAACACGACTTCGCGCGGGTAGACGCTGGTCTGGGTCAGCGTGCCCCGAAACATCTCTTCCATGGCCAGAAGCCGGTTCTGCACGTCCAGAAACAAGACTGCAAAAACCTCATGCGCGCGGGCCGCCAGGTGCAGTTGCAGATAGTCCTTGACCGCGCCCGGGGAGGCAAACGCAGCGCGATGGCGCAGTTGCTGTGCCAGCGCCCGGCGCGCCAGTTCGAGCACCGCCAGCAGTTCTGCGCGTTTTGCGGGGCCCAGGCCCTTGATGCCCTGGAGATCGGCGGCGCTGGCGTTGAGCAATCCGGCAATGCCATCGAAGCCGGGGCTTCCATCGGCATGGGTGCCGACATGCAATAGATCGTCGGCCATCTGCAAAACCCCTTTGCCACGGATGCCGGTGCGCAGCAGCAGTGCCAGCAGTTCGGCGTCGCTCAGGGCGGCGGCTCCGCGCGCAAGCAGCTTTTCACGGGGACGGGATTCGGGCGGAAGGTGCTTGAGCGGCATGTGACGGGGAGGGCCATTGGCAGAGATGGGTCCGCCGTGGCGGTGGCATTCTTACAATCGAGGCCAGGCGCAGGGCGGGCCTCATTGTGCGGACGGACAATCGCAGCACGGCTAATTGCCGTGATTGATTGGGGGGATGCATCTTCCCAGACCCCGTGTCCTTTGCGCTTCGCGGGTTCGTCCGCGGTGTCGTGTCTGTTTTGTCAACCCCACGGGCCATCTGTCGGTCGTCCTCGCTGTCGAGGCGGCGACAGAAGGCCCGATCTGCATGCCCAAGCTTTCCATCGATTCGCCACCCCTGTTGCTGTTGATTACCGGCTCCTTGCTGGGCCTGACGTTTCCGCTTGGCAAGCTGGCCAGTGCCGCGTCGGTGTCGCCGATGGCCTGGGCCTGGCTGGTCTCGTTCGGAGCCGGTTCCTGTCTGCTGCTGGCGCGTCTGCTGTCGGGCCGGCGCGTGGCGCTCAATGGCGAGCACCTGCGGTTTTACCTGCTTTCGGCGCTGGTGTCCCTGGTGATTCCCAATCTGCTGATCTTTTCCGTCATCCCTCGGCTCGGGTCGGGCTTCACCGGCATCCTGTTCACCATCTCTCCGGTGTTCACCTTGCTGCTGTCGGTGGTATGGCGCGTGCGGACCCCCACCGGCATCGGCATTGCCGGTATCGCGATCGGTTTTGCCGGCGCGTTGCTGGTGACCAGCTCCCGGGGCGAGCTTTCGCAGCCGGCCAGTGCGATCTGGCTGCTGGCAGGCCTGTGTATCCCGGCCAGCCTGGCGATCGGCAATGTCTACCGCACCGTGGCCTGGCCTTGCCAGGCGCAACCGATGGAACTGGCGATCGGCAGCAATCTGGCTTCGGCCACGTTGCTGCTGGCCTTGATGCTGGTGCGTGGCGAAGGCGCCGCGTTGGCAGGTCTGGCCGCCATACCTGCGGTTGCAGCTGCCCAGGTGCTGGCGTCTACCGCGATGTTCAGCCTGTTTTTCCGGCTGCAACAGGTCGGCGGCCCAACCTATCTGAGCCAGATCGGTTACGTGGGGGCGGCCGTCGCGCTGTTGGCCGGCACTGGCGTGCTGGGTGAACGTTACGCGTGGCCCACCTGGGCTGGTGCACTGGTCATCCTGATCGGCATCGCGCTGAGCGTCCGCGCGCAGCAGCGCCCCGCCGGCGTTACCGTGCCCGCCGCCGCCGCCCGGCGTCCCGCGCGCAACAGCGATGCCAGTTGACGCCGTCAGGTTTCTACAATGCCACCTATCGTGATCGACTCCACAACACCCACCGCCCCCCGCGTCGAGCCCGGCTCGTTCCTGACCCTGCATTACCGGCTCGCCGGTCCGCGGGGTGACATCATCAATACCTTCGATGGCAAACCGGCCACCCTGTCGCTGGGATCCGGCGAATTGTCGCCAGCCGTCGAGTCTTGCCTGCTCGGCATGCAGGAGGGCACGCGGGAGACCTTCGAACTGCCGCCGGGCGCCGCTTTTGGCGAACGCCAGCCGCAGATGCAGCAATGGGTGGCACGAGCCCTGCTGGACAAGCTCGGTGACCATGCAGAGACCTACCATGTGGGCGATGTGGTGCAGTTTCCGACGCCCGACGGACAAGGCAGTTATGCCGGCGCGGTGGTGCAGGTGGGCGACGGCCACGGCGGCCAGGCAGTTTTGTTCGATTTCAACCATCCACTGGCCGGGCAGCCTGTGGTATTTGAAGTTTTGTTGATTGGAGTGTTGTGATCCAGCCGTCTCTAGGCCCAGCAGAAGTCATCCTGGCCGAACCCCGCGGGTTCTGCGCCGGCGTCGATCGTGCGATCGAGATCGTCGAACGGGCATTGCAGAAATTCGGCGCACCCATCTACGTGCGCCATGAGATCGTGCACAACACCTATGTGGTCAATGATCTCAAGGCCAAAGGCGCAATCTTCATCGAGGACCTCGATGACGTGCCCCCCGGTGCGACGCTGGTGTTCTCGGCGCATGGTGTGAGCCGAGCCGTGCATGAGGAGGCGCAGGCGCGTGGATTCCAGATCTTCGACGCCACCTGTCCACTCGTGACCAAGGTCCATGTGGAGGTGGCCAAGCTGCACCGCGAAGGCTACGAGTTCATCATGATCGGCCACAAGGGCCATCCCGAGGTCGAAGGCACCATGGGCCAGCTCGACAGCGGCATCCACCTGGTCGAGTCGGTTGCCGATGTCGCCCATGTGAAGCCGGCCCAGACGCAGAAGCTGGCGGTCGTCACGCAGACCACACTGAGCGTCGACGACGCGGCCGAAATTTCGGCGGCGGTGAAGGAACGCTTTCCGAAAGTGCGTGAACCCAAGCACCAGGACATCTGCTACGCCACGCAAAATCGGCAGGATGCGGTCAAGATGCTGAGCCCGCAGGTCGACGTGGTAATCGTGGTCGGCAGTCCGACCAGTTCCAACAGCAACCGGCTGCGCGAAGTGGCGCGCAAGCTGGGCACCGACAGCTACATGGTCGACAACGCTGACGAGTTGCAGGCCCAATGGCTCGAAGGCCGGCAGCGCGTGGGCTTGACGGCCGGCGCGTCGGCACCCGAGATACTGGTGCGCCAGGTGATCGACCGCATCAAGGAACTGGGTGCGGTGTCGGTGCGGCGGCTCGCCGGTATCGAGGAGACTACGAAATTTCCGTTGCCCAAGGGCCTCAAATAGCCGCGCCGGGCATGGGTTGGCGCGCAGACGCAGCGCTGGCGTCTCACTAGAATATCGGCATGTTAGACATCAACCTCCTGCGCAAGGACCTGGACGAAGCCGTCCGTCGCCTTCAGACGCGCAAAAACCCGCAACCGTTTCTCGACGTCGAGCGCTTTCGTGCGCTCGAAGCCGAACGCAAGACCATCCAGACCCGTACCGAGGAACTGCAGGCGCGGCGCAACAGCCTGAGCAAGCAGATCGGGCAGCTCAAATCCAAGGGCGCAACGGCCGAAGTCGACACGGTGATGGTGGATGTCGGCTCGATCAAGGACGAACTGGACGCGTCGGCCAAACGGCTGGAACAGTTGCAGGCCGACCTGCAAACCATGTTGCTGGCGGTGCCCAATCTGCCGCACGAGAGCGTGCCGGTGGGCAAGGGCGAGGCCGACAACGTCGTGCTGCGCAGCTGGGGCACGCCCCGCGTGATGGATTTCCCGGTCCTGGACCATGTGGATGTCGGTACGCCGCTGGGCCTGGACTTCGATATGGGCGTGAAGCTCGCCGGGGCGCGCTTCACCGTACTCAAGGGCCCGATCGCGCGGCTGCACCGGGCGCTGGCGCAGTTCATGCTCGACGTGCAGACGCTGGAGCATGGTTACACCGAGTGCTACACGCCCTACATCGTCAATGCCGACAGCCTGCGCGGTACCGGCCAGTTGCCCAAGTTCGAGGAGGACTTGTTCGCGGCCAAGAAAGGCGGGCAGGATGCTGCTGAGGCGCTTGATGCGGCGGCCCTGTACCTGATTCCGACCAGCGAGGTTCCGCTGACCAATTTCGTGCGTGATGAGGTGCTGGCCCAGTCCGCCTTGCCGATGCGCCTGACCGCGCATACGCCGTGTTTCCGTTCCGAGGCTGGAAGTTACGGGCGTGACACCCGCGGCATGATCCGCCAGCACCAGTTCGACAAGGTCGAAATGGTGCAGATCGTGCACCCGGACCATAGCTACGCGGCGCTGGAGGACATGACGCGCCATGCCGAGACGATTCTTCAGCGGCTGGGTCTGCCCTACCGCGTGATGGCGTTGTGCACCGGCGACATGGGACCGGCTGCCACCCGAACCCACGACCTGGAGGTCTGGCTGCCGGCGCAGAACACCTTTCGCGAGATCAGTTCGGTCTCCAACTGCGAGGCCTACCAGGCGCGCCGCCTGCAGGCCCGGTTCAAGAATGCCCAGGGCAAGAACGAGCTGGTGCACACACTCAACGGCTCGGGCCTGGCGGTCGGACGCGCGCTGGTCGCGGTGCTCGAAAACTACCAGAACGCCGACGGGTCGGTCACGGTGCCCGAGGTGTTGCGCCCCTACATGGGTGGGTTGGCGGCCATCACCGGTTGATCCGGCTCAACCGGCCAGCGGTACGCTGCAGTTCAATCTGAGGATCTGCCGTACCACCGAGCGCGGCTCGGTCCACAGGAAGAAGTGGTCCTTGCCGCTCAACCGGTCTACCTGCAGCCATTGGGCCGGTGCACGGCGTTCCAGGTAGTCGGCGGTGCGCGGATCGACCAGCGGATCGTCGTCGCCCTGCATCGCGATGACCGGGCGCTGCAATTGCGGCAAGGCCGCGTCGAGCTTCTCCAGCTCGGTCTGCAACACCATCATTTCGCGATTGGACCGGCTCATGGCAGGCGACAGGACCTGGCGGGCGATCCAGTTGTCAGCCAGCAGGTTGTACCAGCGTGGCGCCTCGAGTTCTGGCGCCATCGAGCCGGCGAGCATCACGGCGCCACAGACCTTCTCGGGGTGATCGATCGCCATCCACGCGATCAGCGGGCCGCCGAGCGAATGACCGACCAGTACCGCCGGCGGACCGCCGCTCGGTATCAATTCGGCCAGCAATGCCGCCTGGCGCCGCAGGTCGGGCATGACGCCGGCCGCGGCCGAACCGGCAAAACCGGGTCTGTCCATTGCGATCCGCGGGCCGAAGCCGGCCAGTTGCGGGTCGTCCAGATAACGCGCCCAAGAGGTCCAGCTGCCGGGTGAGCCATGGACGAACAGGATCGGGGTGCTGCCTTCGCCCTGGGTACGGGCCACGTTGAGGTTGATTCCCTGAAGTTTGACGGTGGCCAGTTCCGGCCGGGCCAATGGCTGCGGATACAACTCCTCGACCGTACCGCGAGGCCATGGCGGGTTGGTGCAAGCCGCCAGCTGCAGCAGCGTGGTCAAAATAAGGATCCAGCGCATGGGATCGGAGCTGATGGCTTGGGATGAGATGGCATGGGGGCGATCGCGGTCCTGTTGGTGGTGCAATCCGAACACTTTCCGATGCTGGCCCTATTCTGTCGCGTCCGCAGAACGTTGGCAAAACAATGTAGATTCAGCAGGGTTATGTGTCGATCCGCCACGCCGGGTCGGGCCTGCCGGTATCGGCCCTGGCACGCTGCTGACGGTGTCTGGACGGACCGTCGCATTCAGGCGACGCAGGTCGGCTTGTACTGCGATACCGCAGCGTTTGGCGTGACTTTGATGCATATCATCGGAACCGAACCCCGCTATGCTCTGAGCGGTGTGCGTGGTGACCCGCAGCCTGCCGCCAGTGGTTGGCCGGCTTCAGACAAGGACTGACTCCGATGGACAAGACAGTTGAACGCGTGATGACGCTCGAAGAGTATGGGCGTCAGGTCGCCCATGACAAGGCCCGCCGGGCCAGCGTGGCGCGCGACCTGTTCCTGCTGGCTATCCTGTTTCTGGTGGCCGGCGGCGCGGCTTACTATTACAGTTTCCCGGTTGTCGCGGTGGGTTTGTTCGTGGTTTTCCTGGTGGTGCAGACGGTCGCGTCCGAGACCCGGCTTGAAATTGCGATGCTCGACGCCAATCGCGCACTGGCGTTGCTGGTGAACCAGCAGTCGCGCGACATCGCGCAGTTGCGCAAGGAACTCCAGCAGGAGCAGCATCGGCCTACCCGGTAAATCCGGCGATTGCAGGAGGTAAGTGTGAGCAAGACTGTTACGACAACAAGCCCGGTGGTGCCGGGACAATATCTGGTGTTTGTCGAGCGTCTGGTGCAGGAGCAGTACCAGACGCTGACCATTGCGGCCGACTCCGAGGAGCAGGCGAGCACCGACGCCCTGAAACAATTCTTTGCTGGCACAGTGGCCTACATGCGCTCAGTGCAGGTCGAGGCTCCGAGTGTGCGGGTGCGGCCGTTGCGCGAGAAACATCTGCGCAAGACACTGGCGCAGTCCGACGACGCAGGCCTGGCGCAGCCGTTCCATTCCTCGGCCCGTTTCGACGGGCCGGACGACGGGCGGCTCGAGCCGTCGAGTGCCTACCCGGGAACACACCCGGCCCCAGTGAGCCGGGCCCAGGCCCGGTTGATGTGCCAGAACTTCGACGCCAGTGGACATTCCAACCACAGCGGTCGAGGCTCCACGTTGTGGGTGATCCTGGAACACTGCGCCGAAGTCGACATTGCCTACAACCTGCGTGCCATGCCCGGTGTGGGCTACTACATCGAGCGCGCCAAATCGGCCGATGACGGTCTGGCCTTGCGCATGTCGGTCGAAACCGGCTACGGTCCGATGCACGGCTGATTGCGGCGCACTGCCCGCGCTGGCGCCGCAATCGGCGCCGGACCTGGCGCAGTGCTGCCGCCGCCGGGATGTTGTTTGCCGGGTGCGACAATACCGCGTTCGTTATCCATCAAGCCCCGATGTCCCCAACGGTTCCAGAAATCTCCGTGGTTGTGCCGGTCCACAACGAATCCGGCAACGTCGTGGCGCTGCTCGATGAAATTGCCGCCGCACTGACCGGCGTGGCACGTTTCGAAGCTATATTCGTCGACGATCTCAGCAGTGACAACACCGCCGACCTGCTGGTGCAATACGCCCGGACCCATCCCTGGCTGGTCGTGGTGCGCCATCGCAACAATTGCGGCCAGAGCACGGCCGTGCGCACCGGCATCCGTGAGGCCTGTGCGCCGCTGATTGCCACACTCGACGGCGACGGGCAGAACGATCCGGCCGATATTCCAGCCATGCTGGCGCGCTGGCGTGCGCTGCACGAGGCCCGGCCGCAGCAAATGGTGATGATCGCCGGCTGGCGCGCCAAGCGGCTCGACACCTGGGTGCGCCGCCTGTCGTCCCGGCTGGCCAACCGGGTGCGCAGCGGCCTGCTGGGCGATGCCACACCGGACTCGGGCTGCGGATTGAAACTGTTCGCGCGCGAGGATTTCCTGGCCTTGCCGTATTTCGACCATATGCACCGCTTCCTGCCGGCGCTGTTCCGCCGGGCCGGCGGCGTCGTCGAGTCGGTAAGGGTCAGGCACCGTGACCGGGCCCATGGCCAGTCCCATTACGGCATCCGCAACCGCCTGTGGGTGGGGCTGGTCGACATCCTGGGCGTGATGTGGCTGCAGCGCCGTGGGCGCCTGCCGCAGGTGGAACGGATCGATACGAAGGGCAGATGATGGACACCGACAAAGCCCTGAACCGGCGTCTGTTCTGGTTCCTGATGCTGGTGGCGCTGGTGGTACTGGGCGCAGGGATCGGGCTGCGTGATCCGTGGCCATCGGACGAACCACGATTCACGCTGGTGGCCAAGCAGATGGTGGAGTCGGGCGACTGGCTGTTTCCGCACCGCGGCATCGAGTTGTACTCCGACAAGCCACCGATGCTGATGTGGATGGAGGCGGCAGCCTACCAGTTGCTGGGCAACTGGCGCATCGCATTTCTGCTGCCCTCGCTGCTGGCCGGCATGCTGACGCTGGTGCTGACCTGGGACCTGGGACGGCGCCTGTGGAATCCGCGGGTCGGTCTGTTCGCGGCTGCCGCCGTGCTGGTCTCGTTCCAGTTCGTCTACCAGGTCAAACGCGCGCAGATCGATCCGCTGGTCATGATGTGGATCACGCTGGCCAACTGGGGGCTGCTGCTGCACCTGCTCAAGGGGCCGAACTGGCGCGCCTACTGGCTGGGCTGTTTTGCCGCCGGCCTGGGTGTCATCACCAAGGGTGTGGGCGTATTGGCCTTGCTGATGCTGCTGCCATTCCTGTTTGCCCGCCTGCGTCGCTGGGACGGCGTCAGCCAGACGTCCGGCAGCGGCTGGCGCTGGGCTGGCGGTGCGCTGGCATTCCTGCTGGCCATCGCCCTGTGGCTGGTGCCGATGTTGTGGGTGGCACATGCCCGCGGCACGGCCGAATACGCGGCGTATGTCAGCGACATCCTGTTTCACCAGACCGCCAAGCGGTATGAGGGCTCGATCGGAGGCCATGCGCAGCCGTTCTGGTACTACCTGCCGGTGCTGTTGTTGCACTTCTTTCCGTTGTCGCTGGCGTATCCGGGCGCCTTGCGTTTCTGGCAGCGCGGGCTCAAGGAGGGTGATGCGCGCCTGCTGCTGTTGCTCGGCTGGAGCCTGCTGGTGGTGTTCTTTTTCAGCCTGGCGGGCGGCAAGCGCGAGGTCTACCTGATGCCGGTATTGCCGATGCTGGCGCTGGCGCTGGCACCCACGCTGCAGCAGACGGTGTCGAACCGCTGGATCCGCTGGATAACCTGGCTGGCGGCGCTGGCGGCCGGTGTGGTGCTGGTGGGTGGTGGCATCTGGGCCATGTTGGGGCATTGGACCAGCATGCAGCAGCAGGTGCTCGAACGCGGCCTGGCGGACAACGGGCGCTGGTTGTGGTGGATGGGCATCTGCATGGGCGCGGTATTCCTGCTGAGTTCATTGTGGTGGCGGCCACGGCGCGGTGTCCACGCCCTGCTGGCGGGTACGGCAGGGTTCTGGATCATCTGGGGCGCGTGGGCCTCGATCCTGCTCAACGACAGCAACTCGGCCGTCGGCGTGATGCGCCGGGCCGGCGAGATTGCCGGGCCGCAGGGTGAAATCGGGGTGATGGCGTGGAAGGAGCAGAACCTGTTGATGGCCGATCGGCCGGTGACCAACTTCGGATTCAAGCAGCCCTGGGCGAGCCAGTTCGCACAGGCCGTCCAGTGGCAGGCGCAGGCGCCACAACGGCGCTGGGTGTTCGCGTTGCGCGAGTCGGTCATCCCCTGCGTCGATCCGGCCAGGTCGCAGGAAGTCGGTTATGCCAATCGGCGCATGTGGGTGGTGTTTCAGGCCGATGCCGTGGTCGCCGGTTGTGTGCCGCAGTTGCCGCCGGGTACGGAACGTTGGGACAGTTCCTACGCGAGCGAAGACAACTGACGCGGCGCGGTCCGGCCGTGGAACAGGCC
>JAGPBF010000344.1 GCA_018063505.1 Rhodoferax sp.
TCCTCCTCCAGCAACGGTTGCCATGCGCTGGGGGTGACCCGCACCGGTTATCTGCTGGATACGCCGATCCTGGAAAACACCACCGAAATGGGTGATCACGCGCCCGGTGTCACGACGACGACCGGCAAGCTGATCTTCACCAGTTCGATGGATGATCTGTGCAACAGCGACCTGGTACTGATCTGGGGCGGCAATCCCAACTACACCCACATCCCGAACGCCCACTTCATCTACGAGGCGCGTTACAAGGGTGCCTACCTGGTGACCATTGCGCCCGACTTCAACCCTTCGTCCTGCCATGCCGACGAGTGGATGAACGTCAATATCGGCACCGACGCCGCGCTGGCACTGGCCATGTGCAAGGTCGTGGTCGACGAGCAACTCTACAAGCCGGCGTTCATGGTCGAACAGACCGACATGCCGTTCCTGGTCAGGCTCGACAACCGGAAATTCCTGCGCGAACAGGACATGGAAGGCGATGGCAAGGACGATCGCTTCTATGTCTACGACACGGTCGCGAACAAGGTCGTGCAGGCACCGAGAAGCACGCTCGATCTCGACGGCATCCAGCCGGCACTCGAGGGAGAATATGAAGTCGAAACCCTGGGCGGCAAGGTCAGGTGCACCACCGTTTTCGCCCGCGTCAGGGAGCTGCTGGAAAACTACACACCCGAACAGACCGAGTCGATCACCGGCATCCATCCGCAGAATGTGCGTGATCTGGCCAGACGCATCGGCAAGGCCAGGGCCTGCTCCAATATCACGCAATCCAACCTGGGCAAGTTCTACCACGGCATGAGTGCCGAGCGGGCCATGCTGATGCTGTTTGCCATGACCGGTCATATCGGTCGCAACGGCGCCAACTACAATTCGATACCCGTGCTGTCCATCTCCGGCGCCGACCCATTCACCGTGGCAAGCGGACGTTACCCGCCCAAGGTGGCGTTCGGGTTGCTCACTGCCGAGATGGCGCCGGAGATCATCCGCCTGAAGCTGGACGGCTACACGCCCGAGATGATCATGACCCACTTTGCCCGCGAGGACTTCAAGCGCGGCAATCTCATCGCTTCCGCGCTGCTGTATTACGAGCACGGTGGCTTGAAGGAAACCTACAGCAAGTCCGACGAGTGGGACCCTTACCTCAAGCGCGAGTTCAGGGAATACATGGAAGAAGCCGTCGCCAACGGCTGGCAGTTCATTCCGGAAAAACCCCCGCGCATCCTGTTCGCGGCGGGCGGCAATATCTTTCGCCGCGCACGCAGTTACCACAAGATCATGGAGCATATGCTCCCCGGGCTCGACCTGCTGGTGACCACCGATTTCCGGATGAGCAATACGGCACTGCACAGTGACTACGTGCTGCCGGCCGCCGGCTATTACGAGCGCGACGATATCGCCTGGGGCCACGGTACCGCGCCCTACAGCACCGCTGCCACGGAAGCGGTCAGGCCGGTCGGCGATTCCAAGACCGACTGGGCGATTCACTGCCTGATCGTGAAAAAAATACAGGAGCGCGCCATTGCACGCGGTATCGGGACCTTCATCGATCGTCACGGCGGCGAACGGCGTCTCGATCGGGTCTATGACGACTTCACGTTCGGCGGGCGTTATACCGAGGACAATCCCGAAGACCTGCTCACCGATATCCTGGAGATCAATGACAACCTCGATGGCATGAGCTGGCAGGAGCTCAAGGCAGCCGGTCACAAGCGTTTCAGTGGCGTCGGTACCGGAGCGGTGCACATCTCCAACGCCGGTGATATCGAACCCGATGAGCCATTGGTTGCCAACAGCTGGCACGTGCAGAAGAAAATGCCCTGGCCGACCCTGACGCGCCGCATGCAGTTCTACATCGATCACCCCCTGCACATCGAGCTGGAAGAAATACTGCCGGTCTACAAGGAGGAACCGCATATCGGCGGCGACTATCCGCTGCGTCTGACCGGAGGGCACAATCGCTGGTCGATCCATGCCGCGCAACGCGACCAGAAGCCCCTGCTGCATCTGCAGCGGGGCGAGCCGCTCATGTACGTCAACGACCAGGACGCCAGGGCGCGGGGCGTTGTCGATGGCAGCAAGGTGCGCGTGTTCAATGACCTGGCCGACTGCGAGATACATGCCATGGTCACGCCCCTGGTGAAGCCTGGCCAGGTCGTCATCTATCACGCATGGGAGCAGTTCCAGTTCAAGGACGGCAAGGCGCCACAGCATCTGACGCCCAGCCCCCTGAATCCGATCCAGCTCTCGGGAGGGTACTTCCACCTGCAGCCTAGGGCGCTGTCGCAATCGCCCGGTTGTACCGACCGGGGAACGCGGGTGGATTTCGAAAGGGCGAACGTCGCCTGAAGCGCCCGCCGGGGAACGTAGTCGCAAAACAATCACGCAGGCATTGCTGCACGCTGCGCCAGCCGATGATCAGGAGCTGAACCATGAGCAAGAGACAGGTGGCAATGGTATTCGACCTGAACAAATGCCTCGGCTGTCATACCTGTACCATGGCCTGCAAGACCCTCTGGACGCGTGACGAGGGCCAGGATTACATGTGGTGGAATTCCGTCAACACCATGCCGGGCAAGGGCACGCCCAGGGGCTGGGAAGACATGGGCGGTGGCTTCGAAAACGGCGAGGCCAAACCCGGGCAGATGCCGACACGGCGGCAATTCGGCGAGGCATGGGAGTTCAATCACAAGGATATTTTCGAGGGCGGACAGGGCAAGCAAACGCATCTGCAGGTCAGGGATGGCGAGCCGGACTGGGGCCCGAACTGGGATGAGGACCAGGGTGCGGGAGAGTACCCCAACTCCTACTTCTTCTATCTGCCCAGGATCTGCAATCACTGCTCCGAGCCAGCGTGTGTCGCCGCTTGCCCACGCAAGGCAATCGAGAAGCGCGAAGAAGACGGTATCGTGGTGATCAACGAGGACCACTGTCGTGGCCTGCGCTTCTGCATGGAAGCCTGTCCCTACAAGAAGATCTACTTCAACGACGTCATCGCCAAGTCACAGAAATGCATCCTCTGCTATCCGCGCCTGGAACAAGGAGTGGCCCCTGCCTGCG
This sequence comes from Rhodoferax sp., assembly GCA_018063505.1. GTDB lineage: Bacteria > Pseudomonadota > Gammaproteobacteria > Burkholderiales > Burkholderiaceae_C > CAISIP01. The sequence continues at coordinate 3,058 of JAGPBF010000344.1, forward strand.
CGCGTCAATGCCCCGGTCGCTTGCGCCATGTCGGCTATCTGGATGATGAGAACAGTTCCGTCCACAAGCTGGTTCGCCAATGGAAGGTGGCGGTGCCCCTGCA
>JAGPBF010000012.1 GCA_018063505.1 Rhodoferax sp.
ACCCCGACCATCACGGAGAGTGTTGTCAATCGACCCCCTCGGAAGTGGCATGGAGCCGCTTTCGATTTACATCGATCCGGCAATCGGAGATGATTAGGCGATTGCCACCCGCCGTAGTACATTTTCAGTCCATGTCCGCAGTCGATACCGCCAATCGCGAAAACAATTCAATTGCCCTGCCAGGCCTGGGGCGCGCGCTGATTCTTGCGGGCAAACTCGGACAAAAGTCGGCGGAGGACATCTATCGCAAGGCGTCGTCCGGCAAGACCAGCTTTATCGCCGAGCTCACCGGTTCGGGCGCCGTGTCAGCGTCCGACCTGGCCCATACCATGTCGACGGCCTACGCCGCGCCATTGGTAGACCTCGACGCCATAGACCAGCACCGCTTGCCCAAGGGCCTGCTGGACCCCAAGATCTGCCAGGCTTATCGGATCATCGTGCTGAGCAAGCGCAACAACCGGCTGACCGTGGCAACGGCGGATCCTTCGGATCAGGAGGCTGTCGAGAAAATCAAGTTCGCGTCCCAACTCGGGGTCGATTGGGTCATTGCAGAATACGACAAGCTTCTCAAGCTGGTCGATACCAATGCGGCCTCGACAACCGAGACCATGGAGGAGATCATCGGCGGGGAGTTCGAGTTCGACGACGCCGCGGCCGATGGCGTGTCAGACAACGAACAGGCAACCACGTCGGAAGTCGACGACGCTCCGGTGGTCAAGTTCCTGCACAAGATGCTGCTCGATGCCTTCAGCATGCGCGCGTCCGACCTGCACTTCGAGCCCTACGAGCACACCTACCGCGTGCGTTTCCGGATCGACGGCGAGTTGCGCGAGATTGCCTCACCGCCAATTGCCATCAAGGACAAACTGGCATCGCGGATCAAAGTGATATCCAAGATGGATATCTCCGAGAAGCGCGTGCCCCAGGATGGCAAGATGAAGCTCAAGATCGGGCCCAACAAGGTCATCGATTTTCGTGTGAGCACTCTGCCGACGCTGTTCGGCGAAAAAATCGTCATCCGGATTCTCGACCCCAGCAGTGCAAAACTGGGCGTGGACGCTCTGGGTTATGAACCGGTGGAGAAGCAACGCCTGCTCGACGCCATTGGCCGCCCTTACGGCATGATCCTGGTCACAGGTCCCACAGGCTCGGGCAAGACCGTATCCCTCTATACCTGCCTGAATCTGCTGAACAAGCCTGGTGTGAACATTGCCACGGCCGAAGACCCGTCCGAGATCAATCTTCCGGGCGTCAATCAGGTCAATGTCAACGAGAAGGCCGGCCTGACTTTTGCAGCGGCGCTCAAATCGTTCCTGCGCCAGGACCCGGACATCATCATGGTTGGCGAGATCCGCGACCTGGAAACGGCCGACATCGCCATCAAGGCCGCACAAACCGGCCACCTGGTCCTGTCGACCCTGCACACCAACGATGCGCCAACCACATTGACGCGTATGCGCAACATGGGCATTGCGCCGTTCAACATCGCGTCAAGCGTGATCCTGATCACGGCGCAGCGGCTGGCCCGTCGTCTTTGCCCCAACTGCAAGGCCGATGCAGACATTCCGAACAAAGCCTTGCTGGATGCCGGTTTCAAGGAAAGCGAAATCGATGGCACATGGACCACGTATCGTCCTGTCGGTTGCTCCATGTGCAATGGCGGTTACAAGGGTCGCGTCGGCATTTACCAGGTGATGCCGATCAGCGAGGAAATCCAGCGCATCATCCTGCGTGACGGCAGCGCGCTCGATATCGCGCAGCAGGCCGCCAAGGAAGGGGTTGATTCATTGCGGCGATCGGGGTTGCGCAAGGTCAAACTGGGTCTGACCTCACTGGAAGAAGTGCTCGCCGTAACCAACGACTAAGAACAGGGACTCATAGACCATATGGCAACTGCGAAGCCCAAGGGCATTACCGAAACCGTCTTCGAGTGGGAGGGCAAGGACCGCAACGGCAAGCAGGTGCGCGGAGAGTCCCGGGCGATTGGCGTGAACCAGGTGCAGGCCACGCTCAGGCGCCAGGGCGTCACACCCACCAAGATCAAGAAGCGGCGCATGAGCGGGGGCTCTTCCATCAAGCCCAAGGACATGGCGATCTTCACGCGCCAATTGGCCACGATGATGAAAGCCGGTGTGCCTTTGTTGCAGGCGTTCGACATCGTCGGACGTGGCAATCCCAACCCCAGAGTCACCAAACTGCTCAGCGACATCCGAACCGATGTCGAAACCGGCACCTCGCTCAGCGTTGCGTTTCGCAAATATCCGCTCTACTTCGACAACCTGTACTGCAATCTGGTCGAAGCCGGGGAGTCCGCCGGTATTCTGGACCAGTTGCTGGACCGGCTGGCGGTCTACATGGAAAAGACCGAGGCCATCAAGTCCAAGATCAAGTCCGCACTGATGTATCCGATCACCGTGCTGATCGTCGCGTTCGTGGTCGTAGCCGTCATCATGATTTTCGTGATTCCGGCTTTCAAGGAGGTGTTCTCGAACTTCGGCGGTGAACTGCCCGTTCCGACACTGATCGTCATCGCGATGAGTGAATTTTTTGTGAAGTACTGGTACTTGATATTTGGCGGACTTGGCGGTGGCGTCTACTTTTTCATGGAATCGTGGAAACGCAACGAGAAAATGCAGAATGTCATGGATCGGGTCATGTTGAAGTTGCCGATCTTCGGTGTTCTGGTCGAGAAATCGTGTATCGCACGCTGGACCCGGACCCTGTCCACCATGTTTGCCGCGGGCGTCCCGCTGGTGGAGGCGCTGGACTCGGTCGGCGGCGCCTCCGGCAATTCGGTTTTCGAACGCGCCACGACCAAGATCCAGCATGAAGTGTCGACCGGTACCGCGTTGACGGTGGCCATGACCAATGTGAACCTCTTCCCGTCCATGGTGCTGCAGATGTGCGCCATCGGCGAGGAGTCCGGTTCGATCGACCACATGCTGGGCAAGGCAGCCGACTTCTACGAGGCGGAGGTCGACGACATGGTGGCCGGAATATCGAGCCTGATGGAGCCCATCATCATCGTGATCCTGGGCACGATCATCGGCGGCATCGTGGTGGCGATGTACCTGCCCATCTTCAAGCTGGGAGCCGTGGTCTGATGCTGGTGTCCCCGGGCGTCGACGTCGCATTGTTCGGCGTATTGGGCCTGCTCGTCGGAAGTTTTCTCAACGTCGTCATCCACCGTCTGCCGAAGATGATGGAACTTGAATGGGCTGCAAACTGCGCGGAACTGGCCGGCAAGGACGTGCCGGCAGTCGAACCGTTCAATCTGTCGCGTCCCCGCTCCCGTTGTCCCAGCTGCCAGCACCAGATCCGATGGTACGAAAATATTCCGGTGCTCAGTTTTGCCGTGCTGCGCGGACGGTGTGCCAAGTGCAAGACCTCGATCAGCGTCCGGTATCCGGTCATTGAGATCGTCACGGCCGTGTTCTTCGTGGCCATGGCCCGGATGTACGGGCCCACTGCAGCTGGCCTGGTATGGGCCGCCCTGGCCTGCCTGCTGATCGCCCAGTTCTGCATCGACCTGGACACCCAGCTGCTGCCGGACGACCTCAACTACATCATTCTGTGGCTGGGCCTGATTGCCTCTGCCATGGGATTGACCACGGTTGCGTTGTCCTCGTCGGTGTGGGGCGCCGTTTTTGGTTACCTGAGCCTTTGGTCGGTCTACCAGGTGCACCATCGCCTCACTGGCAAGCAAGGCATGGGGCACGGCGACTTCAAGCTGCTCGCGGGCCTGGGCGCCTGGTTTGGTGCCGAATATCTGGTCGCCCTGATCCTGTTGTCATCTGTCGTGGGCTCGATTCTGGGTGGTGGCTTGCTGCTGGTGGGCAAACTCGCCAATCGGGATATTCCGATCCCTTTCGGCCCCTTCCTTGCCGGCGCCGGCATGGTGGCGATGCTGGCCGGACCCGGTCGACTCGAGAGCCTGGTCCCGTTTGCATTCCCGTTCTCGCATCTCGCCCGATGAGCTGATGTTGCGACTCGGCCTGACCGGTGGCATCGGAAGTGGAAAAAGCACGGTGGCAGAGTTCTTCACGCAGCATCGCGCTGTGGTGATCGATGCCGATGCGATCTCGCGGGCGACAACCGCTTCAGGCGGCCTTGCCATCGCCCCGATTGCCGCAGCGTTCGGCGCAGACTTCATCACGGCTGATGGCGCCCTGGACCGGGCCAGGATGCGCCAGGCCAGTTTTTCCGATCCAGCGGCCCGAGCCACACTGGAATCGATCGTCCATCCCCTGGTCGCGCAGGAATCGGCACTGCGCGAGCAAAACGCGCTGGATGCCGGCGCGCCCTGCATCGTGTTCGACGTACCCCTGCTGGTGGAATCCCGGCGCTGGCGTCAACGGGTGGATCTGGTGCTGGTCGTGGATTGCCTTGTCGAGGTCCAGATCAGCCGGGTGATGGCGCGCAGTGGCCTGGCCCGCGACGAGATCGAGCGCATCATCTCCGCCCAGGTTTCGCGCACCGAGCGGCTGCGCGCAGCCGACATCGTGATATTCAATGCCGGTCCGTCGAGAGAACAGATCGCAGATGAGGTGAATCAGATCGCCAGGCGCTTCGGGCTATGATTGTCGGAACGGAAATACCAGCGTGATTCTTTACGAATATCCCTTCAACGAGCGCATCCGGACCTACCTGCGAATCGAGCACCTGTTTCGGCGCCTGGCAGAACTGGTTGCCCGCGATCACCCGATCGATCATCACTACGCACTGTCCACGATTTTTGAAGTCATGGACGTGGGCGCGCGCGCCGATCTCAAGTCCGACCTGCTCAAGGATCTGGAGAAACAACGGCAGATCCTGCACAGTTACCGCGGCAATCCGGCGATCTCCGAACGTGCGCTCGACGCGGTCACGGGTCAGGTCGACCACTGCTACAACGGCCTGAGCAGCGTGCAGGGCAAGGCTGGCCACATATTGACGGAGAACGACTGGCTGATGAGCATTCGCAGCCGCGTCGGCATTCCCGGCGGCACTTGCGAATTCGACCTGCCAGCCTACTACGCCTGGCAACAGCGGAGCGGCGATCTGCGCCGGGTCGACCTGCACCGCTGGGCCAGCACACTCGCCCCCATGGCGGAATCCGTTTCGCTGTTGATGAAGATGTTGCGCGAATCAGGCGCGCCCCAGAAGGTGGTGGCATCCGGCGGTCAATTCCAGCAAAATCTTCCCCAAGGCAAGACCTTCCAGTTGCTGCGCCTGTCGATCAACCCTGGCCTGGGTGTAATCCCCGAGATCAGCGGCAATCGGCTGATGGTGTCGATCCGGTTCATGCGCCAGGAACCGGATCACCGGCTGCACTCGACCAGCGACGATTGCAACTTCGAATTGACATTGTGTTCGTGATGCCTGATCGATCCAGAACAAGCGACAAAGCCATGCCTGAAGAATCGGAAACGCAAGCAGATGCGTCGATCCGGATCCGGATCGTGCGTTGCCCCAACTGCAGCGGGGACAGCATCTATGCGCCCTCCAACCCGTACCGTCCGTTCTGCAGCGCGCGATGCAAGGGCCTGGACTTCGGCGCCTGGGCCGGCGAATCGTTTCGCCTTGCCGCAGATTCAGAGCCCGATGAATTGAAGCCGCCAGACCAGCTCCTGCAATAGCCGGGCAGACAGCGCCACCGCAGACTTGCCGGTCACTGGTACCGGCGCACGCGTCGTCTGTCGCCAACCGCTGTGCCAGCGAGCCGTCAATGGGTTGCGCCGCCAAAGCCCCGCTCATCGGCCAGCCACCGCAACACCGGCACGGTGCCCGGCAAGACCGGCCCCACCTGTACCGGCAATTGCTGCCAGCTGCATGACTGGCCCTCGCGCATCTGCAGATCGCCCTGCCAATCGGTGACCTTGCAGAAGTTCAGGCGCACCAGCGCATGGGGGTAATCGACGATCTCATCACGCCACTGGGTAGCAAGTTGCACTGTGATCCCGAGTTCCTCGTGCAGTTCGCGCGCAAGTGCCTGAAGCACATCTTCGTCGGCCTCGAGCTTGCCACCGGGGAACTCCCAGTAACCGGCATAGACCTTGCCGAGCGGCCGACTGGTGAGCAGAAAATGTCCGTCAGGCCGCAACAGGATTCCAACGGCGACATCCACCAGCGGCCGAGCAGAACCACCTTCGCGCGGACGATCGGGATCGGCCTTCAACGGCTCGCCGGTCATGCGCGCGACCGGCACAGACGCGCCGGGTTGCAGCCCCCAAGCGCGCACCACAGGCTCATGCCAGCACGCCGCGACTGCCGCTGAAATCACGGGCAAACTGGTACGCCACACGCCCGCTGCGCGACCCGCGCTCCAGCGCCCAGACCAGCGCAGGCGCACGCGCCGATGCGATATGGTCCGGTTCAACACCAAAGGACTGCAGCCATTGCGCCACGATCGTCAGATATTCGTCCTGCGTGAACGGGTAGAAACTCACCCACAGACCAAACCGCTCGGACAGGGAGATCTTCTCCTCGATCACCTCGCCGGGATGGACTTCGCCATCGTCGGTATGGGTGTAGGTAAGGTTCTCCTTCATGTATTCGGGCAACAGATGGCGGCGGTTGCTGGTCGCATACACCAGCACATTGGCGGTGGTCTCGGCGACCGAGCCGTCCAGGATCGACTTGAGCGCCTTGTAGCCAGGCTCTCCGTCCTCGAAGCTCAGGTCATCGCAGAATACGATGAACTTCTCCGGTCGATCCGACACCACATCGACGATATCGGGCAGGTCTACCAGATCGGCCTTGTCGACCTCGATCAGACGCAAGCCGGCGGGCGCAAACTCACGCAGGCAAGCCTTGATCAGCGATGATTTACCGGTGCCACGTGCGCCGGTCAGCAACACGTTGTTGGCGGCACGGCCTTCGACGAATTGCTGGGTATTGCGTCGAATCTTTTCCTTTTGTACCGCGATTTCCTGCAGATCAGCCAGTTCGATCAAGGCCACATGGCGCACCGGTTCGAGCACGCCGTGGCCGGAGCTGCGCTTGCGATAACGAAATGCGATCCCGGCATTCCAGTCGGGTGCCGACAAGGCTTGCGGAAGCGCCGCTTCAATGCGGGTAATCAGTTGCTCGGCCCGCACCAGCAGGTGCTGCAATTTGTCATCCATCCTCGAACCCATCCATTCGGGCATCTGCCCGGCTTCATGCTGCGCGATCAGGAGCGGTAGTCCGCATTGATCGTGACGTACTCGTGGCTGAAGTCGCAGGTCCAGACGGTATCGGTCGCGCTGCCGCGTCCGAGATCCACACGGACCACGATTTCGCTCTGTTTCATCACGCGTTGCCCGTCGGACTCCTGGTAGGACGGGTTGCGTCCGCCACGGGTCGCCACGTGCACATCGTCAAGATACAGTTCGATCCCGGTCTGATCCAGGTCGTCGATGCCGGCGTAACCCACCGCGGCAAGTATGCGACCCAGATTGGGGTCACTGGCAAAAAATGCCGTCTTGACCAGCGGAGAGTGCGCAATCGCATACCCGACCGTCCGGCATTCAGCCGCATCACGTCCACCCTGAACGGTGATCGTGATGAACTTGGTTGCCCCTTCACCGTCACGCACAATGGCATGTGCCAGCGTGCGTGCCACCTGCAGCATCGCTGCCTTGAGTGCCTGCCCGTCCACGCTGTCGAGCGACGCGATGCGGGCGTTGGCCGCCTTGTTGGTAGCGATCACGACGAACGAATCGTTGGTCGACGTATCGCCATCCACCGTGACGCGGTTGAACGAGGCATCCGCGAGTTCCTGCGCGAGTTGGTGCATCAGGCCCGGCGCCACGCATGCGTCGGTGGCCATGAAGCCGAGCATGGTGGCCATGTTAGGACGAATCATTCCGGCGCCCTTGCTGATACCTGTGACGGTGATCTCCACGCCACCGACCTGTGCCCGGACACTGCAGGCCTTGGGCACCGTATCGGTGGTCATGATCGCCTGCGCAGCATTGAACCAGTTGTCCTCCACCGCATCGGCAATGGCCGCCGGCAGACCCGCCTCGATCCGTTCGACCGGCAACGGCTCCATGATGACGCCCGTGGAAAACGGCAACACCTGCTGCGCGCTCAGGCCCAATCTGGCGGCCAGCGCGGCACTGCTGCTGCGCGAGCGCTCCAGCCCCTGCGCACCGGTACCGGCATTGGCATTGCCAGTGTTGATCAACAGGGCACGGATTTCCAGACTGCCGGCCAGATGCTCGCGGCAGACCTGCACCGGTGCGGCGCAGAACCGGTTTTTCGTGAACACCGCGCCCACGCCTGCTCCGGCTTCGATCAACACGACCGTCAGGTCCTTGCGATGGGCCTTGCGGATGCCGGCCTCGGCCGTGCCGATGCGAAGCCCGGCGACCGGATGCAGATCAGCCGCCTGGGGAGCAGTGAGATTGACAGGCATGGATTACCTTCAGGACAGTTTGCCGTGGCATTGTTTGTACTTCTTGCCACTGCCGCAAGGGCAGGGCTCGTTGCGGCCCACACGCGGAACCGCGCCACCTGCGGCGATAGCGGCAGCGACACCGGTGCGGCGCGCGACACTGTCCGCATCCTGCGTGGTTTCCACTTCACCCGTTTCGGTGGGTGCCGTATAGGTGACGTTGCTGATGTTGTCGGCACGACTCTCCAGTTCCTGCGCAGCCTGGCTGGCCTCCTCGCCCGACTGGATCCGGACCGTCATCAACAGTTTGGTCACCTCGTTCTTCACCGAATCGAGCAGTTGCCCAAACAATTCGAACGCCTCACGCTTGTATTCCTGTTTGGGCTGCTTCTGCGCATATCCGCGCAAGTGGATGCCCTGGCGAAGGTAGTCCAGCGAGCTCAGGTGTTCACGCCAATGGGTGTCGATGCTTTGCAGCAGGACCATGCGTTCGAACTGCAGAAATCCCTCATTGCCCACCAGTGCCAGCTTGGCGGCGAATGCCTCGTTGGCCGCGGACTGCACCTTTTCCAGCAAGTCGTCGTCGGTGATTGCGCTGGCTTGCTGCACCTCGTCCTTGAGCTTGAGCGTGATCTGCCAATCCTGCGCCAGCGTCTTCTCGAGACCATCGAGGTCCCATTGTTCTTCGACCGATTCAGCCGGCACGTACACGCGCACCAGGTCAGCGAAACTGCCTTCTCGCAAGGCCGCGATCTGCGCCGAAAGGTCGCTGGCGTCCAGAATCGCATTGCGCTGCTCGTAGATCACCTTGCGCTGGTCGTTCGACACATCATCGTATTCGAGCAACTGCTTGCGCATGTCGAAGTTGCGCGCCTCGACCTTGCGCTGCGCACTTTCGATGCTGCGCGTGACGATGCCCGCTTCAATGGCCTCGCCATCGGGCATCTTGAGCCGATCCATGATGGCACGGACGCGGTCGCCGGCAAAAATGCGCATCAGCGCGTCATCCAGGCTCAGGTAAAAGCGTGACGAGCCCGGATCACCCTGGCGGCCGGATCGACCACGCAGCTGATTGTCGATACGGCGCGACTCATGACGTTCCGTGGCAATGATGCGCAGACCACCCGAAGCCTTGACCGCTTCATGGTCTCGCGCCCACTGCTCGCGCAAGGCAACAATCTTCTGCTTGCGGCTCGCATCATCGAGTGCCGGATCGTTTTCAACGGCAAGAATCAGTTTGTCCACGTTGCCGCCGAGCACGATGTCGGTTCCGCGACCAGCCATGTTGGTGGCAATCGTGATCATCTTGGGACGACCTGCCTGCGCCACGATGTCGGCTTCGCGGGCATGCTGCTTGGCGTTGAGCACCTGGTGCGGAAGCTTTTCGCGCTCGAGCAACTGGTCGATGATCTCCGAGTTCTCGATCGACGTGGTGCCTACCAGCACCGGTTGCCCGCGCTCGTAACACTCCCGGATATCGGCGATCGCCGCTTCGTACTTCTCACGTGTCGTCTTGTAGACACGGTCGAGCTGGTCATCGCGCTTGCTCGGACGGTTGTGCGGAATCACCACTGTCTCGAGCCCGTAGATTTCCTGGAACTCGTAGGCCTCGGTGTCGGCAGTACCCGTCATGCCGGCCAGCTTGGCGTACAGGCGGAAATAGTTCTGAAAGGTGATCGAGGCCAGCGTCTGGTTCTCGGCCTGGATCGCCACGCCTTCCTTGGCCTCCACGGCCTGGTGCAACCCGTCGCTCCAGCGACGGCCGGACATCAGGCGACCGGTAAATTCGTCGACGATGACGATCTCGCCATCCTGCACCACATAGTGCTGATCACGGTGATAAAGATGGGTGGCGCGCAACGCCGCATACAGATGGTGCACCAGCGTGATGTTGGACGGGTCATACAGGGTCGCACCCTTGGCCAGCATGCCGTTTTCGTACAGGATGCGTTCGGCGTTTTCATGGCCAGCCTCCGTCAACACGATCTGACGGCCTTTTTCGTCCACCGTGAAGTCACCCGGCTTGATGACACCTTCTCCGGTACGCGGGTCGGCCTCGCCTTCCTGTCTGGTCAGGAACGGCACCACCTTGTTGATCGCCAGGTACTGTGCCGTATGGTCTTCGGCCTAGCCACTGATGATCAATGGGGTGCGTGCCTCGTCGATCAGGATCGAGTCGACCTCGTCGACGATGGCAAAATTCAGGCCGCGTTGCACCCTGTCTGCCACCTCGTAGACCATGTTGTCACGCAGGTAGTCGAAGCCGTATTCGTTGTTCGTTCCGTAGGTGATATCCGACTGGTAGGCAGCCTGCTTCTGCTCGCGCGGCATCTGAGGCAGATTGACGCCGACCGACAGGCCCAGGAAGTTGTAGAGCTTGCCCATCCACTGGGCGTCGCGGCCGGCGAGGTAGTCATTGACCGTGACCACGTGCACGCCCTTGCCCGTCAACGCATTGAGGTATACCGGCAAGGTGGCCGTGAGAGTCTTGCCCTCACCCGTGCCCATCTCCGATATCTTGCCGAAATGCAGCGACATGCCGCCGAGCAATTGCACATCAAAATGGCGCATCTTCATGACGCGTTTGGAGCCCTCGCGCACCACGGCAAATGCCTCGGCGATCAGGTCGTCCAACGCGGTTCCCGCCGCAATGCGGTCCTTGAACTCCTGCGTCTTGGCACGCAAGGCGTCGTCGCTCAAGGCCTCGAGTTCAGCCTCCATGGCGTTGATGCGCTTGACCGTGCTGCGGTATTGCTTGAGAAGGCGGTCATTGCGACTACCGAAAATTTTGGTCAGGAAGTTGGTTGCCATGAATGCCCGTCCCGCCGGATGACCTGATGCGGCCAGCCGGAAGGCGCAATCCTTTTATCAAACAGAATATGGAAGTGGGGTCTCACCCGCCGAACTGACGCACATGCGGGCGTTACCCGTAAAGAATCCGATGCAGGATTTTACCTTTGCGGGGTACGTGCCCTGGTTGCGCGCGCAGACGCCCCTTTTGCTACTGCACGGACAGGTCGTTCGGTGTTCGCAGCCAGTTGCTGCGCAGCCAGGTTGCCGCCGGCGGCAAGGAACTTCTGCGGGTCCTGTGGAACCCCCTGCACCAGCACTTCGAAGTGCAGATGTGCACCGGTCGATCGCCCCGTGGTGCCCACGGCCGCGATTTTCTGTCCGCGCCGCACGATATCACCCTTCTTGACAAACACCGCCGAGGCATGGGCATAACGGGTCACGAGGTCATTGCCATGGTCGATTTCGACCATGTTGCCGTAGGCAGGGTGGTACTCCTGCACCACCACCACGCCACCGGCTGCAGCCAGGATGGGTGTACCGGCATCTGCCTGGAAGTCGAGTCCTGTATGTAGCGCCGAGCGCCCGGTAATTGGATCGATTCGCCAGCCAAAATCCGATCCAAGGTTGCCGTCGAATACCGGCTTCTGCGTCGGAATCATCATATTGCGCATCTTCTGGTCAAACAGCCGCGACTCCAGCACCGTCAGCAGGTCCGTACGCTGGGACGTCAATCGATCGAGGTCGGCCAGCGTAGCCTGCAATTCATCCATCGACAATGGCCGCCCGGTGACCAGCGCACCGCCCCGCCCGGGCTTGGCCTTGATTTCAGCGGCATTGATGCCTGCCAATCCGGACACCCGCTCGCCCAGCGACTCGAGTTGCGTCAGCTTGGCCTGCATTTCACCGAGTTGCCGTGCCAGCACGTCGAGGTTCTCGCGCATGAACTTGTCGCGTTGCTCGAACTCATCCTGCACGACCAGCCGCACCAGCGAGCCGACGATGGGCCAGCGTTCACGCGCGCCCTTGAGAAAAACCCAGTGGTAAAGACCGGCCGCCACCACCATCAGTACAAGCGACAACACCAGCGCCGAGAGCACCAGGCGGCTTCCGGACAGGTGAATCGCACGACTCCTGGCCAGCCATGCGTCCGTGATAATCAAGTGCATTCAAACCCCCGTCTATCATTTGGCCATGGATCGCCGCGCACATTCCGTCACATTGCAGCAAGCAACCGAAGCCTCGCCGACGCTGGCACGGCTGGCGGAACTCGGCCGCGACTCGGTGGCGCGGCTTCAATCCATTGCGCCCCTGATCCCCGCCCCGCTTCGGCCAGCCGTCAAGGCCGGCCCGATCGAAGGCGACACTTGGTGTCTGCTGCTCGACAACAATGCCACCGCAGCCAAAATGCGGCAACTGCTGCCATCGCTGCAAGCGCATCTGCGCGTCAAGGGCTGGGACGTCACGTCCATCCGTTTGAAGGTGCAAGAATCCCGAACACGCCGGGCATGACCGGTCAGTGTCCAAATGGTGCCGATTGTCGGAATCGAACTGACGACCTACCGCTTACAAGGCGGTTGCTCTACCAACTGAGCTAAATCGGCACGGGGGAATTTTACAAGATGCTCCGGGTCGCTCTGAACTGGCGTCCCGGCGCCGGTTCATTTGATGCGGGTCAGCTTCGGCCGTTTGCCAGAACCCGGGGCTTTGGGCACCGCTTTGGCAGCATCGGCCGGCGGTGGCGCAGCGGTCGAATCAACCAGTCGCACGTCGCTGTCGGCGGTCCGCGGAGCCTCCCTGGCACGCGCATCATCCGCTGCTTCAGGACCAGGCACATTCGGTGCCTGAGCCGCAGTCCGGGGGAACGCCATGCCCTGGCCGTTCTCCCGCGCATAGATTGCGATCACGCGATCCACCGGAATCATGATTTCACGCGGTTTGCCAGCGAAACGCGCACTGAACACAATCAGGTCATTGCCCAGCTTGAGTGAACTGGTCGCATCGAAACTGATATTCAGAACGATTTCACCGTCTTTGACATACTCGCGCGGAACCTGCACGGTATCGTCGACCTGGACCGCCACATAAGGCGTCAAGCCGTTGTCCGTGCACCATTCGTACAACGCCCGGATCAGGTAAGGGCGGGTCGAACTCGAGTTTTGTGCGTCAATCATCGGCAATCGCGGTGTACGTCTTACTTGCGCATCACCTTTTCAGATGGTGTCAATGCCTCAATATACGCCGGTCGCGAAAAAATGCGCTCCGCGTATTTCAACAGCGGTGCCGCGTTCTTGCTCAGATCGATGCCGTAGAAATCCAGCCGCCACAACAAGGGAGCGATGGCGACGTCCAGCATCGAGAAGCCCTCGCCCAGCATGTACTTGTTCTTCAGGAAAATCGGCGCGAGTTGGGTCAGGCGATCGCGGATGTGCGAGCGTGCTTTTTCAAGCAGCTTTTCGTTGCTCTTGGCCGCCCGGGATTCCAGCGTCGAGACATGCACGAAAAGTTCCTTCTCGAAATTGAGCAGAAACAGGCGCACGCGGGCGCGGTCAACCGGATCGCCAGGCATCAACTGTGGATGCGGAAAACGCTCGTCAATGTACTCATTGATGATGTTCGACTCATACAGGATCAGATCGCGCTCGACCAGGATAGGCACCTGGCCATAGGGATTCATCACATTGATGTCTTCCGGCTTGTTGTAGAGATCGACATCGCGGATCTCGAAGTCCATGCCTTTCTCGAACAGCACGAAGCGGCAGCGGTGGGAAAAAGGGCAGGTGGTTCCTGAATACAACACCATCATGGCGGGAGCTCCTCAAAATCAAAAACAGTCACAGCGCCGATTGACCCTGGAAACAGGTCGGCGTCGAAACTAAAAAGAGTGGGATGCCTATTTGCAAACCCACTCTGAAAACGCAAGCCCCTCGGATCGCAAGGGGCCTGGACGGCTCAAGCCCTACTTGATTTCTTTCCAGTACGAGGCATTCAAGCGCCAGGTGAACACGGTCAACACCGCAAGAAACAGCAGTACACCAACACCGACACGCTTGCGCGTGTTTTGCGACGGCTCGCCCATCCATTGCAGATAGCTGACCAGATCACCCACGGCATTGTCGTACTCCAGCGTGGACATGCTGCCCGGCGTTACCTGCTGCCAGTTCTTGAACACATGCACCTCATGGCCATGCTCTTCCTTGGTCTCGTAAACCGGAATCCGGCTGCCCTGCAGCTGCCACAGCACATGCGGCATGCCGACGTTCGGAAACGCCAGGTTGTTCCAGCCGGTCGGCTTGGTGGCGTCCGGGTAATAGGTGCGCAGATAGGTGTACAGGTAATCCGCGCCACTGCCCTGGCCGGCGGCGGCACGTGAGCGTGCGATCACGGTCAGGTCTGGCGGATTGGCGCCGAACCACTGCTTGGCCTCCTTCGGATCGATGGCCGCAACCATGTTGTCGCCAACCTTTTCCGTCGTGAACAGCAGGTTGTCCTTGATCTGCTCGACCGTGAGACCGATGTCGGTCAGGCGGTTGTACCGCATGAATGCTGCCGAGTGGCAGTTCAGACAGTAATTGACGAACAACTTGGCGCCGTTTTGCAGCGCTACCAGGTCGTTGGTCTTGTTGGGCGCCTTGTCCCAGGGGATACCGCCCTCGGCCGCGTGAACGCCCGCGAGCAAACCCAGCGATGCGACGATCGCGCAGGCAGCCTTGCTGATGAGTCCAGTTGTTTTCATTCTGCTTGTCTCCTGCTCAATGGGCCGCAAACGTCACACGTGCAGGCACAGGTTTGGGTTCGCCCACGGTACTCCACCACGGCATCAGCAGGAAAAATCCGAAATAGAACAGGGTACCGACCTGCGACACACGCTCGCCAATGGGAGAGGGCGGCTGCACGCCAAGATAGGCCAGCACAATGAAGTTGATCACGAAGATGCCGTAAAGGTATTTGTGCCAGTCGGGCCGGTAACGGATCGACTTGACGGGGCTGTGGTCAAGCCAGGGCAGGAAGAACAGGATGATGACCGCACCGCCCATCACCACCACACCCCAGAACTTGGCGTCGATGTTCCACATCATCAGAACAACCGCCAGGGCTGCAATCAGGATCGCAGGCTTCAGGAAGGACGGCATCTTCACCTTGAGCACCAGCAACAGGGAACCACCGACCACACATGCGATCAGCGCGTACATCATCTCGCTGGTGATGGCACGCAGCATCGAGTAATACGGCGTGAAGTACCACACCGGTGCAATGTGCAATGGCGTCTTGAACGGATCGGCCGGAATGAAGTTGTTGTACTCCAGGAAATAACCACCGAACTCGGGGGCGAAGAACACGATGGCACTGAACACCATCAGGAACATGCTGACAGCGAAGATGTCGTGCACGGTGTAGTACGGGTGGAACGGAATGCCGTCGACCGGATGCCCGTCCTTGCCCTTGTTGGCCTTGATCTCGATACCGTCCGGGTTGTTGGAGCCGACCTCGTGCAACGCAATGATGTGGGCCGCCACCAGACCGAGCAGTACCAGGGGTACCGCGATCACGTGAAAGCTGAAGAAGCGGTTCAAGGTGGCGTCACCGACCACGTAGTCACCACGAATCAGCAACGCCAGATCCGGGCCGACAAACGGAATGGCCGCAAACAGATTCACGATCACCTGGGCGCCCCAGTAGCTCATCTGGCCCCACGGCAGCAGATAACCCATGAATGCCTCGGCCATCAAACACAGGAAGATAGCGCAGCCGAACACCCAGATCAGTTCACGCGGCTTGCGGTAGCTGCCATAAATCAATCCGCGAAACATGTGCAGATAGATCACGACAAAAAATGCCGACGCGCCGGTGGAGTGCATGTAACGGATCAGCCAGCCCCACGGCACATCACGCATGATGTACTCGACCGAGCCGAAGGCCAGCGCAGCATCGGGCTTGTAATGCATCACCAGAAAAATGCCGGTGACGATCTGGATCACCAGCACCAGCATCGCAAGCGAGCCGAAGATGTACCAGAAGTTGAAGTTCTTGGGCGCGTAATACTCACCCATGTGCTCGTTGTAGAGCTTGGAGAGCGGAAAACGGTTGTCGACCCAATTGAGCAGCTTGGCCGAAGCCGGCGCATTGGGGGATATCTCTTTCATTTCAGCCACGTTGTGCTCCGATGCGGGATGTCTTCATGGGGTCAGGCCTTCTTGTCTTCACCGATCAGCACCCGGCTGTCCGACAGATACATGTGCGGCGGAACAACCAGATTGTCCGGCGCCGGCTTGTTCTTGAAGACCCGCCCTGCCAGATCGAATGTCGAACCGTGGCAAGGGCAGAAGAAGCCACCCTTCCAGTCGTCAGGCAGCGATGGTTGCGGGCCGGTTTGAAAACGATCAGAGGGCGAGCATCCCAAGTGGGTGCATATGCCAACCACCACCAGGAATTCAGGCTTGATCGACCGCGTCTCGTTGCGCGCATATTCGGGGGTGAACTCATCGGGCTTGCGCTCGGACTTCGGATCGGCAAGCTCCGGGTCAAGGCCAGGCAATGCGGCCAGTTCTTCCTTCGTGCGGCGCATGATCCAGACCGGTTTGCCACGCCATTCAACAGTCATTTTTTCACCGGGCTTGAGCGATGAAATGTCGGCTTCAACGGCAGCGCCTGCGGCCTTGGCCCGCTCCGAAGGCTGGAAACTGCTCACAAACGGGACGGCGGTGAAGGCGCCGCCGACAGCACCCGCACAACCGGAGGCGATGAGCCACGTCCGTTTGCTGGTGTCGACTGGGGTGTCACTCATGGGAATCCTCAATGAAAACATCGCTCTTGGGTCAGCGCGGGATTGTAGCTGACCGACTCACCGGTTCCGGCGCCTGCGCCTGCGCGAGGACCATCAGGTGCAGTGCGTGTGGCCGCAGCTGATGTCGCATGCTTTACATTCGCCCGTTCAATCCCGTACCTACAATCGTCTGCCAGGCCATAACCAAATACGGAGTCCCCAATGAGCATGATGTCGGAATTCAAGGAATTTGCCCTCAAGGGCAACGTGATGGACCTCGCGGTCGGTGTCATCATCGGTGCTGCGTTCGGAAAAATCGTGGACTCCATGGTGGCGGATCTGATCATGCCACTGGTGGGCGCAGTTGTCGGCAACCTGGACTTTTCGAGCATGTATGTGGTGCTGGGCAGCATCCCTGCGGGAGTAGGCACCAGCCTGGCCGAAATGAAAAAGGCGGGTGTGCCCGTATTTGCTTATGGCAACTTCATCACCATCGCCGTCAATTTCATCATCCTGGCATTCATCATCTTCATGATGGTCAAGCAGATGAACCGGCTCAAGCGCGAAGTGCCTCCCGCTCCCGTGGCTCCGGTGGCTACGCCTGAAGACATTCTGCTGCTGCGCCAGATCCGCGACAGCCTCAAGAAGTAGTCCTGGCGGCCACTGGCGCGCACAGTTGCCGCGCCATCCGGATGGCCTCGATCAGGCTGGCAGCATCGGCAGTACCGGTGCCTGCAATATCGAACGCCGTGCCGTGATCCGGGCTGGTGCGCACCAGCGGCAGACCCAACGTGACGTTGACGCCCTTGTCGACTCCCAGATATTTGACCGGGATCAGTCCCTGGTCGTGGTACATCGCCACCACCACATCGAATTCCCGCACCAACCCTGGCAGCGCCCGGGCCCGCATGAATACCGTATCGGGGGCATAAGGCCCGTGCACGTCCAGACCCTGGGCGCTGGCCTGTGCCATGGCCGGAGCAATGGTGTCGATTTCCTCGCGGCCGAACAGGCCGCCTTCGCCAGCGTGGGGATTGAGCCCGGCCACTGCAATACGGGGCACCCGTCCGAGCACGGGAATCAATGCCGCGTGGGTAATTTGCAGCGTTTCCAGCACATTGGCAAACGTGACAGCTTCGATGGCGTCGCGCAAGGCCATATGGATGCTGACCAGCACCGTTCGCAGCTCGTCGTTGGCCAGCATCATGCGCACCGGCAGTTCACGCAAGGAAACACCGCGGTTTTCTGCCGCCCTTGCCTGCAGCATTTCCGTATGCCCGGGGTAGCCGTTGTGCGGGGCGCCTGCTGCAGCCAGCGCCTCCTTGTGCAGTGGTGCCGTGACGATGGCCGAGACATCTCCGTGCAAGGCCGCATCAGCCGCCCACAGCACACTCTCGGCGGCCGAGGTGCCAGCCTGGGCACTGACCACTCCGACTGCCACCAGCGGCCCGGCTCGGACCACTTGCAGCACCGGGATGCAGCCGGTTGGTACCGACAACGCGTCGGACGCTTGCGTGATTTCGGCCACCGGCAACTGAACATCACCAGGCCCGGTTATCCATGCGGCCGCGCGGCGCAGGCTGGCGACATCTCCCGCCACAAAACATCCTTCGGTGATGCCGGGGGCATCGCGAAATGCCTTGGCAATGATTTCCGGCCCGATTCCGGCCGGGTCTCCCATCGTGATGGCAATTGGCAAGTGCATGAAAGTCTCAGGCTGGATTGTCGATGTCGATGAACTCATGTTCCAGCGACAATTGCGCGGCCACATGGCCGGCCACCGCTGGCGCGCCATACCGCTCGCTGGCATGGTGACCACAGGCAAAATAACCCACACCACATTCGCGCGCATAGTGCGCCTGAGGCTCCGATATTTCACCGGTGATGAAGGCATCTGCGCCAGCTGCAATGGCTGACTCGAAATAGGCCTGTGCGCCGCCGGTACACCATGCAATGCGCCGGATCGGCCGGTCGCGGTTTTCGACGACGGTCACGCACCGTCCCAGCGATGTCTCGATTCGCCTGGCCAATGCCGCCGCATTGTCGAAACCTTTGCCATCTGCAGTGGCCCCGATGAAGCCGAGGTCCTGATCACCAAAACGCCCCGCTGCGGTCAAACCCAGGCGCAAACCGAGTTGTGCGTTGTTGCCCCATTGCGGATGCGCGTCCAGTGGCAGGTGATAAGCAAACAGGTTGATATCGTGCTGCAGCAGCAGGGCCAGCCGCTTCTTCATCCAGCCAGTCACCCGCCCGTCCTGTCCGCGCCAGAAAAGGCCATGGTGCACAAAAACCGTGTCGGCGCCGCGCTCGATGGCAGCCGCTATCAGCGCCAGGCTGGCGGTCACTCCGGAGACGATCTTGCGCACATCCAGCCGGCCTTCCACTTGCAGACCATTGGGCCCGTAGTCGCGGAATTTTTCGGGCTGCAGCAGCGTGTCAAGGGTCTGCGCCAGCAGGATTCGGTCGGTCATGGCCTGGATCTTGTCGTCAATGGTCGGGTTGCAGGCGCCGGGACGACGTCCCGGGTCTGCCGCAGGACATTGTCGGCCAATACACCGCGGCGACCGTTGGGCAGCAACTGCAAGCTCCCCCCGCTCAGTGACGGACCCTGACCCTGTGTCAAGCGCCGCCCGACGATGGCCCTGCATCGGCATGGTCATCAAAATCCAGCACCTGAAGGTCGCAATCGCAGCCACTGCCTGCGGCAATGGCCCGCCGGGCGATCACGGCCAGCAACGGCGCAATGGCCGGGGCCAGAATCCGGATCGACAGCGGCAAGACAGCACGCAGAACCTGCGCCGGCTGAACGATGGCGCCACAGCGGTAACGGGCCTGTACCGGGTCCCAGTGCAGCGCATCGCAGGCGCCGCGGCGCTTGAGCGACAAGACCATGCCCACCGGACAAGGTTCGGCCAGGCAACACACCCCGCATCCATTACACGGTGCGCCCCAACCGGGCTTCGCTGGCGCCAGGGCTTCAATGGAGATCGTCTTGCGGTCGATGGACATGTGCCGGTTCGGAAAGTCGCGATGGTACGCCTGCGCTGCGGTCAAACGATGGATGCCGACCTGCCAGGCGCAGTGACCCGGCAAGCTGCTGCGGTGCAGGTCGACGCCTACAATTTGCACATGAAGCGTTTATGGCTTGTGTTCTCCCAGACTGCGACCGTGTTGCTCGCGGCGTACTTCGTGGTCGCCACGCTCAAGCCGCAGTGGCTTGGCAATTGGCCCTCTCAAGGGGCGGCCATCACCTTGATCGAGGCACCTGCCAGCGCGGGCGCCAGCATACCTGCGGGCAGTTTCCGGCTTGCGGCCCAGAAGGCGTCGTCGGCCGTGGTCAGCATCAACACCAGCAAGGCTGCCAACCGCGATCCGCGCAGCAGCGATCCGTGGTTCCGATTCTTCTTCGGCGACCAGGACCAGGAGCCACGCGCCGGGCTGGGCAGCGGGGTGATCGTCAGCCCGACCGGCTACATCCTCACCAACAACCATGTGGTCGAAGGCGCAGACGAGATCGAGGTGATGCTCAACGACAGCCGCAAGGCCATAGCCAAGGTCATTGGGACCGATCCGGAGACCGACCTGGCCGTGCTGAAGATCGATCTGGACAAGCTGCCGGTGGTCGTGATCGGCAATTCGGATACGGTACAGGTTGGCGACCAGGTGCTGGCCATCGGCAATCCGTTTGGTGTCGGTCAGACTGTGACCAGCGGCATCATCAGTGCACTGGGCCGCAACCAGCTGGGCATCAACACCTTTGAGAACTTCATTCAGACCGATGCTGCCATCAATCCGGGCAATTCCGGCGGTGCGCTGGTCGACACGCAGGGGAACCTGCTGGGCATCAATACTGCCATCTATTCACGCTCTGGCGGCAGCATGGGCATCGGTTTTGCAATTCCAATGTCGACCGCCAGGCAGGTGATGGAAGGCCTTGTCAAGGACGGCCAGGTGACGCGGGGCTGGATCGGCGTGGAACCCAATGACCTGTCGCCGGAACTGGCCGAGACCTTCGGCGTCAAGGCCCGTCAGGGTGTCATCATCACCGGCGTGTTGCAGAACGGCCCTGCCGCCCAGGCTGGTCTGCGGCCAGGGGATGTGATCACGTCGGTGGCAGGCAGCGAAGTCCACAATGTGGCGGAGTTGCTGACCCGGGTGGCAGGCCTGAAACCTGGCGTGGCGTCGCGCTTCTCGCTGCAGCGCCAGGACGCCCGCCTTGAAATCGATGTGGTTCCCGGGCTCAGGCCCAAGCCGCGCCGTCCGTCCTGACCCAGGCCCGGCCGGGCAAGGCGCCAGAGAGCAAGGCTTGGCCTAGGCGCTGTCCTTGTCTTTCTCTTTGGCCTCTTCGCCGTCTTCCTCGGGCTTCTTGACGAACATCTTCGCGGCAAATATGCCGGCTTCGTACAACAGACACATCGGCACTGCCAGGGCCAATTGGGAAATCACGTCCGGCGGGGTCAGCACGGCAGCAACCACGAACGACAGAACGATGAAATAGCCACGGAACTGCTTGAGCTTGTCGATGCTCACCAGGTTCATGCGCACCAGCAACACGACCACGATCGGCACCTGGAATGCCACACCAAACGCCAGATACAGACCCAGGATGGCCTCGACATACGACGCGATATCCGGCGTGGCGGCCACACTGGCCGGGGTCACGGCCTGGATGAATGCGAACATCTTGTCGAGCACGAACAGCTGGACAAACGCGATACCACCGTATGCCAGGACACTGCCGAAGAAAATCAGCGGTACCGCGAGACGTTTCTCGTGCCCGTACAGGCCCGGCGCCACGAAAGCCCAGGCCTGGTACATCAGCCACGGCAGGCACAACAAAACGCCGGCCATCATCAACACCTTGAGCGGCACAAAGAAGGGGGAGAAGACACCGACGGCAATGAGCTTGGCGCCCGGTGGCATGTGCGCCTGGATCGGCGCTGCGATCAGGTCGATCAGACCGCTGGGCGAGGGCCAGATGGCCAGCAACACCATGCAGACCACCAGGCCGGCAATGCTGTACATCAAACGGTCGCGCAACTCCATCAGGTGTTGCACGAACGGCTGCTCGGTACCGGCGAGTTCGTCTTCTTTGTTGCTGGTGTCAGTCATCGTGTCATGTGTGCCACAGGCCGGCCGGAACAAAGTTTCCGGGGCACGGGATGGTACCCGTTCGTTCTATCAGTCGAATTTCTGCGGTCGGTATCGCGCAACCCTGGCCGCTCCGGACAACGCACGTGTGCGGGTTCCGGTACGCGCCTTGTACCAGTTGGGCATGGCTGCGCGCTTGACGCGCCAACGCTTGTTCGGATGGCGGTAAGCCGGGTAACTGGCGGCAACCTCGAAGCTGGTACCGGTCTGCGAGTTGTCATTCATGCCGGTGGCGTCGGCCCAGGATTTCTCGATCTCGCTGGCATTGGACTGGATCGTGTTTTCCATGTCCTTGGCCGCATCTGTCATCGTGTCCTTCATCTTGCGGAGCTCGTCGAGCTCGATCGATCGGCTGACTTCGGCTTTCACATCAGACACATACCGCTGTGCCTTGCCGAGCAAGGTGCCTACGGTACGCGCCACACGCGGCAATTTCTCGGGGCCGATGACGATCAGCGCTACCACGCCGATCAGCGCCATCTTCGAAACGCCAAGGTCAATCACTGAACTGCGACCCGACGATCAGGACTTTTGCTTGGCTTCGACATCAATGGTCGACTTGTCGGCCGACTTGGCCGAGTTGGAGACCTGTGCAGCAGGACCTGTGGCGGCATCGTCCGTCGATGTCGAACCATCCTTCATGCCATCCTTGAAACCCTTGACGGCACCTCCCAGATCGCTGCCCATGTTCTTGAGCTTTTTGGTGCCAAACACCATGACGACGATCAGCAGAACGATCAGCCAATGCCAAATTGAAAACGAACCCATAGTTGACTCCTAAACGGTTATGCGGATTCTAGACCGTAGCACCCACGTGTTTCCCAAAGACCTTGGTTATCAGCCTCTGAGCCACGGGCGCGGTCCACCCATGACATGCAGATGCAGGTGTCCGATTTCCTGGCCACCCTCGGCACCGGTATTGCTGACAACGCGGAATCCACCTTCCGGATACGGGTTGCAGCCTTCCTGAAGGGCCAGCTTCGGCGCCAGCGTCATCATGTGTCCCATCAACGTGGCATGCTCCTGCTCCAGGTGTGCCATAGACAGTATGTGGTCTTTGGGCACGATCAAGAAGTGGACCGGCGCCCATGGGTGAATGTCATGGAAAGCATAGACGTGTTCGTCTTCATGCACCTTCTTGGAAGGGATCTTCCCCTGGATGATCTTGCAGAACAGGCAATCCGGATCGTGTGTCATCGACGTCGCTACTCCTCAAACTGTCAGGCACCAACGGCCCTGCTGGCATTCATCGCCACCATGCCCTTGACAATCCGGTACAGGAACCAGATCGACACCAGCATCCAAGCCAGGTAACCCGGCAGCAGGAACAACAGAAACAGCGGCGAAGTGAGCAGGTACAGCAAACCGGCCAGCACCACAGAGTGGATCCGCCAGGAAAAATGGCTGGACTGCCACGTGCCCTCGGCCTCCGGTTTCTTGACCAGATCGATCACCAGCGCCACCACCAGCAGCAAGGCCCCGGCCTGGGCACCGGGGATGATGGCGCCAACGGCAACGATCAGGTGCAGCACGTAGCTGAGCCAGCCGACGGACCTCAGGGCCTGGGCCTGCTCGTCGCCGCGGGGGGTGATGTCGGTGATATCGGTCATGGTGATCCTTTCCTCAGAGCGCGGAACATTCAGGTTGCCTCGCGCGTGATTGCCTTGCGCAAGGCCTTTTCCTCGATTCCGCTGGTACCCTCGCGCCGCGCAAGCTCAGCGGCAACATCCGAGGGTCGCAGACCGTAGTGGGCCAGTGCCACCAGGCAATGGAACCACAGATCGGCGACCTCGCCCACCAGCCTGGCGCGACTCTCGTCGACACCGGTACCACTGGCCTGCGCGGCGTCCAGGTCCTTGCCAGCCATCACCACCTCGGTGGCCTCTTCGCCAACCTTCTTCAGAAAAGCATCCGGACCCCGCTGCAACAGGCGCGCAACGTAGCTGGCGTTCGGGTCACCACCCTGTGCCGGCAGGCGGCTTTCGATCGTCGTGGCCAGTCGGTCCAGCACCTGGCCGGTTGACGCGGGAATGTCGGAGGTCTGTAGGTCCATGCTTGGTTACTTGTAGATCGATTTCGGGTCTTTCAAGACCGGATCGGCAATTTCCCACTGCCCCTGCTCGGCGCCACCGACCAGGCGCCGATAAAAGCAGCTGTGGCGGCCGGTGTGGCAGGCGATGCCGGGGTCGTGGCCAGTCTGTGTCACCTTGAGCAGGACCACGTCCTGGTCACAATCGACCCGGATATCGTGCACCAGCTGGACATGGCCCGACTCCTCGCCCTTGGGCCACAAGCGCTTGCGGGATCGGCTGAAATACACGGCACGACCCGTGGCTGCCGTGCGCGCCAACGCTTCGCGGTCCATCCAGGCAAACATCAGTACGTCGCCGCTTGTCTGTTCCTGCGCGATCACGGGCACCAGACCCAGCGCGTCCCACTTGATTTGATCGAGCCATGACATGGCGGTATTGTCGACGATCGGCATGCTGCCCTGCCCCGCGGCTGGGCCAATCCCCGCGCGCAACAATGTCAGGCTTCAGATGCGAACGGCGATGCCGCGTGCGCGCATATGCTGCTTGGCCTGCCCCACGCTGAATTCACCGTAGTGAAAGATGCTGGCGGCCAGCACGGCGTCGGCCCCGCCAAATTGAATACCATCGGCGAGATGGTCCAGGTCACCGACGCCGCCCGACGCAATGACCGGAATATCGATTGCATGGCTGACGGCACGTGTGAGTTCCAGATCGAAACCGGACTTGGTGCCGTCGCGGTCCATGCTGGTGAGCAGAATCTCGCCGGCACCGCGTTGTGCCATCTCCGTAGCCCAGGCGACGGCGTCACGGCCGGTATTGGTTCTCCCGCCGTGGCTGTAGACGTCCCAGCCCGGACCGGCCCGGGTGCCGTCATGCGCCACGCGCTGCTCCTGTTCGTCGGTACGGCGCTTGGCGTCGATCGCCACGACGATGCATTGCGAACCATACTTGGCGGAAACGTCATCGATCAATTGCGCATTGGCGATGGCTGCCGAGTTGAAACTGGTCTTGTCTGCGCCGGCATTGAGCAGCCGTCGAACATCTTCGACCGACCGCACGCCGCCGCCGACGGTCAGCGGGATGAACACCTGGCTGGCGACGGCCTCGATGATGTGCAGGATCAGGTCGCGGCCGTCACTGGTAGCAGTGATGTCAAGGAACGTGAGCTCATCGGCACCCTGCTCGTTGTACCGGGCAGCGATCTCGACCGGATCACCGGCGTCGCGCAAGGACACGAAGTTGACACCCTTGACGACCCTCCCGCCGGTCACGTCCAGACACGGAATGATGCGCTTGGCCAGCATGCGGCGCAGTTCGCCTCAGCCGTTGAGTTCGTCGGCGCGCGCCTGCGCGGCGGTGAAATCCAGGTCGCCGCTGTAGATGGCACGACCACAGATGACAGCTTCGACACCTTCGCTCTCGACATCGCACAAGGCCTCGATATCGGCCATGTTGCTCAAGCCACCAGATGCAATGACGGGGATCGACAGCGCTTGCGCCAGTTTGACCGTCGCATCGATATTGATGCCGGACAACATGCCATCACGGCCGATGTCGGTGTAGATGATGGACTCGACGCCGTAGTCCTCGAATTTCTTGCCCAGGTCGATCACGTCGTGGCGCGTGAGTTTGCTCCAGCCATCGGTGGCGATCTTGCCATCCTTGGCATCGAGTCCAACGATGATGTGGCCACCGAATGCCGTGCAGGCATCTTGCAGAAACCCGGGATTCTTGACCGCCGCCGTGCCGATGATGACGTAGCGCAGGCCCGCATCGAGATAGCGCTCGACCGTATCCAGATCGCGAATGCCGCCGCCAAGCTGGACGTCGATCTCGCTGCCCACTTCCTTGAGGATGCGGCGGATCGCGACCTCGTTCTTCGGATGGCCGGCGAATGCGCCATTGAGATCGACCAGGTGCAGGCGCCGCGCGCCCTTGGTGACCCAGCTACGGGCCATCTCCGCGGGATCTTCGCCAAAGGTGGTGGACTGGCCCATGTCGCCCTGCTTGAGGCGAACACAGTGACCGTCTTTCAAATCAATCGCAGGGATGAGCAGCATGGAGGATGCGAGGGATGGGAATCAGGGCTTCCAGCGTAGGAAGTTGCGGTAAAGCGCGAGGCCTTGGTCAGAACTCTTCTCGGGATGAAATTGGGTGGCGAAAATATTATCGCGTGCAACCGCTGCCGTAAAGCGACCGCCGTATTCGGCCTCGCCCGCGCTGTGGCGCGCATCAGACGGTTTGGCATGGAAGCTGTGCACGAAATAGTAGTAGCTCGCGTCCGGGATGCCTTCCCACAAGGCATGGATCTGACCATCCGGACGGGTCTGGTGCACCTGGTTCCAGCCCATTTGCGGCACCTTGTAACGACTTCCATCGGGTTGCAGACGCCCCGCCAGATCGAATCGCACCACCTCGCCAGGGATCAGACCCAGGCCGGGCGTACCGTCCTTGCCACCCTCCTGGCTATGGTCGAGCAGCATCTGCATGCCGACGCAGACGCCGAACAGGGGCTTGTTGCGGGCCGCCGCCAGCACCGGCTCCAGCATGCCGGAGTCGCGCAATTCGCGCATGCAGTCGGCGATCGCGCCCTGGCCCGGCAAAACGATGCGCTCGGCCGCATGGACCTGCTGCGGGTCTGCCGTCACGACCACCCGATGGCTCGTGTCGGCAGCCACCGCCTGAACCGCATTGGCAACCGAGCGCAGATTGCCCATGCCGTAGTCCACGATCGCCACCGTTGCGCCGCCCGCCATCACCATGAGAACGCACCCTTGTTCATTGTTGCCCTGGCCGTCCCAGGACTCAGAGCGAGCCTTTGGTCGAAGCGATGGAACCGGCCGCGCGCGGATCGACCTCCACCGCCGCGCGCAAAGCGCGTGCAAAGGCCTTGAATACGGTCTCGGCCTGATGGTGCGCATTTTCTCCGCGCAGATTGTCGATATGCAACGTCACCAGGGCGTGGTTGACGAAGCCCTGGAAGAACTCATGCGCCAGCTGGCTGTCAAAGCCGCCGATCATGCCGCTCTTGAATGGCACCTGCATCACCAGGCCGGGCCGACCGGAGAAGTCGATCACGACGCGGCTGAGCGCCTCATCCAGTGGTACGTAGGCATGGCCGAAGCGGCGGATGCCCTTGCGGTCGCCCAGCGCCTTGTGCATCGCCTGGCCCAGCGTAATTCCCACGTCTTCCACCGTGTGATGGCCATCGATATGCAGATCGCCATCGGCCTGGATATCAAGGTCGATCAATCCGTGGCGCGCGATCTGGTCCAGCATGTGGTCGAAAAATCCGATGCCGGTGTGCAGCTTCGACTTGCCGCTGCCATCGAGATCGATGCGCACCGTGATGCGGGTTTCCGCCGTATTGCGGGTGACCTGGGCATGGCGCGGCGCCGTCGTACTGGATTCGGGACTCATGGACATTCCTTCAGGGCTTCAAGCATGGCACGATTTTCGTCGGCCGTGCCCACAGTCAGGCGCAGACAATTGCGCAGCAACGGATGCATGCCCGACACGTCCTTGACCAGCACACCCCGATCGCGCATCCGGGCAAACGCGGCCGCGGCTGCATTGCCTCCCGACACGCCGGCATCGGGCAGCTGTACCAGAACCATGTTGGCATCGCTGCGAAAGCAGCGCAGGCCTGGCAGCGCCGACAACTGGTCGACCAGCCATTGTCGCTGGGCAACGATATCGCGCGCCTGCGCAGCGAATACATCGGCATGTTCGAGTGCAAACAGTGCGCATTCGGCATTGAGCACACTCACGTTGTATGGCGGGCGCACCTTGTTGATCTCGGCAATCAGCGATGTCGGGCCGATCAGGTAACCGATCCTCACGCCGGCCAGGCCGAATTTGCTCATCGTGCGCATCAGCAGCACGTTCTGATGCGCCGCCAAGCGATCGATGAAACTGCGCCCGGCGAAGGGCTGGTATGCCTCGTCCATCACCACCAGGCCGGGGGCCGCGTCAATCAGGCGGTCGATCACCGCGTCATCCCACAGGTTTGCGGTCGGATTGTTCGGATAAGCCAGATACAGGATGGAGGGCTGCTGCTCGGTGATTGCCTGCAACATGGCCGGTTCGTCGAGCTCGAAATCCGCCGTCAGCGGCACACCGGTGAAGCGCAAACCCTGCAGCTGCGCGCTCATCCTGTACATCACAAAGCCGGGCACCGGCGCCAGAATGCTGGCACCGGGCACGTCGCAGGCCATAGCCAACATCGAAATCAGCTCGTCCGATCCATTGCCCAGCATCAGGTCGAACCCCTGCGGCACCTGGGCATGTGCCATCAACGCGCTGCGCAGCTCGTCGATCCGGCCCGCAGGATAGCGGTTCAACGCCAATGTCCCCAGCCGTTGCCCCAGTTGCTGCTGCAACGCAGCCGGCAAGCGATGCGGATTCTCCATCGCATCGAGCTTGAGCAGCCCATGCGAGTCCTGGACGGCATACGCATGCATGCCAGCAACATCGTGGCGGATGTGGCGCGCGACAAGATCGGAAGCAGTTGGACGGGTCATACTGGATCGCAGCCAGGAAGGACGCAAAGGCGGGTCATGGTGGCCTCAGCAAACATATGCCGACATCAGCGCGTTGAGCAAGACCAGCTGGACCGGCATATCGGCCTCGTACAGGCCTGCATTGCGCTTGAGCTCAGCGTCAAACAGCGGCTTGGCCATGCGCGGCTCGAGTTTGCGGCCATTCAGGCAGATGCTGGCCTTGCCGCCGGACCGTGCGACCTGGGCATTGGCTTCGAGCGCACCCTCCATCGCGCCGACCAGGTAATACTGAACATAGATTGCGCCATGGTCCTTGTCCGAGGCTTCCAGGCCACGCAATTCGCGAATGCTGATCGCCGAGGCGCTCGCAGCGGCCAAGGCCAGCACAAGACCGGTCAGCAGCAACCGCGACGCACCCCAAGGGGACAGCCCCGCGCCACGCAAGCGCATTTGCGCAATCATCATTCGAGCCTCATTTCCGCCGCCAGCGCATGGGCCTGCAGACCCTCACCATGCGCCAGCACCGACGCAACCCGGCCCAGCACCTGGGCTCCAGCAGCGCTGACCTCGACCAGACTGCTGCGTTTCTGGAAATCGTAGACCCCCAGCGGGCTGGAAAAACGTGCCGTCGCTCCTGTGGGCAATACGTGGTTGGGCCCAGCGCAATAGTCGCCCAGGCTCTCACTGGTATATGCACCCAGGAAGATCGCACCCGCATGGCGCAGCAGCGGCTCCCAGCGATGCGGCTCGCTGCTGCTCACTTCAAGGTGTTCGGGCGCAACCCGGTTGCTGATGGCACAGGCTTCTTCCATCGAGCGGGTTTGCACCAGCACGCCGCGCCCGTTGAGTGAGCTGGCAATGATGGCGCTGCGGCTCATGGACGGCAGCAGGCGATCGATCTCGCGCTGGACCTGGTCGATATATGCGGCATCAGGGCACAGCAGAATACTCTGCGCCATTTCGTCGTGTTCGGCCTGGCTGAACAAATCCATGGCGACCCAGTCCGGTCGCGTCGAGCCGTCGGCCAGCACCAGTATCTCGCTGGGACCGGCAATCATGTCGATGCCGACAGTACCGAACACCCGGCGCTTGGCGGCCGCCACATAGGCATTTCCCGGCCCGGTGATCTTGTCGACCTTGGGCACGGTCGCAGTGCCATATGCCAGCGCGGCGATCGCCTGCGCGCCGCCGATCGTGAATACCCGCGACACGCCGGCCACATGGGCGGCCGCCAGTACCAGCGGGTTGCGCTCGACCCTGTTCGGGGTTCCGGCAAGCTTGCCTGCGGGCATGGGCACCACCATGATGATCTCCTGCACGCCAGCCACATGGGCCGGAATCGCATTCATCAGCACCGAGGACGGATACGCCGCCTTGCCGCCAGGCACGTAGATGCCGACCCGGTCCAGCGGCGTGACTTTCTGGCCCAGCAAGCTGCCGTCGGCGTCGCGGTAACTCCAGCTCTGGCCACAGGCCTGCTTCTGCGCCTGGTGGAACCTGCGCACACGGTCCGCGGCAAACAGCAACGCCTGGCGCTGTTCGTCTGGCAAGCCGTCGAACGCATCCTTGAGTTCCTCTGGCGTTATCTGAAGCGCGGCCATCGATGCAGCGGCAACGCCATCGAAACGTTCCGTGCAGGCCAGCACCGCTGCGTCGCCGCGCGCCTGCACATCGGCCAGGATGTCGGCCACGCGCAGTTCTATCGCAGCGTCGGCGGCACTGGACCAGAACAGCCGCTGCTGGAATGCCGCGTCAAAACCATCGTCGATGGTACGCAGGCGCAGCGGACGAGCCAGCGTCAGCAAACGCATTCCTTTGCCCCGTTCTGGCGCACCGCCATGTCGAAGGCATCGATGATGCGACGCATCGGTTGCGGTTTGAGCTTGAGTGCCGCCTGGTTGACGACCAGGCGCGCACTGATGTCCATGATCCGCTCGACCTCGACCAGATTGTTGGCGCGCAAGGTGCTGCCGGTCGACACCAGATCGACGATGGCATCGGCGATGCCGGTCAACGGGGCCAGTTCCATGCTGCCGTAGAGCTTGACCAGGTCAGCGTGGACACCCTTGGTGGCAAAGAAATCCCGCGCAATCGACATGTATTTCGTGGCCACCGTCAACCGCGAGCCCTGCCGCACGCTGGCGGCGTAGTCAAAGCCGGCACGCACAGCAACACTGATGCGGCAATGCGCGATCTGCAGGTCGATTGGCTGGTACAGGCCTTCACTGCCATGCTCGATCAGGGTGTCGAGCCCGGTGATGCCCAGGTCTGCGCCGCCGTATTGCACATAGGTGGGAACGTCGGTCGCACGCACCACCAGCACCCGCACATCTGGCCGATTGGTGTCCAGGATCAGTTTGCGCGATTTTTCCGGGTCATCGAGCACCTCGATATCGGCCGCGCGCAGCAATGGCAGCGCATCATCGAAGATGCGGCCCTTGGACAATGCCAGCGTAATCATGGTGCGTCCTGGTTCACGCGGAAACGCGCTCGATGTCGGCACCCAGGCCGCGCAACTTCGATTCCATGCGGTCGTAGCCGCGGTCCAGATGGTAGATCCGGTCCACAACGGTTTGACCTTCCGCGACCAGCCCGGCAATCACCAGGCTGGCAGACGCCCGCAAATCGGTCGCCATGATGCTGGCGCCCGAGAGCCGCTCGACCCCCTGCACCACCGAGCGCCGACCGTCGATCTGGATATGGGCACCCAGGCGGACCAGTTCATTGACGTGCATGAAACGGTTCTCGAAAATCGTCTCCGTCACCGTGGCAGTTCCGCTGGAGATGCAGTTCAAGGCCATGAACTGGGCCTGCATGTCGGTGGGGAAGCCCGGGTATTCGGTGGTGCGGAAACTCTGTGCCGTCAGCCGCCCTTGCGAGACCACCCGGATACCACCCTCCACCGCCGTCACCTGAGCACCTGCCGCCTGCAGCTTCTCGATCACCGCTTCGAGGTGGTCGGCGCGCGCGCCGGACAGCAATACGTCACCGCCGGCCGCAGCCACGGCACACAGGAAAGTGCCTGCCTCGATCCGGTCCGGAACGACGCGATGGCGGGCGCCATGGAGCGCCTTCACACCATGCACGACGATATGGCTGGTGCCATGCCCTTCTATCTGCGCGCCCATCGCAATCAGCATTTCGGCCAGATCGCTGATCTCGGGTTCCTGTGCGGCATTCTCGAGCACGGTTTCACCGTCGGCCAGGGCCGCGGCCATCAGGAAGTTCTCGGTGCCGGTCACCGTCACCATGTCGGTGGTGATGCGCGCACCATGCAGGCGGTCCAGCCCTTTGGCCAGACGGGCAATCATGTAGCCGTGTTCGACCACGATGTCGGCCCCCATGGCGGTCAGGCCCATGATGTGCTGGTCAACCGGGCGCGAGCCGATGGCGCAGCCACCGGGCAAGGACACCGTGGCTTCGCCGAAACGCGCCAGCAGCGGCCCCAGCGCAAGCACCGACGCCCGCATGGTCTTGACCAGTTCATACGGCGCCTCCGGTGTCGTCAGCGTGCTGGCGTCGATGCGCACCTGATCGCCTTCGTCGCGCTCGACCGTCACTCCCATGTTGCGGATCAACCGAATCATGGTGCTCACATCCTGCAGACGCGGCACATTGTCCAGCGTGATGGGTTCGGCCGTCAGCAGGCTGGCGCACAGTTCAGGCAGCGCCGCGTTCTTGGCGCCCGAAATCGGCACCACCCCCCGCAGGCTGCGACCGCCACGGATCAGCAACTTATCCATTGTTTTTCCATTCTGCGCCGGTCATGGTCTTCATCGACAAGGCATGAACCTCATCGTTCTGGATACGCCTGCCCAGCGTGGCGTAGACCATCTGATGGCGCGCAATCGCGCGTTTGCCCTCGAACGCGTCCGAGACGATGGTGGCCTGCCAGTGGCGGCCGTCGCCTTCAAGCTCGCAGTGGAGGCAGGGAAGGCCTTCGATGATGATGGCTTTGAGTTCGTCTGCTGTCATGGGGGATTTCTTTCAGCTGCGAATCTTGTAACCGATACGCAGCAAATGGATGGCCACAGCGCTGGCTGCCACCATCGACGATCCGACGATGGCCAGGCTCAGCCAGGGCGACACATCGCTCTGGCCGAAAAACCCGTGGCGAAAGCCGTCGATCATGTAGAAAAAGGGGTTCAGGTGGCTGACGCCTTGCCAGAACGGCGGTAGTGACTTGATCGAATAGAAAACGCCACTGAGAAAGGTCATCGGCATGATGATGAAGTTCTGGAACACCGCCAGCTGGTCGAACTTTTCGGCCCACAGTCCGGCGATAAGGCCGAGTGTTCCCATCAACGCTGCGCCAAGCACAGCGAACACGAGTATCCAGGCGACGGCGTCAAAGGGTGGCGTGGTGAACCAGAGTGTCGCCAGCAACACGCCGACGCCCACCACCAGTCCGCGCACCACAGACGAAGCCACATAGGCGGAAAACCAGTGCCAATGCGACAGCGGCGTGAGCAGCAGGAACACCAGGTTGCCCATGATCTTGCTCTGGATCAGCGACGAGGAGCTGTTGGCAAACGCATTCTGCAACACGCTCATCATGACCAGCCCCGGGATCAGGAAGGCGGTGTAGGAACCCGATCCGAAAACAGTGACCCGGTCTTCCAGCACATGGCCAAAGACCAGCAGATACAGGATGGCGGTCAGTACCGGCGCGCCAACGGTCTGAAAACCCACCTTCCAGAACCGCAGAATCTCCTTGTAGAACAAGGTGCGCCAACCCATCAGGTTGCCGCCTTGCGGACGTGGTACGGGCAACAACATGTTGGCCACAAGCGGCAGTTCGGGGGACATCGGTGCGTCGCTTTGCAAGATTTTCTTTCAGAATTGTCCAGCGCAATCACGCCGAGGTGCTGGCGGCCGAGTCCTGGTGCTGCGCCATGACCTCCACGAACACGTCCTCGAGATCGGCCTTGCGGATCTCCACGTCATGGGCCTGCAGCCCGGCTTCGCGCACCGCGGCCAGGTAGGACTCGATCTCGCGCGCGTCGTGCGCGGGAATCTGCACGATACGCCCGGTGACCCGTGCCTTCTCGGCCAGTGCTGGAGGCAGATCGGCATCGAGCTTGAAACGCAACACGTTGCTCGACGCCGCCTTGAGCAGTTCGCTGGTACTGTCCAGCGCAACGATGCGCCCGGACTTGAGCATGGCGATACGCCCGCACAAGGCCTCGGCTTCCTCGAGGTAATGCGTGGTCAGCAACACGGTATGGCCCTGCCGATTGAGCTTGGCGATGAACTGCCACAGCGTCTGGCGCAATTCGACATCCACCCCGGCAGTCGGTTCATCGAGCACGATCACCGGTGGCTTGTGCACCAGGGCCTGCGCGACCAGCATGCGGCGCTTCATGCCGCCGGACAACTGGCGTGTGTTGGAGCCGGCCTTGTCGGTCAGGCCCAGGCTGTGCAACAACTCGTCGATCCAGGCGTCGTTATTGCGGATGCCGAAATAACCGGACTGGAAGCGCAATGCTTCGCGCACACTGAAAAATGGATCGAACACCAGTTCCTGCGGCACCACACCCAGATTGCGGCGCGCCTGTGCGTAATCGGTGACCACGTCGCTGCCAAGCACCGACACCGCACCGGAATTGGCGCGGGTCAGGCCGGCCAAGATGCTGATCATGGTGGTCTTGCCCGCGCCGTTCGGACCCAGAAGCCCGAAGAACTCGCCGCGCTCGATCTTCAGATCGACCCGGTCCAGCGCCAGAAACGTCTTTTTCGGGGAGCGTGGCGATGGGTAGGACTTGGAAACCGACTGAAAGGAGATTGCAGACATGGGAGCCGGCGATTTTAGCCGGTCGCGTCACTCCGCCGCGAGCAGCTCGGCAATCCCGTATACCTCGGCCAGGTCACGCAGGCGTTGCGGCAGTGCCCGGATGCGCACGCTCTTGCCCTGGGCCTGGCTTTCCCGCCGCAATTCGAGCAGCACGGCCAGCGCAGACGAATCAAAACGCAGCAGTGCGCTGGCGTCCACCACCACCGACGTTTCGGCCAAAGCCTTCAGCCCCTGCACCAGCATCTGCAGGCAGGCACTGGCGTGATTGCGCGTCAGATCGGCAGGAAGAACCAGCACCCTGTATCAGCCCTTGGCCAGATTGGCCTTGTTGCGGTCGCTCAGCACCTTGATCAGCCCGTCAAGGCCGTTGCTGCTGATCTCGCGCGCGAACTGGCTGCGATAGGTCTCGACCAGCCAGACGCCCAGCACGTTGAGGTTGTAGATCTTCCATCCACTGCCCTCACCTGGCGTTTTCTCGAGCCTGTAGTCGAGTTGGATAGGGTCACCCCGGCCGCGAACTTCGGTCTGCACGACGACTTCCTTGTCGTCGGCCGCAGCACGCAACGGCTTGATAAGAATGGTCTGGTCACTGACCTGGGCCAGCGCCCCCGCGTAGATGCGCACCAGCAGAATCTTGAATTCCTCCTGAAGCCGCTTCTGCTGCTCTGGCGTGGCCTGCCGCCATGACGGGCCGACGGCAGATGCGGTCATTCGCTTGAAATTGACCTCGGGCATGATCTTGCTGTCCACCAGTGCAATCACAGGCGAGATGTCTCCACTCTTGATCGACTTGTCGCTGCGGATGTTGTCGAGCACCGAATTCGACAGCCGCTGGATCATGGCGTCCGGCGGTTCATCGGCGCTCTGGGCCGGCAAATGCAGGGCCAATGCGGTGGCGGCAAGAAATACGCCGATCAGGCGGCTGAAATTTCGACGATAAATCACTATTTGGTTCCTTCGGTTGCCCGTGCAGGCCCGGGCGCCATGAAAATCAGTGGGTGTCGTATGCGACGCGTGCCGCGACCCGCGGCACCGCGCAGACACGTTCTGCTCCGCCGCAGTCTAAACCTAACGGGTAAGGACAGGATATCTAACGGATATCGCTGCCTGCATCAGACTCCTTATCCGGCGGATTGCCATCGTAGACTGCATTACGACGGCGTTGCAGGAACGCATCACGTGCGAAACTGTACTTGTCCAGCGCCACTTCATCGAGCGCCGAGGACACGCCGAGCAAATTGGCGCGGGTATCGATCACATTGAGTACCCGCAGCGAGTTGCGCGTCGAAATATCGCCGGCCCTCGCTGCAAGGTCGCCGCCGAAGTCCACCGGCATCGCTGCGGTATCGCGTAAGGTCGAAGGGCCAAAGATAGGCAACACCAGGTATGCACCAGGGCCGAAACCCCAGGCGCCCAGGGTCTGGCCGAAGTCTTCCGAATGCCGTTCGATCTGCATCTCGCCGGCCACGTCGAGCACGCCGAACAGTCCAAACGTGGAGTTGACGCCAAAACGCATGAAGTTGTCCACCGCATCGCGCAGCTTGAATTGCAGCAGGCTGTTGACGAAGGACCAGGCATCATCCAGATTGCCCAGGAAATTACCCACACCGGTACGCACCAAAGCGGGGGTCAGGTCGCGGTAGATGGTGGCAACCGGTTTGAGTATCGCCTGGTCAACACCTTCATTGAAGGTGAATACACCGCGATTGAAACCTTCCAGCGGATCGCGCGGGTCAGGCGCCTGCTGCGTCGCACATCCGTGGCAGGCCAATGCCACGAGGCCAACAGACAAAACCCGGCGCAGCGTGGTTCGTGCAACCGTCGGTGCATGTGCGTTCATTTCTTGTCCTTGCTTCCAGAGGCGCTGTTGTACAGAAACTGTCCAATCAGGTCTTCCAGCACTACCGCGGACTGGGTGCTTGAAATGGTATCACCCGCCACGAGATTCTTCTCGTCCGCCCCTGGCGACAAGCCCAGGTATTGCTCGCCGAGCAGACCGCTGGTCAGGATTTTCAGCGAACTGTCTTTCGGAAACGCGAAACGGCTGTCCATCGCCATCGTCACGCGGGCCTGGAAGGTCTTGACGTCGAATGCGATGCCATCGACCCTGCCCACCACGACGCCGGCACTGCGTACCGCCGCCTTGGGCTTGAGACCGCCCACGTCGACGAACGTGGCCTCCAGTCGATAGGTTGGCTGAAAGTTCAGGCTGAGCAGGTTGGCCGATTGCAGCGCCAGAAAGAGAATCGCGGCTGCGCCCAGCAATACAAACAAACCCACCCATATATCTATCTTCGAACGTTGCACTTGTTACTCCTGATTGCGGGTCTGGACGGCCATTCTCCGCCCCGCCGCCGACATCGAATGTCCACCACGCATCATCACAAACTGAACATCATGGCCGTGAGGATGAAATCGAGCCCCAGAACCGCCAGCGACGCCATCACCACGGTACGGGTAGTCGCCTTGGACACCCCCTCGGGCGTGGCCTGGGCCTGGAAGCCCTGCAACAAGGCGACAAAGGTGACGGTGAACCCGAACACGACGCTCTTGATCAATCCGTTGCCAACGTCGTTCCAGACATCCACACCGCCCTGGATCTGGCTCCAGAATGAACCGGAGTCGACGCCGATCATCAGCACGCCGACGACCCAGCCTCCGATGATGCCGGTGGCACTGAATACGGCGGCCAGCAGCGGCATCACGATGACACCGGCCCAGAAACGTGGCGCCAGCACCCGTTGCACCGGGTCGACTGCCATCATTTCCATGACGCTGATCTGTTCGCCAGCCTTCATCAAGCCGATCTCGGCCGTGAGCGAGGTGCCGGCACGACCGGCAAACAGCAGGGCGGTCACAACGGGGCCGAGTTCGCGCACCAGGGTCAGGGTCACCAGCAATCCAAGCGCCTCGGACGATCCATACCTTTGCAAGGTGTAGTAACCCTGAAGGCCAAATACGAATCCCACGAACAGGCCCGATACGGCGATGATCGCAAGCGAATAATTGCCCAGGAAGTGGATCTGGTCGCGGATCAGTCCAAAGCGCCGGAACGCCGGGCCAAACAGCATCACCAGCCTTGCGAACAGGCGTGCTGCCAGGCCAATGTCTGCCAACTGCGAGCGCAAGGAAAATCCGATATCCGCCGGTCGGTACCAACTCATGACCAGGCTCCCATCTTCGAAGGCGGAATCAATGGCGCTGGCGCCACACCGAAATCCTGCTCCACGGTCGGGCCGGGGTAGTGGAACTGCACCGGCCCGTCGGGCAAGGCATG
>JAGPBF010000013.1 GCA_018063505.1 Rhodoferax sp.
GATGGTGGCCGTCCGCAATGAAGCTGGCGCACAGGCCATCGTTGGACAGTTGCGGCCACAAGGCGTTGTTCCGGCGATGGATGTGGCTGTGAGAGCCATTGCCAAGGTGTGTCGACAACACCGCCCCCGCATCGACTGCGGCGGTGATCTGCTCGGCACTCGCGGTCGTATGACCCAGGGCAACATGCACCCCTGCTGCCGTGAGGGCACGGATGTATGCCACGCTTTCGGGCCAGTGTGGTGACAGAGTGACAAGGCCTACAAGATCACCACTGGCGTCCTGCCAACGCAGGAACTCGTCGACGCTGGGTGACCGTACATGGGCCGGCGGATGGGCACCCCGGGGGCCGGGCTCGGGCGAGATCGACGGGCCTTCAACGTGAACGCAGGGCACCATCCTGTGCACCAGCGGGTAATCCAGGCGCGCCTGCTGCACCGCCTTGAGCCCGGCAATCAGTTGAGGCTCGCTTGCCGTGATGAAGGTTGGCAGGAAGGTGGTCACACCGTCGCTGAGCAGCGTCCGGGCCAGTTCGTGTACCGTCGCGGGCATCAGATCGGGGCCGTTGAGGTCATGGCCGCGAAATCCGTTGACCTGCAGGTCCACCAGGCCGCTCGACAACCAGCATGACGCCGCGTCGGCAGCTTTCGGTTCGTGCCGGACCGCCGTGATGACACCGTCTGCGAACTCGACCCGCAGCGTGTTGCCATCGCGCGGGTCGGCGCCCACCATGCTTGTTGCGGCAATCGCCATCGTACTGGCTCAGACAGCGCGAGCCGGGGGCCGGGTCAGCAGGCTGGCGGCCGCCGGGTCCAGGAACACCATGCAGTTGTCGTGGCGCTGCACGATCGAGGCCGGGCACGATGGCTGCACCGGCCCTTCCATTGCCGCCTTGGTGGCGGCGGCCTTGCGCAGGTCAGGCACCGTGAGCACCAGGGCCTGGCTGCGCATGATCTGGCGCACCGACATGGAGATCGCGCGCCGGGGTACCTCGTCCATGCTTTTGAACCAGCCTTCGCCGAACTGCTGGCGTCGGCAGGCGTCGTCCAGGTCAACCGCGATATAGGGTTTGTCGACCTCGAAATCGGCCGGTGGATCGTTGAATGCCAGGTGCCCGTTCTCGCCGATTCCGGCGAAACACAGGTCGACCGTGCGCTCGGCCAGCAGCAGGTTCAACCGCGCCAATTCCATGTTGAGATCCGGCGCATCGCCGTCGACCGGGATGAACTCGGGTGCCTGGGGCAATTCCTGCAAGAAACGTTCCCGCAGATATCGGCGGAAGCTGGCTGAATGGGACTCCGGCAGGCCTATGTATTCGTCCAGGTGGAATACAGTGATCAATGACCAGTCGATGTCGGGTGCCTTTACCAGCACCTCGAGCATCGCCAGCTGGCTGGCGCCAGTGGCCACGATCACATTGGCGTGGCCATGCGTCTTCAATGCGCGGCGGATGATATCGGCACCGAAATCGGCAGCGACGCGGCCCAATGCCGCGGGATCTTGTACCAGTTGCAGTTTCATGTATTTTTTTCCGGGTGGTTCAGGCGTTGTTGTCGGATCTCTTGACCCGGCTGACGAGTTGCGTGGGGTTGACAAATCGCAGCGCGATCAGCAACCAGACCAGCGTGATGACCATGTAGATGACGGCCATCGCGTCGATCGACTGAACGGCGCGCACCCCGGAGGCGAACACCGAGTAATACAAGGCAACGACCAATGTCTGGCTGGTGGGACCGGCGGTGAGGAAGGTCAGCTCGAACATGGCGATCGTGCGCACCAGCACCAGCAGCAACGCGGCAAGAATGCCAGGGGCCAGCATCGGCAGCAGCACATGCACGAAAAGTTGCGGTGTACTGGCGCCGAAGATGCGGGCCGCGGCCTCGATGCGCGGATCGACCTGTTCTATGAACGGGATCATGACGAGAATGACGAACGGGACGGTCGGCACCAGGTTGGCAAGAATCACGCCCCATATCGTGCCGCCCGGGCCAGCCTGGTACAGCACGGTAGCCAGCGGAATGCCATAGGTGACCGGCGGCACCATCAGCGGCAGCAGGAACAGCAGCACGACCCAACGCTTGCCGGGAAAATTGCGGCGTGCCAAGGCATACGCCGCGGGTACACCAAGCAAACCGGCGAGCACCACGACAGCACCCACCACCGTGAAGGTGGTGGTCAGTACCTCGCCGAGCTGGAACTCCGACCAGGCGGAGCTGTACCAGCGCAGGGTAAATCCCTCGGGAAACCAGCTGCGCAACCAGCGCGTGGAGAAGGAACTGACGACCACGCTGCCGATCAGCGCCAGCAGATTCACGACAAACCAGATCGTGACGGCCCAGATCGCGTAAATCCACAGGCTGCCGGCGACGTCGATGGCCGCCTGCGCGCCGGTGTGCCTGCGGTGTCCGGGCATCATCCCTTGCCTCCTGCCGACGGGCCGCGGTACACGAAGGCTCGCATTGACAAGACCAGAACAACCACCGCGAGCTGGGCCACACCCATCAGCATGGCAATGGCCGAGGCCATCGAGTAGTCGTACTCCTCGAACGCAGCGTGGTAGGCGGCTATCGAGATCACCCGCGTCGCATCGGCTGGTTCACCGACCAGCACAGCTGACGGAAATACGGAGAAGGCCTGCACGAAGGAAAGGCAAAACGTCATCGCCAGGCCGGGCAGCAGCAGCGGAAGGAAGATGTGCCGGAACCGCGCCGCCGGACGAGCGCCCAGTGTCGCTGCGGCGTGTTCGAGTGCAGGGTCGATTCCGGTGACGTGCGACAGCGTGAGCAGGAACGTGAACGGGAAGCCGGTGATCAGCAGTGACAGCAACACACCGGTGTAGTTGTGCGTCAGCTTGACCGGTGACGACAGCAGACCGAGTTCCATCATCGTGCGGTTGAACCATCCCTGGGGGCCGAAATAGCCCAGCATGCCTTGCGCCACCAACACCGTCCCCAGCGTGATTGGCAGCACCAGCAAGGTGGTCAGCAGGCGCTGGTGTTGCATCAGGCGTACCCGCATGGCAACGGGTATGGCCAGCAGCAGGCTCAGGCAGGTCACTGGAATCGCCAGCGCGAAGGTCTTTCCCAGCGTGTCGTATAGGAACGGATCGCTGAAGAAAAGCTGGTAGTTGGCCAGCCAGTTGCCGACCTTGGGTCGGAACGACAGCAGCAAACCGTAGATGAACGGGTAGACGAACAGGGCGACCATCAGCAGAAAAGCCGGCACCACCAGCAGCGTCGTGCCGTCGATGCCATGCAGCGCCAGTGTCTTTCTCCAGCTGGCCGGTGGCGCCGGCCGTGCGGACGCAGCGATGGCCTGGTTCATGCCGGGTACACCAGCGCACGCGCGGGGTCGGCGGCGAGCACAAGCTGCTCGCCAGGCGACAGCAACCGGTCGCAGGCGAAATGCACACTCTGGCCGTCGGAGGTGCGGCCCAGCGCCTGGTAACCACGTCCCAGGTATTCGGTCAGTTCGACCGTGACGCCCAGGCCTGGCTGGCCGCTGGCTTGCACCGTGAGATCGTAGGGACGTACGGCGATCACGACCTTGTCGCCCAGGCTGTCCTGGCGCGGCCGACCTGTGAGTTCGCCGCAGTGCGGGTCGGATGGGGATGCCGTGTCCGCGCGAACGCCTATGGTGACCGCAGCGCCGTTGCGTGCGAGTATGCGTCCCGGCAGGCGATTGCGAAATCCCATGAAGTCGGCCACGCCGAGATCAATTGGCGCATCGAATAATTCGCCGGGAGTGCCGACCTGCTGCACACGACCGTCCCGCATGACGACGATGCGGTCGGCCAGCGACAAGGCTTCTTCCTGGTCGTGCGTGACGTACACCGTGGTGGCTCCCGACTGCAGGTGGATGCGCCGGATCTCCTGGCGCATTTCCTGGCGCAGCTTGGCATCCAGGTTCGACAAGGGCTCGTCCATCAGAACCAGCGTGGGTTCGGTGACGATGGCGCGCGCGATCGCGACGCGTTGCTGTTGTCCGCCCGAGAGCTGACCGGGCAGCTTGTCCTGCTGGTCGCTCAAGCGCACCATGGCCATTGCCTTGTCGATACGCGGGCCTGCCTGCGCGGCGGGAACGCCCTGCATGCGCAGGCCGAAGCCGACGTTGTTGCGCACCGTCATGTGCGGAAACAACGCGTAGTTCTGGAACACCATCGAGAAGCCGCGCTCTTCGGGCTTGAGATCGTCGATGCATCGGTCGTCCAGGTGCATGCTGCCGCCGGTAATGGCCAGCAGGCCGGCGATGCAGTTGAGTGCCGTTGACTTGCCGCAGCCCGACGGCCCCAGCAAGGCCACGAACTCGCCGCGTTGAATGTCCAGCGACACGCCATCGAGTGCCTTGAAGCCCCCGAAGGCGCGCTGCATGCCGTCGATGCGCAGCTTGCGGAAGCCGTTGTCCCTCGAACTCATTTGGCGGCGGGTTTCGTGCCCACCAACTGGTCCCACATCTTGAAGGCGCCAACCATCTTGGCGGGCTCCAGCGGCAGCTCGATCGGATTGTTGGCAATCAGGCTGGCGTATTCGGGGCGCCCGAATTCGCGGATGATGTCCTGGCTGGCCTTGGGTGCAAGGCTCAGCGGCACGTTCTTGACCGCCGGCCCCGGATACAGGTAACCGGCGTCGTACGAGATGGCCTGCATCTCGGGCTTGAGGATGTGCGCCATGACATTGAGCGTGACGGCCAGACGATCGTTGGGAACGCCTTTCGGGATACACATGAAGAATGCGTCCGATACCCAGTGGAATCCCTTGAGCGTACCGATCGCAGCGGACTTGGGCACGATGCCCAGCGCGCGTGGATTGATGTCCCAGCCGGTGGTGGTGATGATGATGTCGCGCGAGCCTTCTCCGAATTCCTTCATCGTGGCGCCGGTGCCGGTGGGGTAGTACTCGATGTACTTGCCCAGCTCCTGCAGGTAGGCCCAGGTCTTTTCCCATCCCTTGTCGGGATCTTTCGGATCCTTGTCCTTGAGCAGGTAAGGCAGGCCCATCATGAAGGTGCGGCCCGGCCCGGAGTTGGCCGGGCGCGCATACATGAAACGCTTGGGGTTGGCCTTGGCCCAGGCCAGCAGTTCGTCGGCCGTGGTGGGCACGTTCTTGACGCGCTCGGGCGCGTATTCGAGCAGTGGGCCCGACGGGTAGTAGTTGCACACGACACCGAAGCCGCGACCCTGCACCTTGTGCAGATTGAGCGCAGCCGGCTCGTAGTTGCTCTCCAGGTTGGGGAATCGCTCATCGTGTTCGGGCAGGATCTTCATCCACAGGTCTTGCTCGAGGCCGGAGGCAAGTCCGTCGCTGCCGGTCAGGACCAGATCAATGTCCATCCGACCTGCCGCCTGCTGGGCCTTGAGCTTGCTTGCAAGTTCGGGTGCCGGTGCCTTGATGAAGCCGATGCGGGACGCCAGATTCGGGTACTTGTTCTTGTAGTCCTCGAACGCGGGCTGGATCAGCGCCAGGGCGCCGCCGACGTCCATCACGTTGATGGCGACGGGGCTCGACGGCAGTGCTGGGCTGGCGGCGTGCGCCGACAGCGACAGGCCTGAGATGCCGGCCAATGCGGTGCCGGACAGGCTGCGCAGGAACGCGCGACGATCAGCTTCGTGGGAGGGAATCTGCATGAACGATCTCCTGAGTATGCGTTGATGGTGGGTTGGAAACAGGGAACTCGCGTACGATGGAAGTTATTTTCAAACGGCACTGTTTAAAAGTCAATGAAAGATTGCATTGCGAAGCCAGACATCTTCCTCGCGGGAGGACACCGCGACTGCGCGTGCACACACTGGCCGCATGCTCACGCCGCTGTCTTTTCGGCGTGAACCGGCGATTCCGTGAAGGCTGCCTAGAATCGACCCATGCAGCGACCTGTCCGAAATCCCAGCGCGGCGGGGCCAAGTGCCGACCCGTCCGCTCCTTCGCTGGCAACTCCGACTCCCGCGTGGGAGAGCTGGTTGCAGGACGCCGGTCCGGACGGGGCCGAGAGGGCCTTCGTCGCCGTTTTGACAGGTGTTGCACGTGCGCGCACTGGTTTGTCCGAGAAGCTCAAGGTCCGCTCGACGACGGTGTCGGCTTGGGTGGCGGCAATGGTTCAGGCCGGTTTGCTGACCGAGCAGATGCGCAAGCCGGCCGGACGTGGCAGGCCACGGGGTTATCTGCAGGCAAACCCCGATCGCCTGGCCGTTTCCGTCGTGATGGTTCACAGCCAGTCGCTACACGTATCGGTGGTCAACCTGAGCGGT
Organism: Rhodoferax sp.; assembly: GCA_018063505.1. Classification (GTDB taxonomy): domain Bacteria; phylum Pseudomonadota; class Gammaproteobacteria; order Burkholderiales; family Burkholderiaceae_C; genus CAISIP01. The sequence goes on from JAGPBF010000013.1 coordinate 6,240, forward strand.
CGCGAACTCTGGCACGAAAGCACACCCGTTGCAGCCGACGCGAGCAATGCTGTGATGCGCAATGCCTTGCGTGCCTTGCAGAACCGTGCCATTGAGCAATTGAATCCGCAAACGTCCCTGGTTGGCGTCAGTTTTTCCTTGTCCGGGCTGGTCAATATCGCGACGTCGCAATGGGTGTTCTCGTCACGCTGGCCAAACGTCAGCAAGCTGGGCCTGCGCGACTGCGCCGTGCCCCGGGGCGTGCAGATCCATGTCGTGCGCAACGTTGATGCACAGTTGCTGGCGCGCCACATGCGCAAGGATCATGTGGGTGCGGACCGAAGGACATTGTTGCTGCACTGGGGTTACGGCATCGGTATGACATTCGGGCCTGCGTCGTTGGCCTCGACGGCGACAGGCCAGCGTGCATACGGGTACGGCGAGGTCGGTCACTGGCAACTCGCAGGTCAGCGGATGTTGTGCCGTTGCGGACATGTCGGTTGCCTGGAGACAGTGGCCTCGCTGTGGGCCATCGGTCCCGCGCTGTTGGGCGACCGATTCGACGAGACCATGGACGAAACCCAGGTTGCGCGCTTGTTGCAAGACAAGTTGCTCACGCGTAGCCGTGTGTTCAAGCGGGCACTGCACGAGATGACCGAGGTGCTGATCAATCTGTGTCGGCTGTATTTTCCGTCAGAGGTGGTTGTGTCGGGGCCATTCATCGAAAACTCCGACGTGTGGACGGCGCTGACCGGAGCTGCGGGACAGCGCGATCTGCTGGTGGGTTTGCCTATGCCTCCATTGGTACGTCAGCATATCGGGCATCAACTCGAAAAGGAAGGTGCTGCCATGCCCCTGCTGCTGCGCGGCCTCAAGGAGCTGGTGGCGCGGTCACTGCAACAAGGATCGGCAACATGACCAAAGCAGCTGTCTCACCGATGTCCTTTCACGGGCTTGACGCCGTAGTCCTGCGATCGGTCGATGGCGCAGAGGCAATTGTTACGCTGCAAGGCGGTCATGTCGTGTCATGGACGCCTGCGCAGTCCGGTCGGGAGCGGCTCTACCTGTCACCTGATTCGGCGTTTTCCGACGGACAGGCGATTCGCGGCGGCGTGCCGGTGGCGTTTCCGCAATTCGCCAATCGGGGGCCATTGGTCAACCACGGCTTTGCACGGAACGCAATGTGGCGGCTGCAGCATGGCGGCCGAGGGCCGAGCGGCGAGGCCCAGGCTGTGTTGCGTTTGAGGGCGCACGCGCAAAGCCGGGCTCTTTGGCCGCATGATTTCGTGCTGGACTTGGCGGTGCATGTGCTTGGCGATAGCCTGTCGCTGGTATTGACGTGCACCAACGACGGGTTGCTGCCGATGTCGTTCACGTGCGCCCTGCACACCTATCTTCGGGTTGCCGACGTGGCGCAGGTGGCGTTGGATGGACTGGGCGGCCAGTCATATTGGGACAAGACCGACGGTCTGAACAAGGTAGGGGACGCAGCGCTGCTTGTGTTTGACGGTGAAGTGGACCGCATTTATGGCGGCGTGCAGCGTGACCTGTTGCTGTTCGAGACAGCCGGAGCAGCGACCCCTGATCTGCATATCGCCCAGCACGGCTTCACCGACGTGGTGGTCTGGAATCCGGGCGCGGCACGTTGCGCCGCGCTGCCCGACATGCCTGCCGACGGCTATCGCCACATGCTGTGCGTGGAAGCGGCCTGCATCAACTGCCCGGTCACGCTGGCGGGGGGACAGGCGTGGACGGGTACGCAGACCTTGGTTGCGGCCCGCTGAGCAGACGCCCCGTGGCCTGCGGCATGATCCCTTGCTGACGTCGAACTTGCGAATCCGCGCCTGATGGACTACCTGATATTTTTCGCTGCCATGGTCGTGGGCCTGAGTGTCGTGCGCCTTACCTACGAACGCAGGCGTATTGCCTTGCTGGCCGGGTACCTGGGCCGGTTCCAGATCGAGAAACTGATGGCCACACTGTCGGACGGATATATGCGGGCGCTGGGTGAGAGCGACCCGCAGCGCCAGCAGCAGGTCTGGGATTTTCTGCACCCGTCCGAACAGGCGCTCTGCAAGCAGTTCGATCAGTTCGCTGGCGCCATTGCCAAGGCGAACGAGGCCGACACACGCGTCAGCACCTTGCCAGTGACGCTGCCGTGGGCCGACCGCCTGCTTCCCAAGGCCAGTTTCGACCTGCGCAAGGCGCTGGCCATCCACGCCCGGGGAATCCGCGCGGCGGTGGCGGAGCATGCACATGAGTCGTCCAGGGACAGGGCTTATCGGCTCAGTGGCGAGATGTTTCTGATGCAGCACACCTGCCACTGGTATTGCAAGTCCAAGTCCGTCGCCTCGGCGCGCATGTGGGTACGCCACAAGACGCGGTACGCGCAACTGCTCCAGGCGGTGGGCACGCAGACGGCCAGGGACTATCGCGCCTTGGTGGAGGTGTGATGCCCGGCTGCTGTTGCGGCACGCGCCAGCAAGGTCAGAACAGGCCTGGCACCAGGCGCTTGGTGCGGGTGCGGTAGGCGGTGTAGTCCGGATGGTGTTCGGCCATCGAGCGTTCTTCCAGTCGCGCCTTGACCAACAGCACCAGCAGCAATGCCGTCCATGCCAGCCAGGCAGGTGCCGGCGGCGCCGTCAGCGCCAACGCGGCGGCACCAAGCAACACCGCGCTGTACATCGGATGGCGGATGTGGCGGTACGGGCCACTGGTGATCAGCCTGCCGCCGGCGCGCGGTATCGGGCGGATGTTGAAATTGCCAGGCCGGTTGTGCCAGAACGTCCATGCCACCAGTGCGAGGGCGGCCAGGGCCAGCACGATCGCCGCTGCGGATACCGATCCCTGTGCCATGCGTGCTGCCGCCAGCCCTGCCAGCAACAACAGCAGCCCGAACTGCAAAGCCACGAGTACGGCACCCATTGCTGATTCCACCTACTTGTTGACCAGAGGCCATGTTCGCAGCTTTTTCCACCTGCCGGCAAAGGCCTGTGTGCACGCCAGCACCACCGCCCGACGGATGCGGGTAATATGCTGTATGAATCTACAGTTTCCAGCACCCGCGACGCTGCAACCGAGTTTCCATCCCTAGGTGCCCCTGCTGCCATGCGCGAGAACGCCACGTCAACCATCAGCGCCACCATGCCGTCGGATGCCCAGGCACCGGTGCTGACACGCGCGCACGCCCGGCGCCTGCGCGAGATCTACCGCTCGGCCGGCTGGCCGAGCCAGGATGGACTGGAAATCGAGCTGCTGGCCGCCGGCCTGCTGGAGCGGCTGCGCCCGTCCGGTGGTATCGAAAGCTTGCGTGTCACGGACGCCGGCATCACCTACCTGGCCCAGACACTGCAACGCAACCGGCAGGCTTTGTCGGTGCATGACGCATTGGTGGCGCAGGTCGCGCGCAGCCTGTTGGTGGCCGGTCGCGTGGTGTGGACCGGCCTGGCGGTACGGGCGCGCCTGCCCGAACCCGGTGATGCTGCGCCTGCGCCGCTGCTGGATGCCGCTGGCGTCGGGTCCGGGCCGGTGGTTGCGCACGGCGCGCCGGACCCGACGGCGCAGACGCCAGAGGCCTTTGACCTGACACCGGGTCACAGCGGACGCAACAAGGCGCGCTGGAAAGTCTGCAAGCCCGATGTGTTTTCGATTCGCAACACCACGGTGGCGGCCTATCTGCAGCCGGTGGTGCATGAGATCAAGGTCAGCCGGGCCGATCTGCTGGGCGATCTCCGACTGCGCGACAAACGCGACAGCTACCTCGACATCGGCGGCCAGTGCTGGTATGTGCTCGGCTGCGATGCCCGTGGACGCCCGATTGCGCAGGCCGACGAAGTTCCGCCGGCCTGCGGCGTCATCTTCGCCATGCCCGACGGACAACTGGACGTGGCGCGCCATGCGCCAAGCCGTGCCATCGCCGACCTGCCGTTTGCGTTGTGGATGGCGCTGTCCAGGGCCACACCTTTGAGCATGGCCGGTGTGACCGACGAGGACGGCGGCCCCGGTCAGGCCATGCTGCAGCCGCAAACTGCGCCCGCTGCCGATCTGCCGTGAGCGCTCCGGGCTCTGTGGGCGCAGACGTGTTGCCCGATCACGGCGGCGATGCGCAGTTGCAGCATGCGGCGCCAGCAACGCAAGCGCCTGTCGACGGCGATACGTCCGCTGCGGCAAACCCTGGATCTGAGGCGGCTTTTTACACGGTATCGGTGCGCAACCTATGTGCATTTTCCGCGAAATGCGGCGATCTCGATCTGCGTTTCACACCATCACCCACAGCGCAGCAAGGGCGCCTGGGGCACCAGCGCGTGGCGCAGCGGCGTGGACCCGGGTACGAGACCGAAGTCAGCCTGGAGGGTGTGGTACACGGTCTGCGCATACGCGGCCGGGCTGACGGCTTCGACCCCGACAGCCACACGCTGGACGAGGTCAAGACCTTTCGCGGTGCGGTCGAGGCCATCGCCCCGCAGCACCAGCTGCTGCACTGGGCGCAGGCCAAGGTCTATGGCGCGCTGATCTGTGCCAGCCGCGGCCTCCCCGCACTGACCCTGCGCCTGGTGTATTTCGACGTCGTGGCCCAGTCCGAACATCCCTTGACGCAGCGCTGCCGTGCCGACGAATTGCAGCAGTTCCTCGATGACCTGTGCCAGCGTTTCGTGCATTGGGCGCGCCAGGAGCAGGCCCATCGCAGCGCCCGTGATGCTGCGCTGGCGCAATTGGTTTTTCCGCAGTTGCCCTTCCGGCCGGGTCAGCGCGACCTGGCGGGCGCCGTCTACCGGGCCTGTCTGCAGTCGCGTCCGTTGCTGGCGCAGGCGCCCACCGGCATTGGCAAGACCATCGGTACCTTGTATCCGGCACTGCGCGCGATGCCGGTGCGCGGTACCGACAAGCTGTTTTTCCTGACCGCCAAGACGCCGGGACGGCAGGTGGCACTCGACGCCTTGCGGCCCTTGCGCGCGGCTTGCGGCCCGGCGTCGCAGGGGTCGGCATTGCGGGTGCTGGAACTGGTGGCCAAGGACAAGTCGTGCGAGCACCCGGACAAATCCTGCCACCCGGATTCCTGTCCGCTGGCGCGGGGCTTTTACGACCGCCTCGCGGTCGCGCGCCAGAATGCGGCGCGCCGCGGCTGGCTCGACCAGCATGCCTTGCGCACACTGGCGCTGGCGCAGGGGATCTGCCCGTATTACCTCGGCCATGAAATGCTGCGCTGGAGCGATGTGGTGGTGGCCGACTACAACTACTATTTCGACCGCAGTGCAATGTTGCATGCGATGACGGTCGAAAACCAGTGGCGCGTCACCGTGCTGGTCGACGAGGCCCACAACCTGGTGCCGCGCGCGCGCAGCATGTACAGCGCCGAACTGAGCCACGCCGAGACGCTGGCCGCACGTGCCCATGTGAGCGGCGCGCTGCGGGCGCGGGTGGACGGTCTGCTCGACCAATGGCAGCTGCTGCACGATGGCCAGCTGCGCGAGGCGCCACAGCAGACCTGGGCCGCGCTCGATGCCGTGCCGCCAGCCTGGTTTCGCGCCTTGCAGACGCTGTGCAGCGCACTGGGCGAACATCTCAATGACCGTGCGGGCGAGGCCGACACGCCGGTGCTGGCGTTCTACTTTCGCGCGCTGGCCTTTGCCTCGCTGGCCGACATGTTCGCGGCGCATTCGCTGTGCGAGTTCGACCGCAGTGAAGATCCGGTGGCGTTGGCTTCGGATGCGGCCGCCGCGACCGCGTCGCAGAGCCGCCTCGATGCCGGCGGGTTCGATTTCCCGCCCGGGGCTGCCGGTCGTCTGAACCTGCGCAACATCGTGCCAGGTCCCTTTCTGTCGCCGCGTCTGCAATCGGCCGACACGGTGGTGCTTTTCTCGGCCACGCTGAACCCGCAGCACTACTACCGCGCCTTGCTGGGATTGCCCGACGACACCGCCTGGATCGACGTGCCCAGCCCATTTGCCGCCAGCCAGCTACGGGTGCGTGTCGTGCCGGTATCGACGCGCCAGGCGGATCGGGTGGCCTCGCTCGACACGCTGGTGGCGGCGATGGCGCGGCAGTTCACCCGGCAACCCGGCAATTACCTGGCCTATTTCAGCAGCTTCGACTACATGGAGCAGGCCTGCGAACGCATCGGCCAGTCCCATGCGCAGATTCCGGTCTGGACCCAGGCGCGCCAGATGGACGAGTCGGCGCGGCGGGCGTTTCTGCAGCGCTTCGACGCGGCGGGCCAGGGCATCGCATTTGCCGTGCTCGGAGGTGTTTTTGGCGAAGGTGTCGACCTTCCCGGGAATCGGCTGATTGGTGCATTCGTGGCCACGCTGGGCCTGCCGCAGTTTGACGCAGTCAACGAGGTGATCCGCGAACGCATGCAGACCATGTTCGGCCAGGGCTACGACTACACCTATGTCTACCCGGGTTTGCAGAAAGTGGTGCAGGCGGCCGGTCGGGTGATTCGCACCGAAAGCGATACCGGCTGCGTGTTGCTGCTCGACGAGCGTTACCTGCAGCCGCGTTACCGTGCCTTGTTGCCTGCGTGGTGGGATCTGGCGCGGCGCGCATGAGCCGGTCCGCGCAAAGCTCAGGCGAGCAGCGCGCCGCGCATGGCCGCCACGAACGCCGCCGCGTCCTGGCGCACCCGCTCTGCGCTCTTGCCCGGCTTGTACAGCGCCGAACCCAGGCCAAAGCCTTGGGCGCCAGCGGCCAGCCAGGGGCCCATGTTCTGCGCTGTGATGCCACCTACCGGCACCATCAGCGTGCCGGCCGGCAACACCGCCAGCATCGCCTTGAGCACGACCGGGGTTGCCGCTTCGGCCGGGAACAGCTTGAGTCCGTGTGCGCCCGCATGCAGGGCGGCAAAGGCCTCGGTCGGTGTGGCAATTCCGGGCAGGCAGACCATGCCCAGGTTGACGGCTTCGGTCACCACACTGGCATCGAAGTTGGGCGAGACGATCAACTGCCCGCCAGCGGCATGCACCTCGCGAACTTGCGCCGCCGTCAGCACGGTGCCGGCGCCGACCAGTGCCTGTGGATGGGCATTTGCCAGCAGCGCAATACTGTCCAGTGGCTGGGGCGAGTTGAGGGGGACTTCGATCAGGCCGAAACCCGATCCGGTCAGTGCCTGGCCAATCGACGGCGCCTCGCCGGGTGTCAGGCCGCGCAGAATCGCGACCAGTGGCATGGTCTGGAAATGGGTGGCAAATTTCTGCAGGGGTTTCATCGGGATGTCCGTTCGTCTGGCAGGTGAGAGCCCAGCGCATGCAGGCCGGCCCAGGTGGCTTCGGCGCCCATGCGATGGGCTGCGATGTCGAGGGACGCCAATGCCAGTGCATACCGCCGGGTCAGGTTCTCCGAGCCGATCAGCACCACGTGACGGGTATCGCTCAAGGGGTTGTGGTGCAGTTCGTCGCCGATCACCAGGCCCGACAGGTAACTGGCCAGCGCGCCCGCGTCCATGCGGACCATCAGCGCCAGCGTACGCGTGCCGAAGGCGTTGTGCAACAGACCCCCGCCCTGGCGGGCGCGCGCCACGCCGAGCGTGAACGCCGGCGCGTCAAAGGCGGCCTTGGTGTCGATCGTGCGGGCCAGCAGCGAGTGCTGGCTGAGCAGTGCATAGAATTCCCCGGTCATGAACGAGCGAAATTCGGTGACGCGCCCGTTGCGCACCCAGGCCCATTTGCTGTGGGTGCCCGGCAGGATGAACAGACCCTCGTCGATGCCGCCCAGGTGCATGGCGCCGAAGATCTGCACTTCTTCGCCGCGCATGACGTCGGGAATGGTGGGCAGCTGCGGCAGGCCACAGGCCAGCTCGCAGTTCAGGCCTGGCACGATGGCGGTGGGCAGGCGCAAGGCCGGGTCGGTGATCCAGCGCAATTGCGCGGCCACGTCGGCAAAACCGGCCGGGCAGGCGCAGTAGGGCGCCTCGACCCAGCCCTGCTTGCTGCCAGCCATACCCGAGATCAGGCATGCGCGGGCACTGCCCAGGGCCCAGTCGCCGAAACAGTCGTCGAATGCGGCGGCGAATCCGCCGGCAGGCACGTTCAGGATGCCTTTGCCAAAGGAACGCTCTTCCAGCACGCGGCCACTGGCGTCCAGGCGTGCGCCGCGCAGGGCGGTCGTGCCCCAGTCCAGCGCCAGCAAGGCGGTGGTGGCGTCGCTGTCTGCCGTGCGGGTAGTCACAGGACGGCGAAGACGGAACTGCTGCGCGGCATCGGATTGACCGCGCCGAAACCTTGCACCGACAAGGCCGCTGCAGCATTGGCGTATGCGGCGGCGTGAAACACGTCGTCACCCTTGGCCATGCGCGCCAGCAGATTGCCGCAGAAGCAGTCGCCGGCGCCGGTGGCGTCACGGACCGTGACATGGCGCGCCGCGATGGTTTCGCGTTTGCGACCATCACTGATACGGGCACCTTCGGCGCCGAGCTTGAGCACGACCGTGGCAGCACCGTTGTCGTGGCCCCAGTCGATGACCTGGTCGGGTTCGGTCAGGCCGGTCAGCGTCGTCATGTCTTCCAGGCTGGGCAGGAACAGGTCGCACATGCTCACGGCCTGGATGGTGCAGGCCCTGGCGCGGGCCAGTGGCCACAGTTTGAGGCGCAGATTGGAATCGAATGACACCAGCGTACCGGCTTCCCGGGCGGTCTCCATGGCTTCGAACGCGGTGTCGCAGGCGCCGGCTGAAATCGCCAGCGAGATGGCCGACAGGTGCAGAAACCGCGATTCGCGGATCAGGCCGGTCGGCGTGCCGGCCAGCCATTGGGGCGTCATGCGGCTGGCGGCCGAATCGGCCCTCAGATAGCTGAATTCATGGCCCTGGCTGCCGTGGGTCACGAAGTAGATGCCGGTGTGGCTGGCGCTGGCCGTGCTCACGCCGCTGGTGTTGACACCTTCCTGAGCCCACAACTGCAGCAACAGGCGACCGAAATTGTCGGCGCCGATGCGCGTCAGGTAGGCGGTGCGTGCGCCGGCCCGCGCGGCAGCGATGCTCGCGTTGCTGGTGTCGCCACCAAAACCCTGCAGATACTGCGCCTGGCCCGGTGTGGTCTGGTTGAACTCGACCATGGCCTCCCCCAGCGCCACCACGTCATATATTCGCGTTTGCATGCGCTTGCCCCTCACTGGTTGGCACACGGCAGGGCCGGAGGTCTTGGCGACCTCTGGCGCCACGCACCGGGTTGCGCCCCGCGCAAGCGGGACTTGATTTTCAGTGATTGTCGCGCGGAACGAAGGCGCCGCGTTTGCCCACCAGGAAATCGAGGTCCACGCCTTCATCGGCCTGCAGCACATGGTCGACATACAGCTTCCAGTAGCCGCTGGACAGCGGCGGCGGCGGAGCCGTCCAGCCGGACAGGCGACGCGCCAGTTCTTCGTCGCTGATGTCCAGGTGCAGCTTGCGATTGGCCACGTCGAGTTCGATCATGTCGCCGTTCTGCACCACCGCCAGCGGGCCGCCGGCGGCGGCTTCGGGCGCGGTGTGCAGCACCACGGTGCCATAGGCGGTGCCGCTCATGCGGGCGTCGCTGATGCGCACCATGTCGGTGATGCCCTTGCGCAACACCTTGGGCGGCAGAGGCATGTTGCCGACTTCGGCCATGCCGGGGTATCCTTTGGGCCCGCAGTTCTTCAGCACCAGGATGCAGGTCTCGTCCACGTCCAGCGACTCGTCGTCGATCAGGCGGTGGAATTCCTCGATGTTCTCGAACACCACGGCGCGGCCGCGGTGCTGCAGCAAGCTGGCGGTGGCGGCGCTGGGTTTGATGACGGCGCCGCGGGGTGCGAGGTTGCCGCGCAGTACCGCGATGCCCGCCTTTTCCATGAAGGGTTTGGCCAACGGCATGATGACGTCGGTGTTGAAGTTCTCGGCGTCCGCGATGTTCTCGCCCATGGTCTTGCCGGTCACGGTGATCGCGTCCTTGTGCAGGTGATCGGCGATTTCCTTCATCACGACAGGCAGACCGCCGGCATAGCAGAAGTCTTCCATCAGATACTTGCCCGAGGGTTGCAGGTTCACCAGGCAGTTCATCTCGCTGCCCAGCCGGTCGAAGTCGTCGATCGTGAGTTTCACGCCCATGCGACCGGCAATCGCAATCAGGTGGATCACCGCGTTGGTCGAGCCACCGATGGCAGCCAGCGTCTTGATGGCATTCTCGAAGGCCTGGCGCGTCAGCACCTTGGACAACACCATGTCTTCATTGACCATCTCGACGATGCGCCGGCCTGACATGCGTGCCAGCACATTGCGCCGGCCATCGACCGCGGGATAGGCAGCGTTGCCGGTCAGGCCGACACCCAGTGCCTCGATCATGCTGGCCATGGTGCTGGCGGTACCCATCGTCATGCAGTGGCCGTGGCTGCGGTGCATGCAGCTCTCGGCGTCCAGGAACTGCTCGAGCTTGAGGGTGCCGGCGCGCACCTGCTCGCTCATGCTCCACACGCCGGTTCCCGAACCCAGTTCCTGGCCGCGCCATTTGCCGTTGAGCATCGGCCCGCCGCTCACGCCGATGGTGGGCATGTCGACGCTGGCCGCACCCATCATCAGCGCGGGTGTCGTCTTGTCGCAGCCCATCAGCAACACCACGCCGTCGATCGGGTTGCCGCGCATGCTCTCCTCGACGTCCATACTGGCCAGGTTGCGGTACAACATGGCCGTCGGGCGCAGCAGCACTTCGCCCAGTGACATCACCGGGAACTCGAGCGGAAAACCACCGGCCTCGTAAACGCCGATCTTCACCTGTTCGGCGATCGCGCGGAAATGCGAATTGCAAGGCGTCAACTCGCTGAAGGTGTTGCAGATGCCGATGACCGGGCGGCCCTCGAACTGGTCGTGCGGAATGCCCTTGCCCTTGAGCCAGCTGCGATAGGCGAATCCGTCTCTGTCCTGGCGACCAAACCATTGCTGACTGCGCAGTTGGCCGGCTTGCTTCTTGGGTGTCTGGGTCATGGTGTCTCGGTAATTCTGGAGGTGGTTGCGAACAGGGTTTTCCCCATACGATTGCATATGGCAATCATCATATGATAAGCAGGTCAGGCACTCGGTGTAAAGCAATACGCTCAGTGTTTCCTGCCGGGAGCCTGCAAAAGGAGAGTGCGTTTGTCCAAGCCTGAAATACTCGTTGTAGCAGCATTGTGGCCCCGTTATATGCAGGCGCTGCAACAGGCCTATGTCGTACACGATCGCACGCATCTGCAGGATCCCGCGCAGTTTGCCAGCATCGCAGCACGCATCCGCGGCATCGCGGCCAGTGGCGAGTCCAAGGTCGACGCGGACCTGCTTGCCCGCTTGCCGGCTCTGGAGATGATTTCGGTGTTCGGCGTCGGATATGACGGCGTCGACGTTGCCGCCGCCCGGGCGCGCGGAGTTCCCGTCACCAATACGCCGGATGTATTGACCGAGGAGGTCGCAGATATGGGCATTGCCTTGATGCTGTCGATCGCGCGCCGTATTCCGCAGGCCGACAAGTTCGTGCGTGACGGCGCATGGCCGTCCGCTAAGTTTCCGCTGACGCGCAAGGTCAGCGGCGCGCGGCTGGGCATCGTGGGTCTGGGTCGCATCGGCCAGGCGATTGCCGACCGCGCCAGTGGCTTCGGCATGTCGATCGCCTACACCACGCGCCACCGGCGCGACGACAGCCCGTATACCTACCACCCCAGTGCCGAGGCACTGGCCCGTGAGGTCGATTTCATGATCGTGATCACGCCGGGCGGCGCGGGAACGAAGGGGCTGATCGACGCCAAGGTACTTGCTGCGCTGGGCGCCAAGGGGTATCTGATCAACCTGGCGCGTGGTTCGGTGGTGGACCAGCCGGCGCTGATCCATGCCCTGACCACCGGCGTGATTGCCGGCGCGGCACTCGATGTGTTTGCCGACGAGCCCAACGTACCAGCCGAACTGCGTGCCTGCGACAACGTGGTGCTGACGCCGCACATGGCCAGCGGCACCTGGGAGACCCGTGGTGCGATGGCCGACCTGGCGTTCGCCAACCTGCAGGCCCACTTTGCCGGCAAGCCGCTGCTGACACCGGTGCCCTGAACATGATCAAGAATGTGCACGGCAACACGGTGGACTACCTCGGTAGCGCCATCGTGGCCGGGCGTTTCGGTGTTTGCGGCGCGATGCCACCCGAACCCCTGCTGTGCGAGGAGCTTGGCGTCAGTCGTACCGTGATCCGCGAGTCGGTCAAGTCGCTGGTGGCCAAGGGCCTGATCCAGACCGGCCCCAAGGTGGGTACCCGGGTGCGACCGAGCAACCAGTGGAACTGGTTCGATCCGGAGGTCATCGGCTGGCAGGCCAAGGCAGGACTGACGCCGGAATTCATCCGCGACCTGCAGGATCTGCGCCTGATCATGGAGCCGGCGGCGATCCGGCTTGCAGCGCAACGTGCCACCGCGACGGATATTGCCGGGGTCGAGGCTGCGTATGCCGGCATGGTCGAGGCGGTCGAAACCGGCGGCGACTATGTCCGGTACGACCTGCTGTTTCACCAGGGCATGATCCGGGCCTCGCACAACCGCATGCTCGAGAAGATGGACCAGGCGTTGGGTGCGCTGCTGCGCACCAGCTTCGAGATCTCGACCGTCAAGAAAAACGGACCGCGCGATTCGCTGCCAATGCACAGGGCCGTGCTGGACGCCGTCATTGCGCACGATGCCGACAGGGCAGAAGACGCGATCATCGTGTTGATCGAAGATGCGCACAAGGATATGGCGCAGGTGCTCAAGGCGCGTCGGCGTACGCCCCATGCGCGAACCGTCGCCACTGGCGCACGGCAGCAGGTGCTGCCTGCCTGAAATATGACTGTCAGGGCGCCAATCACGCGCACAATGAATCCCGCTACCGCAACCACAACCAAAGGAGACCCGAAGATGAAACTCAAGCTAGTTGCAACTGCCGCCGTCATGGCGACTGCATTGCTGGCCTCTGGCCATGCACGTGCCCAGGAAAAACTCACCATCTGGTGGGAGAAGGGCTTTTACAAGGCGGAGGACGACGCCCTTTTCGCCGTGATCAAGCGCTTCGAGGACAAGTTCAAGGTCAAGGTCGACCTGTCCTTGTACGCGACGCAGGAAGTGATTCCCAAAATGGTCGCTGCGCTCGATTCGGGCAATCCGCCCGATGTCGGTTTCGGCAATGTGCTCGATTTCCAGGTCACCGCCAAGTGGGCTTATGACGACAAGCTCGAAGACATCTCCAGCGTCATCGATCCGATGCGTGCCCAATTCGAGCCTGCGGCACTGTCCACGACTTTTCTGTACGACAACGTCAAGCAGTCGCGCGCCTACTATGCATTCCCGGTCAAGCAGCAGACCATGCACATCCAGTACTGGAAAGACATGCTGGCCGATGCCGGCTACAAGGAAAGCGACATTCCGAAGGAATGGGATGCGTATTGGGACTTCTGGTGTACCAAGGTCCAGGACGGTTACCGCAAGAAGACCGGCCAGCGCGCCTTCGGCATCGGCGTCCCGATGGGCGTGGATTCGAGCGACTCGTTCTATTCGTTCCTGACCTTCATGGATGCCTACAACGTCAAGCTGGTCAACGACTCCGGCAAGTTGCTGGTCGACGACCCGGCGGTGCGTGCAGGTCTGATCAAGGCGATGACGAGCTATGCCATGCCCTACACCAAGGGTTGCACGCCGCCGTCGTCCACCAGCTGGAAGGATCCGGACAACAACGTCGCGTTCCACAACAAGACCACGGTGCTGACCCACAACGCCACGATCTCGATCGTGGCCAAGTGGCTGGACGACATGAACAACCAGGCTCTGACGGCAGAGCAGCGTGCCACCGCCAAGAAGAACTACAGCGAGCTGATCGCCACCTCCGGTTTCCCCAACAAACCCGACGGCAGCAAGATGATCTACCGCGCTGCGGTCAAGACCGGTGTGGTCTTCAAGGACGCCAAGAACAAGGCTGGCGCCAAGAAGTTCGTGAGTTTCCTGCTGGAAGATGCCAACCTCACGCCGTATGTCGAGGGCTCGCTCGGTCGCTGGTTCCCGATCACGAAGAAGGCGCAGCAAAGCCCGTTCTGGAAGGCCGACCCGGCCCGTACCGCCGTGTACAACCAGTTCATGAATGGTACGACGCCGTTCGAGTTCACCAAGAACTACAAGTTCACGGTGCTCAACAACGAGAACGTCTGGGCCAAGGCCATGAACCGCATCATCAGCGACAAGGTGCCGGTGGACAAGGCGGTCGACGAGTTGATCGCGCGCATCAAGACCGTCGCTGGTTCTTGATGGCCTAATGCAGGGCCGACGTCGGCAGCCGCTGTCGACGCCGGTTTCTGCTTGAGTTTCGATATAGTTGTCTGCGATTCCCCTGGAGCATCCGTGCCATGACACAAGCAGCCGCCGTCTTGCCTGGTGCGCGCGCCATGCGCCGCCCCTCCGACACCTGGCAGAACTGGGGCCGCATTCTGGTGGTGCCATATCTGCTGATCTTCGTGATCTTCGTGATGTACCCCGTGGGTTATGGCCTCTATCTGGCCCGCGATCCGCACAACTACACCCGGCTTTTTGCCGATCCGATATTTTTTCGCACCGCGATCAACACCATCATCTTCGTGGTGGTTTCGGTGAACCTGAAAATGATCCTCGCGCTGGGACTTTCCGGCTTCTTTCTCAACACTCGCTGGTGGGTCAAGATCGTCGCGATGCTGTTCATCCTGCCCTGGGCCGTGCCGTCGATTCCGACCATCCTGTCGGTGCGTTTCATGTTCAATTCGGAGTGGGGCGTCATCAATACGCTGATCTTCAAGTACACGCTCAAGGACGGCCCGAACTGGCTCAACGATCCGACGATTGCGTTGTCGCTGTCGATGTTGATGCACATCTGGAAATCGCTGCCGTTCTGGACCCTGATCCTGCTGGCCGGCCGCATGGCGATTCCGGGTGAGCAGTATGAAGCCGCCAGCGTGGATGGCGCGACCCGCTGGCAGAAATTCCGCTTCATCACCTGGCCCTCGATGAAGGGCATCTACCTGACCTCGACCATCCTGTCGATGATCTGGACACTGGGAGACTTCAACAGCGTCTACCTGCTCACCGGCGGCGGACCTGCCGATCTGACCCACGTGCTGGCGACGCTGGGTATCCGATATCTGCGGCTGGACCAGATCGAACTGGCCATGGCCAGCATCGTCGTGGCGCTTCCGTTCGTGTTGCCGCTCGTGTACGTGATGATGAAGAGGTTGTCCAAATGAAAAAAGGCTGGTCCTGGCGCAAGGTCTCGGCAGAAGCGCAACTGCTCCTGATCGGCATACCGGTGGTGTTGTGGACGATGCTGCCGGTCTACCACCTGTTCCTGTTCGCGATCTCGCCGCGCGATACCGCGACCTCGGGCCGGTTGTGGCCGAACCATCCGACAATGCAGAACTTCGAGATCGTGTTCGGCCAGAAACATTTCTACCTGAGCCATTTCTGGCAGCAACTGGGCAACTCGCTGATGATTGCGGTGGCCACCGGGGTGATCACGCTGATCGTGGCGACGACGGCTGCATTCGCGATCAGCCGGTTGAAAGTGCGCGGCGGCCGTACCGTCATGAACCTGGCCCTGTTCACCTATTTCATTCCGGCTGCGTTCCTGGCCGTGCCGATGTACAAGACCATGGCCAACTATGGTCTGCTCAACAACCGCTGGTCGCTGGTGCTGGCCATGGTGACTATCGCGTCGCCGTACTGCATCTGGGTGCTCAAGCAGGCGTCCGACAAGTTGCCCTGGGAACTCGATGAAGCGGCCCGTATCGACGGCGCCAGCCCCTTGCAACTGTTCCGCCTGGTCTACATACCGTTGATGGTGCCCTCGCTGGTGGCGGTGGGCACTTATGCCTTGCTGCTGGCCTGGAACGAGTACCTGTACGGCTTCCTGCTGCTGTCCAAGGAGACCGATCTGCCGCTGGCCGTGGCCCTGGGCAATTTCCTGTCGGCCGATGATTCCCCGTGGGAGCTGCTGATGGCGACCGGCTTCATCTATGCCTTGCCGCCGGCGGCAATCTATTACGCGTTCAAGCGTTACATGGTGTCCGGCCTCACCGCCGGTGCCGTCAAGAGCTGACGCGGCCCGCGCGCGGCAATTTAGTCTGTTTGAACCGAATTTCCTGAACTGGAACCATCATGGCATCTGTATCGTTTAGCAAGATTGAAAAAAACTTCGGCAAGGTGAAGGTCATCCATGGCATCAGTTTCGACATCGCAGATGGCGAGTTCGTCGTGCTGGTGGGGCCTTCGGGTTGCGGCAAGTCCACCTTGCTGCGCATGTTGGCCGGACTGGAGGAGATCAGCGGAGGCGATATCGCCATCGACGGCAAGATCATCAATGAGCTGGACTCCAAGGACCGTGATATCGCGATGGTGTTCCAGAGCTACGCGCTGTACCCGCACATGACGGTGGGCGAGAACATGGCCTTCAGCCTGAAACTGCGCAAGGCCGAACAATCGCTGACCACCAAACGGGTGGGTGACGCGGCCAAGATCCTGAATCTGGACAAACTGCTCGATCGTTATCCGCGCGAGCTCTCGGGTGGACAGCGCCAGCGCGTCGCCATGGGCCGGGCCATCGTGCGTGACCCCAAGGTGTTCCTGTTCGACGAGCCGCTGTCCAACCTGGATGCCAAGCTGCGCGTGGCGATGCGGGCCGAGATCAAGTCGCTGCACCAGCGGCTCAAGACCACCACGGTCTACGTGACCCACGACCAGATCGAGGCCATGACCATGGCCGATCGCATCGTCGTGATGCACGATGGCATCGTCGAGCAGATCGGCACGCCGCTGGAACTGTTCGACCAGCCGGGAAACCTGTTTGTGGCGCAATTCATCGGCTCCCCGGCGATGAACGTCTTCGAAGGCACGCTGCGCCGTGACGGCTCCCGTAGCTGGGTCGAGGGTGAGGGCCAGCAATGGCCGGTGCCCAATGCCGGCTCCGGCAAGGATGGCCAACATGTGCATTACGGCATCCGGCCCGGCGACATCGTGATGTGCGATCGCGGCACAGGTATTGCTGCCGTGGTCGAGGTGGTGGAGCCCACGGGGGCGGAAACCGAGATCATCGTCAAGGTCGGCGAGACGGCATTCACGGTGGTGTTGCATGGGCGCACCGATGTCAAGCCGGAGCAGCCGATCGGATTGCAGATCGACATGGACAAGGTGCATCTGTTCGACAAGATCAGTGGCAAACGGCTGGATTGACCCTTCGGTCGATCGATTTGCGGGGTTGATGTGCGATGAAGCCACCCATCATGGTCGTCATGGGCGTGTCGGGGTGTGGCAAGAGCACGGTCGGCCTGCTGCTGGCCGGCGCGCTGGATGCGCCCTACGTCGAAGGTGACGACCTGCATTCGCCCGAGAACGTGGAACGCATGCGCGCCGGAATTGCACTCGATGACGCACAGCGCCGCGATTGGTTGCAGGCACTCGCAGCTCGCCTTGCGCAGGCACATGCCCAGGCCCAACCACTGGTCGTGTCGTGCTCGGCGCTCAAGCGTGTTTACCGCGACGTGCTGCGCAGTGGTGCGCCGGATCTCGGCCTGGTTCATCTGAAGGGCACCCGCGAGGTGCTGGCAGCGCGCGCCGGGATGCGCCAGGGCCACTACATGCCGGTGTCCTTGCTCGAGAGTCAGTTCGCCATCCTGGAGCCTCCCGGCGAGGACGAGAACGCGCTGACATTCGATGTGTGCTGTGCACCGCTCGACATCGTGCAGGCCACCGTGGCGGCATTGCAGGCGTCGGGCCGGCTGACCGGAAAAAGCTGAAACCCCACCGTACGGAGAGTCCCCCATGGTCGCATTCACCAAAATCATTCTGTTCACCGATACCGACGGCTTTGCCCGTTTTCGCGAGGAGCAGATCCCGCTCGGGGAGGGCACGCCGCAGGCCATGTTGTCGCAGCTGTTTGCCAGTGGTGGCTACCAGCTGCGCCAGAGTCCGGTCGGCTTTCGCAGCCAGTTTCACTGCACGGTGACGCCGCAGTGGCTGTTCGTGATGCGTGGCCAGATGGAGATCAGCTTGCAGGATGGCTCGTCCCGGATATTCGGCCCGGGCGATCACTTTTATTCGGTCGATGTGTTGCCCGAAGGCGCAACCTTCGATCCCAAGGTACACGGGCACTGGAGCCGCCAGATCGGCCCGGAACCCCTGGTGACCCTGTTCGTGCGGGCCTGATACCCACACGTGCAGCGGCCCGTCGGCATGCGTCAATCAAACATGAGGAACACGCCATGGCGTCACTGAGCGAAGCCCAATCGACCCAGTACCGGGAGCAGGGTTACCTGATTGCGCCGCTGCGGCTATCCACCGAACGGGTGGCGCAACTGCGCGCGTCGCTGGAGCGGCTGATCGCCGCCAACCCGAACGTGCGTCCCGAGAAGCTGGTCAGTGCCCATGTGGTCGGAAAAAACGGTGCGCCCAACGCAGAAGGCGTGCGCGGCAGCCAGGATTTTCTGGATCTGGCGCGGGATCCGGAGATACTGGATCTGGTCGAGCAGGTCATCGGCCCGGACATCATCCTGTGGGGTTGCCATGTGTTCTGCAAACCTGCCGGCGACGGCCACGAGACGCCCTGGCACCAGGACGGCCACTACTGGCCGATCCGTCCGCTGGACAACTGCACGGTCTGGGTGGCGCTTGACCCCTCGACCCGCGACAACGGTTGCCTGCGCGTGATACCGGGTTCCCACGCCGCGCGGCAATGCCAGCCGCATCTGCTGGAAGACCGTTCCGATCTGGTGCTCAATCTGCGTACCGACGACACGACTTTCGACGTTTCGACAGCAGTCGACCTGGAGTTGCAGCCCGGGCAGATGTCGATGCACGATGTCTACATGATCCATGGCGCACGCGTCAACCATTCGACCCAGCGGCGCACCGGTGTGGCCCTGCGGTACATGCCCGGCACGTCGGTGTTCGAGCGAAACCTCAACCCGGTCGATGGAAAATCGGGCGTGCCGGTGGCATTTGCGTCGCGGCCCTTGTGGCTGCTGCGTGGCCAGGATCGAACCGGCCGCAACGATTTCCAGGTCGGGCACTGAGCCTGCGGCAGGCGGTGGCGCGCCGCAGCACCCTGACAGGATCGGCGGTGTGTCGGCCTCAGGCCTGCATCTGGCCCGACAGCAATACCTGCGTTCCAGGCTTGGCGCTTTGCATGGCCTGTACCATGGCCTGCGCAATATCGCGCGCGGCGATGGCGCGGTAATTGGCTGGAATCAGCGGCTTGATGCGGCGCATCAGTGCCAGGCCGAGCCCTTCGCCGGGCCGTCCGGATTGGTTCAGAGAAGCCCGGTCCCCATCGATCATGGACGGGCGGGCAATTACCAGCGTATCAAAACCGAGCGCACGCAATGCGTCTTCGGTTTCGCCCTTGACCCGGTTGTAAAAGATGCGTGAGCTTGCATCGGCGCCCATGGCGCTGACGACTGCCAGCCGCTTTGCGCCTTGCTGGCGCGCCTGCCTGGCCAGCGCCACCACGGCATCGTGGTCGACTGCGCGAAACGCCGCCTGGCTGCCGGCCACTTTGATGGTAGTGCCCAGCGCAATGTAGACCTCGTCGACGGATGGCAACTGCTGCAGTTGCATCGGTTGCCCGAAGTCGACCGGATGAAAGCGCATGCGCGCATCGCTGCTGTCCGGGGCACGCCGCCCGACAACATGGATGGCGCGGATGTTCTCAGCGGCCGAAAGAGCCGCCAGAACCTCCCGACCCACGAGACCGGTTGCCCCCGCCACCATAACCACCCGAGCCGCCACCGGAACGACCGCCGCCACCGCCACCACCATAACCGCCTCCTCCTGCACTGCGATTGCCACCGCCGTAACCACCGCCGCCACGGCGTTGACCGCCGCGTTCGACCATCAGATCCACATTGGTACGCATCGGATCGGGTTCACGCGGCGCGCCGCTGCGAGGAGGGGGGTTGCCACCACCACGCAAGGGATCGGGCTGCCGATCGTTCTGTGCCTGGCGCGGCTGCGACGACGGGCCGCCGTGCGGACCCCCGTTGCGACGAGCGCCGCCATTGTTGTTCCCCGAAGGATAGCCGCCACCGCCGCCCTGGGCCGGACCACGCCCGGCACCATTGCCGCCACGGCCGCCTGCGCGGGCGCCGCCGTTGCCGGCGCCGCGTCCTGCGCCACCGCCACCGCCACCAGCACCGCCGCTACCAGCCTTGTTTTCGCGCACGCGCTGCATCATTTCGGTACGGGCGGCCTTGGCCGCCGCCATCATCACGTCGCGGCTCGGCGGTTTGCCGGCGCCACCCCAGATCGTCTGGCGACCCATGGCGATGGGCTCGGCCTTCTCGCCGGGCTCAGGGCCGAAGCCATCGACCACCTTGACCTCGATGTTCTGCTTGGTGAAGCGTTCGATGTCCTGCATGAAACCTTCTTCGTCCAGGCTCACCAGGCTGACGGCAGCACCGTCGGCGCCGGCGCGGCCGGTGCGGCCGATGCGGTGGACATAGTCTTCGCTGACATTCGGAATGTCGTAGTTCACCACGTGCGGCAGGTCGTCGATGTCGATGCCGCGTGCGGCAATGTCGGTTGCCACCAGGGCGCGGATGTCGCCACTCTTGAAGCCGCCCAACGCCTGGGTGCGGGCCGCCTGGCTCTTGTTGCCGTGCAGCGCCATCGCATGGATGCCGTTCTTGGTCAGGAACTCGGCCACGTTGTTGGCGCCGAACTTGGTCCGGGTGAACACCAGTACCTGGCTCCAGTTGTGCTCGTTGATGATGTGCGCGAGCAGGGCCTTCTTCTTGCCGCGGCCCACCGGATGGAGTGTCTGCGTGATGCGCTGCACCGTGGTGTTGCGCGGCGTGACCTGGACACTTTGCGGATTTTTCAGCAGCGTCGCGGCGAGGTCACGGATCTCGTCGCTGAATGTGGCCGAGAAAAGCAGGCTCTGCTTGTCCTTGGGCAATACGGCCAGCACCTTCTTGACATCGTGGATGAAGCCCATGTCGAGCATGCGGTCGGCTTCGTCGAGCACCAGGATCTGGACCTGACCGAGGTCAAGCACGCCTTGCTGCAGCAGGTCGAGCAGGCGGCCCGGCGTGGCCACCAGGATGTCGATGCCGGACTTGACGCGGCTGATCTGCGGGTTCATGCCGACGCCACCGAAGATCACGGTCGACGACAGTTGCAGGAACTTGCCGTAGGTCTTGACCGATTCCTCGACCTGCGCCGCCAGTTCGCGGGTGGGGGTCAGTACCAGCGCCCGGATGCCGGTGCCGCCGAATTTGTTCTGTGCGCTGCGCGCCATGCTGAGCTTGTGCAGCATCGGCAACACGAAGGCAGCGGTCTTGCCGGTGCCGGTCTGGGCGCCGCCCAGCAGGTCATGGCCGTCGAGCACCACGGGGATTGCCTGGGCCTGGATGGCGGTCGGGGATTCATAACCCTGCTCGCGCACAGCCTTGACGATGGCCGGAGCCAGTTTCAGATCTTCAAAGTTCATTTAGTAATGTGGCACCCGTCCTGGGCGCTTGGCATGTCGACCCGTGCCGGTATCGTGATACCGGTCCAGTCAAGGGAAGACAGAGTAAAAATGCGGGACGCGTGCGTGTTGCAGGACCCCCAGCAGTCGCTGGTGCCGCGGGCAGCTGGAGGCCCACGACCGAGCCGATTGTCGCACGACTGGGCCACATCGCAGATCTCAGGCCCCTGAAATGCAAAAAATGCACATCGGAAGTGGCGCAGAACCTTGTCATGTGCGACCATGGAAGCTCAGAATGGGAGGCCTGATGGACGCGCCCGATCGTGTCTGGAGGTCTGTTTGCCCCACCGTTTGGGGGGAAGAACAATAGCGAAAGTCCTCGATGAGCAAATTCCGGTTGCGGCGAATCGGCGTGGCAAGCAATGCCTCGACCATGCGTCCGACCTTGTCCGACTGCATCGAGCTGGTGCTCGATCAGGCCGGCGGACTTGCCGACGACGTGCTCGATGCACTGACCCGGCTGACCGCCGAGATCGAGGGCGAGCCGGTCGACGAGTTGCCCAGCGAGCAGGTCAAGTCCTCGGTACGGGTGTTGCTGGGTGACGCGCCCTCGGTGCGCGCGACCTTTGCGTCCGAACTGCGGCGGCTGGTGTTTCACAGCAGCTCCAAGGATCTGGCACAGAACGAGTCGGTCCAGTTCGACGACCTGCGCTTTTACGACATTCACGATATCGAGATTCATATCGAGCTGGCGCTGGCGCGCCAGGAAATCATCCGTGCGGCGGAAGAAGTGTTGCCGCAGTTCGACTCACTGGTCAGTTCCCTGCTGGGCTGGGGCTCGGTGCAGCCCACACTCAACCCGCTCAAGCCCGAGGCTTTCGTGCGGGCCTTGCTCGAAACCCTCACGGCCTGGATTCCCAACGAAGACGTGCGCATGGACCTGCTGCGCCCATCGGCCATCGCGATGGGCATTGGATTGCGCACGCTGTACCGTGAGGCCTGCGAGTGGATGCGCTCGCAGGGCGTGCGTCCGGTCGAGCCGATGCTCGGCGGCCCCGGCGATGGCGCTGCCGCGCGTGCACGCAAGACCCAGTCCGAGGTCGAGCGCACGATGCAGACGCTCGAGAAGCTCCGTCGCCTGCTCGCTGGCGAGCCCCATACCCGGATCCAGCCCGGTGTCATGCAGGATTTCACCCACACGGTACCGGCCTCGCTGGTCGCCCTGCAGGATCTCAAGCTGGTCGAACCGATGATGCAGCGCCTGGCCGAGCGTTCGGTGCGCCAGTTGGCAGTGGGCAGGGCGTCGGACGGAAAAAGCGGTGTGACCATCGGCCAGGAGCGCTCCCGCGACCAGAACCAGCAGATCGGGCGCATGCTGGGCGAAGAGGTGGTCAGCCTGATGATCGAGCAGCTGGTCAACGACGAGCGCTTGCTCCATGCGGTGCGGGCGCAGTTGCGCTCGCTCGAACCGGCCTTGCTGCAACTGGCGCGATCCGATCCGCGCTTCTTTATCGACCGGCGCCATGCCGCACGCCAGCTGCTCGACCGGGTCGTGCAACGCAGCCTGGCTTATCCGCCCGACGATGGCGAGGCGATCACCGAGTTCGCCGGGTGTGTATCCGACGCGATCAATGCCTTGTCGCGCAGTGCCGGCGATGCTGCCGCGTATGCCGGCACCCTGGCCGATCTCGAGAAAGCCTGGAAAGACTGCGACGAAGCGCGGCTGCAGCGGCGCGAAGACGAGCGCCGTGCGCGCGAACACGCGCAGCAGCGCATCGTGCTGGCCCAGCGTTATTCCCACGCGATGATGGAGCGTTTCCGCGACAGCGGCCTGCCCGAGCTGGTGGCCAGCTTCCTGCGCGGCCCATGGTCCCAGGTATTGGCAGAAAGCCATCTGCAGAACGATGGCGAGCAGGGCGATCAGCAGGCATATCTGGCATTGGTCGACGATCTGGTCTGGAGCGTGCAGCTCGAGCAGGTGCACCAGGACTACGCACGGCTGGTGCGCATGATCCCAAGCCTGCTGGCCCGGCTGAACCAGGGCTTGATGCTGATTCGTTATCCGCCCGAGCCGATCGCGATCTTCCTCGATGATCTCAGTGCCTTGCACGACAAGGTGCTCGACGAGCACCGCCGCGCGGTGGCGATTGCGCGGACTGCGGCACGTGACCAGGCCGCGGCGGGCGAGGGGCCCGATTCGATCAGTGACCTGATCGACGGGTCCGATTCCGCAGGCCAGGGCGACACCGGCAATGCGCCGCTGCTGCCCTTGAGCGGCAATTCCGTCGCGCAGGAAACCTATATCCCTGCGGACCAGTCGGTGGGCGCCGAGGTCGAGTTGAGGCTCGATGGCGTCTGGGTCAGGGCAAAACTCACCTGGATCGGCCGCAACCGCAGCCTTTTCATGTTCGTCTCGGGCGCCGGACTGGCGCACGCGATGTCGCGCCGCACCATGGACCGGCTGCAATCGCAGGGCCGGATCCGGGTTGTGGTGCCGGTGTTCGACCTGTTGCTGGAGTCGGGTGTGGCGCCGCTGTTGGCCGAGCCACCGGGCGACGAACGGCAGGCCTGACGGCGGCGTCCGGCCACATCCGGCAGTGCCTGCAAGCCGCGCTGGCCCGAGCGCCAATGCGGGCTGCGCAGGGCCGGCGCGGACAGCGTCGATAATGGGCGGTTATGCGGGCCGTTGGTCCGCAACCGTATCACCCAGACCAGCAAGAAAGCAGACTCCGCCATGGCGCAATATGTATTCACGATGAACCGCGTGGGCAAGATCGTCCCGCCCAAGCGCCATATCCTCAAGAACATCTCGCTCAGCTTCTTCCCGGGTGCCAAGATCGGCGTGCTCGGTACCAACGGATCGGGCAAGTCGACCCTGCTCAAGATCATGGCCGGGCTCGACACCGAGATCGAGGGCGAGGCCACGCCGATGGCCGGCCTGAACATCGGTTACCTGCCGCAGGAACCCCAGCTCGATCCGACCCAGACCGTGCGCGAAAGCGTCGAAAGCGGCATGGAGGCTGTGTTCAACGCCAAGGCGCGGCTGGAGGAGGTCTACATAGCCTATGGCGCCGAAGATGCCGATTTTGATGCGCTGGCCACCGAGCAGGCCAAATTGGAGGCCATCATCGGCGCCGCCGGTACCGACTCCGAGCACCAGCTCGAGATTGCCGCCGATGCCTTGCGACTGCCGCCTTGGGACGCCAGGGTCGAAGTGCTCTCCGGTGGCGAGAAGCGACGTGTCGCCTTGTGCCGCTTGTTGCTGTCCAAGCCCGACATGCTGCTGCTCGACGAGCCGACCAACCACCTTGACGCCGAGTCGGTGGACTGGCTCGAGCAGTTCCTGCAGCGTTACCCGGGCACGGTGGTTGCCATCACCCACGATCGTTATTTCCTGGACAACGCCGCCGAATGGATTCTGGAACTGGACCGTGGTTCCGGCATTCCGTACAAGGGCAACTACAGCGACTGGCTGATGCAGAAGCAGGAACGCCTGGTGCAGGAACAAAAGGGCGAGGAGTCGCGCGCCAAGGCACTGAAGAAAGAGCTGGAGTGGTCGCGTCAGAATCCGAAGGCACGCCAGGCCAAGAGCAAGGCGCGCCTGACGCGGTTCGAGGAATTGTCGGATTTCGAATACCAGAAGCGCAACGAGACCAACGAGATCTTCATCCCGGTGGCCGACCGGCTTGGCAACGAGGTCATCGAATTCGTCAATGTCAGCAAGTCCTTCGGTGACCGGCTGCTGATCGACAACCTCAGTTTCAAGGTGCCGCCAGGCGCCATCGTCGGCATCATCGGCCCCAACGGGGCTGGCAAATCGACGCTGTTTCGCATGATTGCCGGCAAGCAGCAGCCCGACAGCGGCGAAGTGAAGGTCGGCAGCACGGTCAAGATGGCCTTCGTCGACCAGAGCCGGGACGAGCTGTCCAACGACAAGACGGTATGGGAAGACGTCTCGGACGGCCTGGACATTCTCAACGTGGGCAAGTTCCAGATGGCCAGCCGTGCCTATTGCGGCCGTTTCAACTTCAACGGTGCCGATCAGCAGAAGAAGGTCGGCATGTTGTCGGGCGGTGAACGCGGACGCCTGCATCTGGCCAAGACGCTGATTGCCGGCGGCAACGTGCTGATGCTCGACGAGCCCTCCAACGATCTGGACGTGGAAACGCTGCGTGCACTGGAAGATGCCTTGCTCGAGTTCGCCGGCTCGATCATGGTCATCAGCCACGACCGCTGGTTTCTGGACCGGATCGCCACCCATATCCTGGCCTGCGAGGGGGATAGCCAGTGGACCTTCTTTGACGGAAACTACCAGGAGTACGAGGCGGACAAGAAACGTCGACTGGGCGAGGAAGGTGCCAAGCCCAAGCGCATGCGTTTCAAGGCCCTGAAATAGGCCCCCGGTGGGCAGAGCCGGGCTTTCAGGTGCGCCAGGAGGACTCACCGGCCCGATGGAGGACCCGAGATGAAAGTCACCGAACCGGAGCAGGCGCAACGTTTTGCGGTCCTGTACAAGGCCACGATCGACCATGCGGTCAAGGGCGCGCCCGACCTGATGGCGCGGCTGGTGGCCCATACCCGCGCGAGCTTGCGCGACATGGAGGCCCGGGCATCGGATAGGCGTGAACGCGAGCGCCTGACCGGTTCCCGCCGCCAGCTCAACCAGCACGAGTCTGACGCGATCGCGCGTTTTGCCGATGAACTCAAGACGGCATTCGTGCGCATGGCCTCACGTGAACCCGTCGTGCAGGTGCATGCCACGCAGCCCCATTTCAACCAGATCGCCGGCATGGATGCCACGCAGGTGGCGCAGAGTGTGGCCAGTGAGCGGGTGCGCCATGCGGTGCAGATTGCGGCTGACAAGGCCCTGGCCGAACTGACGGAACTGATGTGTACGCTGCTCGGATTCGAGCATGTCCAGCTCGAACACAATCCCTTGCGCCCTGCTGTCTACGTCGATGCACTGGCAACCGCGCTGGGCCAGTTGCCGGTGCCCATGGTCGTGCGCCAGAGCTGGCTTTCGCTGATGTCGGGCGCGCTGGGTCAGGAACTGGACATCTATTACGGGCAGCTGTGTTCCGACCTGCGTGAACGTGGCGTTGCCGCGGGTCAGCACGGTGGCAGTTCGCCGGCAATGCCAGGCGCCGCAGCGGTGCCGGATCACCATGCGCTGACGCTCGAGCGGCTGCGCCAGTTGCTGGTGCAGGGGCCGGCGGACGTCCATGCCGAGATCGCGCAACAGTTTCATCCGGAGTTCGAGGATACGGTGCACGAGGCACCACCCGAGGCCGCCGACAACGGCCCGGACACGGTGCTGCAGGCGCCACCATCGGCGTTCCGGCCGACGGTTCCGGCGGCGCTCGAAGCGGTGCGGGACATGCCGCAGATCGACAAGGTGGTGCACCGCATGCAGACGCTGCGACCGGACGCCGATGTCGGCTTGCAGCCATCGGGCCGCGAACAGTTGCGCCGCGCCGCGCACGGCCTTGACCAGAGCCTGGCGCTCGAAGTGGTGGCGCTGATGGTGGACAACATCTGCCACGACCGGCGCCTGCTCGGTCCGGTCCAGGACCTGGTGGCAGGGCTCGAGCCGGCCCTGTTGCAGCTGGCACTGGTCGATCCGCGTTTCTTCAGCCACAAGCAACATCCGGCGCGGCGTTTGCTGCATGAGATCACGCACCGCAGCATTGCCTTCGAGTCGGTCGATTCGCGCGGCTTCAGCGGTTTCATGGAACCCTTGCGCGAAGCGGTGACGCCGCTGGCCAGTGGCGCGATCGACAGTGCCGAGCCGTTTGACCAGGCGCTGGCCCGGTTGGTGGCGGTCTGGGACGAACCGGCCGGGCGCGAGCGGCGCCAGATTGCCCGCGCCGTGCAGGCGCTGCAACAGGCTGAACAACGCGCGGCGTTGGCTGCGATCATGGTGCGCGAGGTGCTGGCCCGGCCCGATGTGGCACTGGTTCCCTCGGGTGTGCTCGACTTCCTGTGTGGCCCCTGGGCCCAGGTGGTGGCGCATGCGCGCATCACCGACCGCAGTGGGCTGGACGATCCCGGCGGTTACGCGGGTCTGATCGACGAACTGATGTGGAGCGCCCAGCCGGCGCAGACGCGCAAGGACGCGGCGGCATTGCGGCGCATGTTGCAGCCCTTGCAGCAGGGTTTGCAGCAAGGGCTGGCCTCGATCGAATGGCCAGCGCCGGACGCGAAGGCCTTTTTTGCGGAGCTCGAACAGCTGCACCAGCGCGGACTCGACCAGCAGGCGTTCGCCGACACCGAGATCGCTGAAGATGCGCCGCGCGCGTTGTCCGAGCATTCACGCTGGAACGAATCCGACAGCGCCTGGCTGGTGCCGTCAGAGGCCAGGGTTTCGGGCTTCATCGACATGCCCCATGGCGCCGATGCGGCTGCAGATGCGGCCTTGTCGGGCGCTCTGGTGGTGGGTGTATGGGTGGCCTTGCTGACCGAAGGCAGCTGGACCCGGACGCGGCTGGCCTGGACCAGTGCCAATGGCAGCTTGCTGCTGTTCTCCGATGCGCTGGGTTTCATCCAGTCCTTGTCACGGCGTGCCTGCGAACAACTCCATGGGCAGGGCCATTTGCGCATCATCTCGACCGATCCGGTCGAAGACGCGCTCGACGCGGTCGCCAGTACCGCGTTGCGCAACAGCGTCGATATCCGGTTCTGACGCGGGCACAGCACGCTGGCGGGCTGCGTGCCGACGGCATCGGGCGCCACCGTGTCAGCGCGACAACTTCTGGCGGATCAGTTCGATATGGTTGCGCAGCGCATACAGTTCGTCGACATGCGACAGCGGAACCACGACCTTGCCGACACGCAATTCGAGCTGGTCGAGCTCCTGCAACAGTTCGCGGTTGGAGTCGGTGCCCTCGCCGACCCGATCCTCGATGTCACGCAGCTGCGCATACCAGCGAAACACCCGCGACCGGATGCGGAATTCGTACAGCGGCGGAACGATGCGCGACAGTGGCAGCAACAGCGCCAGGATGATGCCCAGCGACAACCACATGCGCTCGAGCAGGTTGGCCAGCTGGAATGGCAGGTAGCGCTGCAGCAGTGGAACCCCGTTGCGGATCGTGCGTTCTGCCTCCTTGGCCAGCGGAAATTCGGCATTCGCCGCCAGCGGATATTCGCGCGATCGGCTGAACCAGCCGGCGCTGCCGTGGATCGGCAGCGACGCCTGGGCAAACAATTGCAATATGGCCGGATGCAGGTCCGGGCGGGCCAGCAGCGTGGTGGTGGTGGCCACCAGATGGACATCGGCCGGTGGCACATCGGCGGCCAGGTCGACCACACCCCGCGGCAAGGTCACCGGTGCCAGGAACGGCAGGCGGCGCGAATAAGCTTCGTTTTGCGCGAAATCCATCAACTTCACGCCCGGCGTCTGCAGCAGCATCTGCACCATCAGCGACTCGGGGGCCGACGCGAATACCAGCGCATCGATGCTGCCGTCCAGAAAGGCCACGGTGGCGTCGGTCTGCCCCATCCGCGACAGCTGCAGGCTGTCGGTCTCCAGGCGGTTCAAGTCGAACAGCGAGGCCATCAGCGTGGGCACGCCGCTGTCCGGTGTGCCCACGTTGATGCGCAGCTTTGCCAGTTCGGACAGGCTGTCGAGGGTCCCGCCCGGGTTGATCTTTTGCGCCGCCTGCTGCTGGTAGAACAGCCAAACCGGCTCCACGAAAAGATTGCCCAGCGACAGCGGCGAGTTGCCATCGTCTTGCGATGGCTTGCGGCTTCCGCCCTGCACGAATCCCAGGTCGGCCTGGCCTTCCTGCACCATGCGCAGATTGGCCGACGACCCGTCGCTGGTCACCAGCACCACCTCGATGCCACTGGCGGCCAGCGCTTTCTTGTAGCGCGTGCCGAATTCCGCATAAGCACTCTGGGCCGGGCCGGTGGCCAGGCGAACCTGTTTGGGGGGAATCGGGTCCAGCCACCAGTAGGCCAAGGCCAGCAAGGCAATGGCCAGCAACATGAACGGCCCGGCCGAGACGATCAGTTCACGCAGCGACAGCAGTGTGTAGCGAATCGTCCGCGGCATGTTGTCAATTCCGACCGGCGCAGGTCAGGTCGCCGGCCGCGGGCCAGTGCTGGGTCCCGATGCTGATGCCGCGTGCGGCGAGGATGGCCCGCACCACGGCGCGTGATGTCACCTCGGCGGCCAGCGTGGCCAGTTGCATCATCGCTGCCGGCTGGCCCGACTTGCCGGTGCCCATGGCGAACATCGTGTCGCCGTCGGACATGGTGTGCACCGGGTTGATCGCGCGCGCCAGTCCGTCGTGGGCGACCTGGGCCAGCCGGTGGGCCTGGGCCTTGGTGAGAACCGCGTCGGTAGCGACGATGCCCAGCGTGGTGTTGGTGCCGGCCAGCAAGGGGCGGGGCTTTTCACCGGCGATGATCGCGCGGCGGATGTCGCGCAGCGAACGGCCGTCGTCGCTGCGGGCGCCGGCCAGCACCTGGCCGGTGGCCGGGTCGACCACATCGCCCAGCGCGTTGCAGGCGACCCAAGCACCAACCGTGACGCCGTCCAGCGTCAGCGCGGCGCTGCCAATGCCGCCTTTCATGGCGCCGGCGATGCCGAACAGCTTGCCGACCAAAGCGCCGGCGCCGGCGCCGACATTGCCGGCGGCGGGGGGCTGGCGACTGGCCGCCACACAGGCCTGGTATCCTGCCTGCGCATCGGGCCGGATACGTGCGTCGCCGACCGGCAGGTCGAACAAGACGGCCGCCGGCACGATCGGCACCAGTCCGTAATGCACCGGCAGGCCGATGCCGTTCTCTTCAAGCCAGCGCATCACGCCGCCTGCCGCGTCCAGACCCCAGGCGCTGCCGCCTGCGAGCAGGATCGCATGCACCTTGTCGACCAGGTTCGACGGATGCAGCAGGTCGGTCTCGCGGGTGCCGGGGGCCGCGCCCCTCACGTCGACACCTGCGACGGCACCGTCGCGCGCGATCAGCACGCTGCAGCCGGTGGGCCGGCGCTTGTCGGTGAACTGGCCGGCCTCGATGCCTGCGACATCGGTGATGGCATCGGTGCCGGCCCACCAGGTGTTTGCCAGGTTGTCGGATAGTGGTGGGGCGTGCTCGGTGGTCATCGTCCGATCGATTATCCACGTGCACGCCGTGCCATTCGGCAGGCTGACGCACTGGAAGACCCCACCGGCCGGAACCGGCCGACCGGAGATGCCGCCGCCGGCTCCGGCGCTCATCGCCGATGCCGCAATTTGTCCACATCACGTGAACTTTTCCTGCCACTGGTTATCATTACTGCATGCGCCGGTGCTTATATGTCTTGCTGATCCTGCTGCTGCCATTGCGCGCATGGGTTGGCGACGCCATGGCGACACAGATGTCGCTCCCTGCGCCGGCGCACCATGCGATGGTGCATGCAGCCGTGGCAGACCATGGACATGGTGGCGCCGCGACTGACGCGCACGCCCATCCGGCGCCCGAGGCGATCCATACCGCTGCCGACGACTGTGCTGGCCACATGGCCCCGAACGACGCCGACAGCTCGAATGACGCCGCGCATTGCGGCGTCTGTGCGATGTGCCAGACCTGCCACACGGTTGCCGTGCTGGAGGTGGTTCAGTTTCCATATGCCGGGCAATCGCGCCCGGCCTTGCCGCTGTTTGCGGCCACCGGCTTCACCAGCGCCGACCGCGCGCCGGCCCTGAAGCCGCCAGAAGCCTGACTCCCTAGCCTTAGTTCGTCCGCGATAACCCGCCAAGGGTGAAAACATCGCGCACGCCGGTGGTCTGTCGACCATCTACCCGCTGTTTGGAGTCAGCATTGAAGACATCATTTATCTGTTTTGGTTTGGCGGCATTTCTGCCGTTCGCCGTCATCGCACAGCCGCAAGCCCCCGATCCGGCGAGTCCGGTGCCCGCAGTGCTGTACCGCTCGGTCTTCGTCGATACACCCCGGGGCGTTGAAACCGGCAGTGTGCCTTGGAAAGCCGCCAATGCCGAGGTGGGCC
>JAGPBF010000014.1 GCA_018063505.1 Rhodoferax sp.
GGTTATGGGAGATGACATCGAGCTGGGTCTGCTGGGCTTCCATGCCGGTCTTGGATATCCACAACGAATTGATCATGGGAGGGTTCCTTTGTTCTGTGTCGAGCCGGGTCTGGCTCAGCCCTGCAGGCTGAGCAATTGCCCGGCCGAGCGGTCGTTGGATTCAGCGGTCTGGACCAGGCGCATCTGCAGTTCGAACTGGCGTGCGGTCTGGATCATTCCGACCATGGTCTCGATCGGGCTGACGTTCGAGCCTTCGAGTGCGCCGCTTTGCAGGCGCGCCAGCGGGTCGTTCGGCAGGGGATCTGTGGTGGCGGTGCGGAACAGTCCGTCGTCACCGCGCTTGAGCGGATCGTCGGTGGTGGGCGTGGCCATCTTGAGCCGGCCGACCACGGTACTGGGCTGGCCGCTCGTCTTGGCGCTGATGTCTCCGTTGGGCGCAATCGAGATTTCCGCGCCGACCGGCGCCACCAGGGGCGTGCTGCCGTCCGAGAACACGGTCAGTCCATTGATCGTCTGCAGCGTACCGTCGGCGCTGGTCTGCAGCGCGCCGGCCCGGGTGTAGGCTTCGGTGCCATCGAGCCCTTGCACGGCGAACCAGGCATTGCCGGTGGCCCGCACATCGAGCGCGCGGCCGGTGGTCTGCGATGGACCGGGCGCTTCCAGATGGCCGGATGTTGCCTCGAGTGCGAACACCCGCGTGGTGGCTCCGTCGCCACGCAGCGGAACGGCACGGTAGGCCGACAGTTCGGCGCGAAAACCGTTGGTGGAAACATTGGCCAGGTTGTTGGACAACACGGTCTGCCGGTGCGCGGCCGCGTTGGCGCCGGTCATTGCGGTGTAGATGAGTCGATCCATGATGGGGCCTGGTCAGGTGAGGGTCAGATTCCAGCGGGCAGTGGGTTCAGCGCAGCTGGGTCAGCGTGGACAGGACCTGGTCCTGGGTCTTGATGGTTTGCGCATTGGCCTGGTAGGTACGCTGCGCGGTCATCATGTTGACCAGCTCGGCGGTCAGGTCGATGTTCGAGTCTTCCAGCGCGCCCGAGCGCAGTGCGCCGAACTTGCCGGCGCCGGGTTCGCCGATGATCGGCTGGCCTGATGCGACGGTCTCGACCCAGTTGCCATTGGCGGTCGGGCGCAGGCCTTGCACGTTGCGAAAGTCGGCCAACGCGATCTGGCCGGTGGCCTGGGTCTGCCCGTTCGAGTAACGCGCCGAGATGACGCCGTTCTCGCCGATGCTCATGGCCACGAAATCGCCCGGCGCATAACCGTCCTGCGTCAGGTCGGTGACCGCGAAGGCAGTGGCGTATTGCGTTGCCTTGGAGAAGTCGAGCGTGGGGTTGATGGTGCCGATCGAGGGGTTGGGAGAGGCGATGCTGACGGTTGGTGTGGCCGGTACGGAGCTGACCAGCTGCCCGTTGACGTCGAACGTCAGCGTTGCGGCCAGCGTGGCGGTGGCGGTCGCATCCGAGGTCGGGTCGGTGAAGACCTGCCAGGTGTCGTTGGCTGTCTTGCGCATGTAGACCGAGGTCGGGATGGCCGAGCCCTGGGAGTCGTAGGTGTTCAGCGAGGTGCCATACGTGGTCAGCGCCACATTGGGCACCGACGCATTCCAGACCGGTGCCGAGGCATTGAGGTTGAACTCGGCGGCGATCGTGGTGGTACTGCGAGCCGGGATCGGTGACGAGGTGGGCAACTGCATCGGCTGCAGCGTGCTGCTGGTGGCAACTCCGTCGACCGAGGTCGGATATCCCATCAGCTTGGCGCCGGCATTGGTCACGATATTGCCCTGGGTGTCGAGCTTGAACTCGCCCGCACGGGTATAGGCGGCCGAACCATCGGGCAAGGTGACCCGGAAAAAGCCTGAGCCGTTGATCGCGATGTCCTGGGCGCTGCCGGTGAGGTTGACCGCGCCTTGCGTGAATTGCTGCGACACCGTCGCCACTTCGACGCCGATGCCTTCGGTGCGTCCGTTGGCGGCAATCGTCGAGGCGGCCACGATCTCCGAGAACTCGGCGCGTGCGACCTTGGCGCCTACGGTATTGGCGTTGGCAATGTTGTTGCCGATCACGTCGAGGTTGCGACTGGCAGCGTTCAGGCCAGAGAGTCCGGTTTGGAATGACATGGTGTGAAGGTCCTGTGGAATCGTTGGGTGCTTGTGGGGGGGCGCGTGATGACGTTGCCGGGTCTCAGAAAATCGTCTTGACCGTGTCGTAGCCGACATTGCCCAGATGGCGCAATTGCAGCTGCATCAGGCCGTTGTCCGAGCCAACCGAGACCACCGCGTCCTGTACCAGCGTGCGGTGGGTCACGACCGTCTTGCCTTGCGTGGCCGTCACCCGGTAGCTCAGGCCTTCGGCGTTGGTGTGGGTTGTCGCATCCCATTCGAAGGAGTTGCGTCCGGCTTTCAGGGCGCCAAGGTTGAACGACTCCAGCACCTGGCCGCCGGCGCTCAGCACCTCGACGACAACCTTGTCCGCCGGCAGATCCAGATCGATGGCGCCGGTGGCCTTGCCATCGGCAATCGGCAGCCGGTTGCCTTCGACCAGCACATCGCGGCCCACCAGCGAGCCCGCCTGCAGGGTCTGCATGGCCGCGAGTTGCCCGGCCAGGCCGGCCAGTGACGCGTTGGTCTTCTCGATGCTCGAGACCGTCGATATCTGCGCCATCTGCGAGGTCATCTGGGCGTTGTCCATCGGGTTCATCGGATCCTGATTGGCCAACTGCGCGACCAGCAACTTGAGGAAACGGTCTTCTGAGTTGGCCTGATTGGTGCTGGACGTCGTCGTACTGCTGGTAGCCGCTGTGGAGCTGGTGCCGGCGATAGCGGTGGTGCTGGACATGGTGGGACCTTCGGGTAACGTTTACTGGCCCATCTGCAGCGTCTTGAGCAGCAGGGACTTGGCGGTATTCATGACTTCGACGTTGTTCTGGTAGGCGCGCGAGGCCGAAATCATGTTGACCATCTCCTCGACCGTATTGACGTTGGACTGCGTGACGTAGCCCTGGGCGTCGGCCATCGGGTGGGTCGGGTTGTGTACCTTGTGCATCGGCGCTTCGCTCTCGATGACCGAACGCACCTTGACGCCGGCGGCGCTGTCGCTGCCCATCGGCACGGTCTGAAACACCACCTGGCGTGCCTTGTAGGCCTGGCCGTCCGGGCCGGCGACCGCATCGGCGTTGGCCAGGTTGCTGGCCACCACGTTCAGGCGCTGGGACTGCGCACTGACTGCGCTGCCCGATACCCCGAAGATGGAAAACATGGACATGGTGTGCCTCCTTGGTCGTCTTGGTGCTTACTGACCCTGGATCGCGCTCAAGATCGTCTTGGAATAGCCGTTAATGAATCGCAAGGTGGATTCGTATCGCACGGCGTTGTCGACAAAATTGGCGCGTTCGCGATCCAGATCGACCGAGTTGTTGTCCATGGCGGGCTGGGTCTGCACGGTGTAGCCCAGGCTGGCCGGTGTGCCGCCCGATGCACTTGCATTGCCCGGGATCGGGATATGCGCCGGGTTGCGTCCGCTGCTGGTTGCCAGGGCGATGGTGGGGCCGCCCAGGCCGGTGGCCGCAGCCATCGCGTCCTTGAAGTTGATGTCACGGGCGGCGTAGCCGGGTGTGTCGGAGTTGGCGATGTTGCTGGCAATGACGCGCTGGCGCTCGGCCCGCAGGCTCAGCGCTGTGGCTTGGAAATCAAGTCCGGCGGTCAGTTGGGCAAACATGGAACAACACCTCTCTTCATCGTTTCGGTCGCCATGGCGGTCGGCAAGGCCGGGGCGTGAAACGATTATGGAAAAGCTTGAGGGCTTCGATAGCCGGAATAAGACGGGTTTCCGCCTGCACTTGAGCGCTTTTGGCTGCCGGGGTCCGGCCTAAAGTAGTCCCATGCCAAAAAGTCGACTGCTGCCATGTCTGTGAATCTCCGCCTTTTCCGCGCCCTGCTGCGCAGTGCCGGCGCAGCCTTGTGTCTGATCGTCGTGTTTGGTGCGCTGGCGCAAGCGCAAGCGCAGGATCAAGCCAGCCTGATCGCGCAGGAGAGCCAGGCCTGGATCGAGAAGGCGGTGGCCAGTGCACGCCCGACCGGTGCGGCACCGTTGCGCATGGCGGTGCAGGTCGGCGCGCTGGACAGCCGGCTGGCGCTGGCGCCGTGTGCCCAGGTGGAACCCTATATGCCGATCGGCACCCGCTTGTGGGGCAAGACCCGCATCGGTCTGCGCTGCATCGATGGCGCGTCGCGCTGGAACGTGTTCTTGCCGGTGCAGGTGCAGGCGATGGGCCAGACCTGGGTGATGCGCAACGACGTCGCTGCCGGCGCTACCTTGCAACTGGACGATGCGGTGCTGGCCGAGGTGGACTGGGCGCAGGAAAACCAATCGGTGCTGGCCGATCCGGAAATGTGGGTGGGACAGACCGCGACCCGTGCGCTGCGCACCGGAATGGTGCTGCGCCATGGAATGGTCAGGCCGTCACAGGTGTTTCAGGCCGGATCCATGGTCCGTATCGTCGCCCAGGGGCCAGGTTTTCAGGTAACTTCGGGCGGACAGGCCTTGTCGGCCGGAGTTGTGGGTGAAATGGCACGCGTGCGGGTTGACAATGGCCGCGTGGTCTCCGGCCTGGTTCTGGACATGCGTACAGTGCAGGTCAACCTGTGATTTCGTGTGTTGTTGGCAGTAATGGCTCAAGTTTCCCGCTCTCCGGCCGATAGCTATCGTACGATGCTGTGTCTGTCACAGCCGTGGGGAACATCATGAAAATCGGCCAGCCAAACGATCCGTCCGTTGCTATTTCGTCCAATAACCAATCCGCCGCCGCCAAGGCCGGTGCGGAACTGGCCAATGCTGCACGGAGTGAACGCAAGGCGCCCAGCGCCTCGGTGACGGTATCAGCGCTGGCACGGGGGCTGGACAAAACCGGTGCGACCGAGCCCGATGTCGACGTCGAGAAAGTCAAAGCGATGCGCCAGGCGATTGCTGACAAGACCTATACCGTGAATCCCGGTGCGATTGCCGACAAATTGCTCGCCAATGCACGGGAAATGCTGCAGCGCACGACCTCATAAACGGGGCCGGCGCGTTTTTCTGATCCAGATCCCGAGAAGCGCCATGCCTCTGTTCACCTTGCACCCGGATATCGAGGAAGCGCTGGCGCAAGCCGAGCGCAGCGTTGCCGCTACCGGGCTGGCGCTGATGCAGGGGGTGCCCGATCAAGTCCAGTCGGCCACGCGCGATCTGCACGACAGTGCCCATGCGCTGGCGCTGGTATTGCGCGGTGTCGATGGTGTTTCCGGTATGGCCGAAGGCCTGCGCGAGCGGCTGGTTCGTGTGGCGCGCGACATCGCCATGCAGCGCGAAGCCTTGCTGCGCCGCTCGGCAGCGGTCGAGCAGTCGCTGCAGTCGCTGGTGCCGCAGACCCGTGCCGCCACGTATTCCGGTGCCCTGGCGCGGTACGCGCGTGGTGGCAACGGCAGAGCCGCTGCTTTCCGCAGCTTCTGAATCCCGTTCGTTGTTTCTGACCCAGGCCGTCTGGCCTTTGGGTCTGGCACTGCCGGTGCCGCGCCGCGCACGCTGCGCACCTGGTGCTCAGTGCGCGCGCATCTTGGCCCGCAGGCGGGCGATCGACTGGCTGTGCAACTGGCAAACGCGTGACTCGGTCACACCCAGGACCGCCGCGATCTCCTTCAGGTTCATGTCCTGCTCGTAATACATGCTCATGACGAACTGTTCGCGTTCGGGCAGGTTCTTGATCGCGGCCACCAGCGACTCGCGCAGCCGCTGGTCGCGCAACACGGCCATCGGATCGCCCGCGTCGTCGGCCACGTCATGGTGTTCGAGGAAACCCTCCTCGTTGTCGCTGCCCCTGGACATGTCTTCCAGGTAGACCAGCTGGGTGCCACGGACCTTGCCCAGCAAGGTCTGGTAGTCGGCAAGGCTCATGCCCAGTTCCTGGGCGATTTCCGATTCGAGCGGGCTGCGGCCGAGCTGATGCTCGAGCCGGCGCAGCGCCTGTTCGATGTCTTTCTGGCTCTTGCGCGAACCGCGCGACATCCAGTCGTTCTCGCGCAGCTCGTCGATCATGGCACCACGGATGCGCTGGGTGGCGAATGTCTCGAACTGCACGCCCTGAGTGGCTTCGTACCGGGTCAGGGCTTCCGACAGACCGATCAGGCCGACCTGGATCAGGTCGTCGACCTGCACGCTGGCGGGCAGTTTGGCCATCATGTGATGGGCCAGCTTGCGCACCAGTGGCTGGTATTGTCGGATCAGCGCGTTGCGGTCAAGCTGGCCCTTGGCGGTATACATCGAAAATTCCCCCGTCGGCACTGCCGTGGCAGACCGGATGCTGGCTGTGGACTCATGGTAGCGCAAGTAGGGCCCCCGCAATGGCGTTGCTGTGGTGTTGGCCTGTTCCTGCATCAGTGACTGGCATGGGTGCTGCCGGCTGCGCCTTGTTCGGGCGACATGAACAGGAAGCCCAGATCGGCGGCACGGGGATCGAATGCCGATTTGCTGGTGGTGCGCATGGACGCGCGCACCAGTTCGCCGGCGTCGGCCAGGTCCCAGTCCTGGGGCACCTTCTGGCCGTTGGTCACACCGCGCAGCACCAGCTGGTGGCGGATCGCCACATCCAGTGCCGGCCCGAGCTTGACCGCTTCGTCGATCTTGGACAACACGGTGGGTTGGGCCTCGACCGACTTGAACGCGCCCACCACTTCATCAAGGGTATCGCCCTGGGTCCCTGCGTTGAGTACCAGCAGGCGGCGTACGCCCGGCAGGTCGAGCACATCGAGCGAGTCGTTCTTGCGCGGATCGCGCGGAGCCAGCCCGGTGGTGTCGATCAGCACCATTTTCTTGGCAGCGAACAGGCCCAGCAGATCCTGCAGCGCGGCGCGATCGTGCGCCAGATGCGCAACCAGCCCCAGGCCGCGCGCATGTTCACGCAGCTGGGCATGGGCGCCGACGCGCTGGGTATCGAGTGTGATCAGGCCGACGCCAGCGGCGCCGTGAACTTCTGCGCACAGGCCCGCCAGTTTGGCCGCTGTGGTGGTCTTGCCGACGCCGGTGGCGCCGACCAGGGCATAGATGCCACCTTCCTGGTAGAGCGGTACCTCGCTGTCGCCGGTGTGGATGTTGCGCCGGATGGCCTCCATCATCCAGTGCATGGCTTCGGGCGCCGCCAGCGCTTCGGGCATGCGCTCGAGGATGGCGCGTGCCAGCGCCGGTGAATAACCGGCGCGCACCAGCTTGAGCATCAGGTTGGCCTGGATCGGGTTCTGCCGTGTCTGTCCGAGCCAGGCGAAGGTGTTGAAACGGTCTTCGATCAGGTCGCGCATCGCCTGCAGTTCGTCGGCAATGCTGCGTGCGCCCACGCCGGGACCGGCCGCAGCGGATACCGCGATCGGAGAGGCAGGCCTTGTCGGGGCTGGCCGTAGCTGGAAGGCGGCACTGGTGCGTGCCGGTGCCGGTGCGGGAGCCGGCGCGGCTGGCCGCGGTGCCCGCAGGCCCAGCTCCTCGGCTGCCACCGGGTTTTCCGTCTGGCGCTTGCGCAGCATGCGCTCGCGCACATAGTCCTGGAACGAGAGCGTGCTCATCGCCATCTGCGCAGTGTCCTGTGCCACCTGCTGGTGCGACTCGGGCAAGGCACGTGCCATTGCCACGTGCTCCGGCACCGGGGCTGGCGCAGCTGCTGCCGCCGGCGCCTGCCGCTGCGGGGCTGGGGCATGGGCCCGCACGTCAAGCGTGGAGACACTGTCTTCGGTGGTTGCCATCACTTCGACACCCAACGGGGTCTGCCGGTTGGACAGGATCAGCGTGCCGTCACCAAAGGCATGGCGTGCCTTGGCCAGCGCCTCGCGCGAAGTCGCGCCGGTAAATCGTTGGATGTTCATGATGCTGCACCTCGCAGGATAGGTCCGATTCGGATCGTATGGGTCTCGGGAATTTCACTGTGGGCCAGCACCTGCAGGCGTGGCGCCACACGGCGGACCAGTCTTGCGATGGCGCTGCGGATCGGGTCCGGCACCAGCAGGCAGGCCGGTACGCCGCTTTCCTCCTGCTTCAGAGCGATCTCGGCTGCCGTGCGGGTGAACATGTCGGCGACACCGGGGTCGAGCGCCGGCCCGGCGGCATTGCCCAGCGCCTGCACCAGCAGACGCTCGAGCGGCGGGTCGATGGCGATCACGTTGAGTTCGCGCGACGGGCCGTAGATCTGCTGCACGATGGCCGGCGACAAGGCAACCCGGATTCTCTTGGCCAGCTCGGCCGGGTCGCTGATGGTGGCCGCATGTTCGGCCAGCGATTCGACGATGGTGCGGATGTCGCGGATGTGCACCGACTCGTCCAGCAACAGCTGCAGGACTTTCTGGAACACGGCGATGGAGACCATTTTTGGAACGACTTCCTCGATCAGTTTGGGCGCCAGCTTGGCGACATGGTCAACCAGTTGCTGGGTCTCGGTGCGGCTCAGCAAACGCGAGGCCTGCACCTGCATCAAGTGTGACAAATGTGTGGCCATCACGGTCTCGGAATCAACAACGGTAAAGCCGGCCATTTGCGCCGCTTCCTTCTGCCTGTCGTCGATCCAGTGTGCCGGCAGGCCGAACGCCGGATCGGTGGTGGCGGTGCCGATCAGCGGTGTCGTGATGCCGCCCGGGTTGATGGCCAGGAACATGCCGGGGAAGGCCTCGCCGTCGCCGACGATGACGCCTCGCAGCGTGATGCGGTAGCCACTGGGCTTGAGCTCCAGGTTATCGCGCACGTGCACGGCAGGAGGCAGGAAACCGACCTCCTGGGCAAACTTGCGGCGCACGCCCTTGATCCGGTTGAGCAGGTCACCCTGGCGCGTCTTGTCCACCAGTGCGATCAGCCGGTAGCCCAGCTCCAGGCCCAACTGGTCGACCGGTTGCAGATCGTCCCAGCTGGCCTCGCCGTCGTTGACCGGCACGGCGTCGCTGGCCGTCTCGGGTTCGGCCGCCGGCGGTTGGTGCGCCAGCACCCAGGCGATATAACCCAGCACGGCCGAGACCGACAGGAACACCAGGTGTGGCATGCCGGGAATCACGCCCAGCACGAAGAGGATGCCGGCGGCGATGCCAAGCACCCGTGGCGAGACGAACATCTGGCGCACGATCTGGCGGCCCAGGTCGTGGTCCTTGCCCACGCGCGAGACCACCATCGCCGCAGCCACCGATATCAGCAGGCCCGGGATCTGTGCTACCAGCGCGTCGCCGACGGCCAGCAGGATGTAGGTGTCGGCGGCCTGCGCTGCGCTCAGGCCGTGCTGCAAAACCCCGACCGTGAAGCCGCCCAGAATGTTGATCAGCAGGATCAGGATGCCTGCCACCGCGTCGCCACGCACGAACTTGGATGCGCCGTCCATCGATCCGTAGAAGTCGGCTTCTTCCGACACCTCGGCGCGGCGCCGCTTGGCTTCCTTTTCGTCGATGGTTCCGGCGTTGAGATCGGCGTCCACCGCCATCTGCTTGCCTGGCATCGCATCGAGGGCAAAACGCGCCGACACCTCGGCGATGCGCTCCGCACCCTTGGTGATCACGACGAAGTTGATCACCACCAGGATCAGGAACACGATCAGGCCCACGGCGAAGTTGCCGCCAATCAGGAAATGCCCGAAGGCTTCGATCACGGCACCGGCTGCACCGGGGCCGGTATGGCCGTCCATCAGCACAACCCGGGTCGAGGCCACGTTCAGTGACAGGCGCATCAGCGTGGTGAGCAGCAGCACGGCAGGGAATGCCGCGAAGTCCAGGGGGCGCAGCATATAGGCGGCGACCATCATCACCATCAGCGCCACCGCGATGTTGATCGTGAAGAACACGTCCAGCAATCCCGGCGGCAGGGGCAGCACCATCATGGCCAGCACGGCGATGACCAGCGCGGGAGCGGCAGCGCCCTTGGCGAAGGTCGTGTACGGACCCAGCGTGGCCTGCAGACTCTTGAGGTAGGGGTTCATTGCGTTCTTTGCGCAGTGCGCGATTGCGGGTCGAGTTCGGGCGGAACCTCTGGTTCGGGTGGTTCGCCAGGCATCGGCGCTTCGCCGCGCAGCGCAGCCCTGAGCCGATAGACATAGGCCAGCACCTGCGCCACCGCGGTGTAAAGGTTGGACGGAATATCCTGGCCGATTTCGGCGTTGGCATACAGCGCCCGCGCCAGCATCGGCGACTGCAGCACCGGAATCGAATGGCTGCGGGCCAGATCCCGGATCCGCATGGCCAGCAAGTCGGCGCCCTTGGAGATGACCTGCGGCGCGGCCATGGTCTTTTCGTCGTAACGAATGGCCACCGCAAAGTGGGTCGGGTTCATCACGACGAAATCGGCCTTGGGTACGGCGGCGACGCTGCCGCTTTGCGAGAGTTCGCGCTGGCGCTGGCGCTGGCGTCCCTTGATGTGCGGATTGCCGTCGGATTCCTTGTGCTCCTGCTTGAATTCCTGGTGCGACATCTTCAGGCGCGACTTGTGCAGGAACTTCTGCAGCGGCACGTCGATGGTCGCCACGAGCAGCATCAACAGCAGCATCAGTCCCAATCCGGTGGTCAGCCAGTCGCTCAGGTACTTGAGTGCCGCCACCGAAGGCTGCATGACCATCGCAGCCACCGGTTGCATGGTCATGGCCATGTAGGTGGTGCCGATGATCGACAAGACGATGACAATCAGCAGCATCTTGCCGACCTCGGCAAGTTTGTCCTTGGTGAACAGTCGGCCAAAACCGGTCAGCGGGTTGAGCCGACTGATGTCGGGCACCAGCGGTTTGGATGAATTGACCCAGCCGCCGACGGCCACATTGCTCAGTACCACGGCCACGATGATGGCGCTGGCAAAAGCCGCGCTGCCGATCAGGCCCCAGATCGCCATGTCCTGCAGCCGGTCCAGCATGGTGCCGGGCAGACGCAAGGTGGTCGCATCAAACGAGAACTGGCGGGTCATGTGCAATTGCAGGCGCTCCAACATGATCGGGGCCAGCACCATCAGCGTCACCGCGCCCACGCCCAGCACGGCGAGATGACCCAGATCGCGCGAGCGCGTGACCTGGCCATCGTCGATGGCTTTCTGCAGTTTGCGCTCGGTGGCCGGTAGGTTCCGGTCCTGGCTGTTCGATTCCATGACGTGCGGGATGTGAGGACCCTGTCATTGTCTGCAGCGAACGCGCAAACTAAAGCCTGAAAAGGCAGCTTATGACAGGTCACTTCGCCGGCCTTGCGGCTCTGGCGTCCGACGCAATTGCGCCCTTGCCCTGGGGGCGGGGTTTGCGCCTTGTCGGCGCACTGAAATGCCGGCTATTGCAGGCCGAGCTTCTTGAGGATGTAGATCACCTTGTCCTCCAGAATCGCCTTGGTAAAGGGTTTGACGACATAACCGGCAGCGCCGAGCTGCGCCGCCAGCAGGATGTCTTCCTTGCGTGCTTCGGCGGTCACCATCAGGATCGGAATGTGCTTGAGTGCCGGGTCTTTCTTCACTTCGGCCAGCAGCTGCAAACCGTTGACATTGGGCATGTTGATATCGCACACGACGAAATCGAAATTGCCGTTGCGCAGCTTTGTCAGTGCCGAGCTGCCGTCTTCGGCCTCTTCGAGATCGGTGAAGCCGCTGTCCTTGAGCAGATTGCAGACAATCCGGCGCATGGTCGAGAAGTCGTCGACAACCAGGAAGCGCAGGGCATTTGGCATGGGAAGGGCTGGCAGTGTTTACTGCCCGATTATGACCAAACGGCTTGGCCTCCTCAGCGTTTGGTGGCGCCACTCGCTGCAATGGCGGGCGCAGCAGCCGTCTGTGTGGTGGCATCGAGCGGCGTTCTGGCCCGGCCCAGCAGGCGCTCCTCGGCCTCGCGCGTCATGACCAGAATGCTGATGCGTCGGTTGACCGGGCTCAAGGGGTTCTGCGGCTCGAGCAGATAACTCGACGCCATGCCGGTCACCCGGGCCAGCTTGTCGTCGGGCATGCCGGCGGCCACCAGTTCGCGGCGCGACGCGTTTGCGCGATCGGACGAAAGCTCCCAGTTGCTGTAGCCGCGTTCACCGCTGCCGTAGGGGCTGGCGTCGGTATGCCCGTCCAGGCTGATCTTGTTCTCGACGCCATTGAGTGCGCTGCCGATCTCGCGCAGGATGTCGCGCATGTAGACCTTGACCAGCGCACTGCCGACGTCGAACATCGGGCGACTCTGGTCGTCGACGATCTGGATCTGCAGGCCGTCGGGTGTGATCTCGAGCCGGATCTGTGCCTTGAATTCGGCCAGTTTGGGGTTGTTGGCGATCAGCGAACTGATTTTGTCCTGCAGCAACGCCAGTTTGCGGTTGTCCTGCTTGGCCAGTTCGGCGCGGGCGGCGTCGGATGCTGCCTTGCGCGCAATCGGATCATTGGGCTCGCCACGCGCGTTCTGCCCCGATGATTTCGTCAGATCGGCGCCGCCGCCCTGGATGACGCTGTTGCTGGCGCCAGCGCCGGAGCCACCCATCATCGACACTTTCAGCGGCGCGGAAAAATAATCCGACAAACCCTTCTTGTCGCCTTCGCTGGTTGATCCCAGTAGCCACATCAGCAGGAAAAACGCCATCATCGCGGTCACGAAGTCGGCGTAGGCGATCTTCCAGGCGCCACCGTGCACCGCGTGGCCGCCTTTCTTGACGCGCTTGA
This sequence comes from Rhodoferax sp., assembly GCA_018063505.1. Classification (GTDB taxonomy): domain Bacteria; phylum Pseudomonadota; class Gammaproteobacteria; order Burkholderiales; family Burkholderiaceae_C; genus CAISIP01. Next base: position 12,639 of record JAGPBF010000014.1, read on the forward strand.
TGATGATCGGCTGAAGCTTCTTGGCGTCGGTGGCCATGGTACGTGCGGGGCGGGGTAGGGCTTATTTCTTGCCGCGTACGTGGGCTTCGAGTTCGGCGAAGCTCGGACGTTCGGTGGAGAACAGAACCTTGCGGCCGAATTCGATCGCGGTGGCTGGGTTGTAGCCCTGCATGCTGGCCAGCAGCGTGGTCTTGATGCACTGCAGTTCCTTGGCCGCGTCTTCCGATTTCTGCTCCAGCAATCCGCCCAGGGGTTCGACCACACCATATGCCAGCAAGATACCGAGAAAGGTTCCGACCAGCGCAGAGGCAATCATGCCGCCCAGAACAGCGGGCGGCTGGCCCACCGAACCCATGGTGTTGACCACGCCCAGCACAGCGGCCACGATGCCGAACGCCGGCAAGGCACCCGCCAGGCGGGCGATGGCCGCGATCGGCGCATGCGCTTCCTGGTGATGGGTATCGATTTCACTGTCCATCAGTGACTCGATCTCGTGGGCATTGAGATTGCCCGACACCATCATGCGCAGGTAGTCGGTCATGAACTCCACCACATGGTGATCGCCGCCCACCGTGGGGTACTTGTTGAATATTTCGGACTCGCCAGGCGTCTCGACGTCCTTCTCGATTGCCATGAGCCCCTCCTTGCGGGCTTTTTGCAGGATGTCGTAGAGCAACGCCATCAGTTCGAGATAACGCGTCTTGGTGTATTTGGAACTCTTGAGCGCCTGCGGGATCAGCGCGATGGTGGCCTTGAGCACCTTGGGCTGGTTGTTGACGACGAAGGCGCCCATGGCGGCGCCCAGGATGGTGATCAGCTCGAACGGAAGCGCCGTCAGAATGACGCCGATGTTTCCGCCGTGGAAGATGTACACGCCAAAGATGCACCCCATGGCGACGACATAGCCGATGATTACAAGCATGGTTGCGGTGCAGGTGTGGGGTGCGACGCCGACGGATGGTCCATCGGCACGATGTTGTGTTGACCCATTCTATGAAACTATCGGCAGCCCAAAATCCGAAAAGGGCCCTTAATGGGCCCCTTTATGGCGGTTTGCCCGGCGCACATCGCGGGGCAAATCTGCGTCAATGCAGCAGAATGCCACCGCTGGCGGCGCTCTTGCCGGCCCGCGCCGGTGGTTCGCACAGTCCGCAGACAAAGTGCCGTGCGTTCTCATAGGGTTCGGTCACGAAGTGGCCGCCACAACGCGAGCACGGTGTCATCGTCAGCATCTGGTTGTTGACGAATTTGACCAGGCGCCAGGCGCGGGTGATTGACAGCAGCGGCTCCACATCGCAGCAGCTGATCTGTTCGGTATAGAGCTTGTAGGCCTTCATGACCGCGTCGATATCTTCCAGTGCGCTGACCTTGCACAGGTATTCGTAGGTGTTGAGAAACAGCGACGCGTGGATATTGGGTTGCCAGGTCAGGAACCAGTCGGTTGAAAACGGCAGCTGCCCCTTGGACGGAGAGCGCCCGGCCACTTCCTTGTACAGGCGCAACAGGCGCTCGTAGGACAGGCTGGTCTCGCTTTCGAGCACCTGCAGGCGGGCGCCAAGATTGATCAGCGCGACAGCGCGGCTGATTTCGATCGATTCATTAAGGACGCTCTTGGTGGCCATGGTGCTTCTCTCCGGGTCGGTGGCTTGTCAGGGAAACCTTGCAGGAAGAAGCCGGGCCGTACCCGGGTCTTCTTGCGGCCCCTTGCGGGGCCTGGCGACGTTCACAAGGTTTCGGCGAATCGACCCGACATCAGGATGTTGGCGTGCAGGCGGCTGGTGGCGTCGTTGTTGACCTTGCTGGTGGTGTGATTGGTGAGCAGGTTCCACACGATGTCGTCATCGACGCGGAAGCGGCACAACAGCATGTTGCCCGATGCGATCTTGAGAATCTGGGCTGGCGAGAGATTGGCGATCAGATCGGCCGACTCTTCAGACATGCCCAGGCGAAACAAGGCTTCGGCCCGGTCCGAGCGGATCAGGTTCTGGGCCAGCATCAGATAGGTGAGATTGGCTTCCCTGATTTCGGCAAGTATCTGGTCGTTTGTCATGAAGTCTCCTGTGGGCTAGGACGCCGTTTGCATCGCTGGAGCCGATTGTGATTGGCGGGTCAAAAACTTGAATCGGCAAACGGATGTGTGTTGTGTCAGGTTTTGTAGCCCGGCGTGTAAGGTAAATGCTAATGACGCGTGTCCATGGGGCGATCTGGCGGGCAAAAACCAGCCAGTTCACGCGATCCATCGTTGCCCCGCCGCTGACCGGTTCCGATATCGGGTGCTAAGCGCCGAACTATCCGGATTCCCGGTCGCTTATCCGGCTTTTCGACTTTGGTGGTTTCCGTACGCTTAACACCGTCTCGAATGAACTGAATATGTGATATGCGCAGGTTGGCTCGAAACGGCAGCCAGGGTCCGTTTTCCGTTCTGCATTGGCAGCCTGGATCAGTTGTCCCGAAATTGTCGAATCGTTCCGCTTAACAGGAGTTTCAATTGGCTTCAATCATCAATACCAATATTGCCTCGCTCAACGCGCAGCGCAACCTCTCGATGAGCCAGACCTCGCTGGCCACGTCCATGCAGCGACTGTCGTCCGGCCTGCGTATCAACAGCGCCAAAGACGATGCTGCGGGCCTGGCGATCACGGAGCGATTCACGACCCAGATCCGCGGCCTGAACCAGGCGGCGCGAAATGCCAACGACGGCATCTCCCTTTCGCAGACGGCCGAAGGTGCGTTGGGCGAAATGACCAGCAATTTGCAGCGCATCCGTGAACTGGCAGTGCAGTCGGCCAACTCGACCAATTCGGCATCCGACCGCGCCGCACTCGATCAGGAAGTGCAGCAGCGCCTGGCCGAGATGGACCGGGTGGCAACCCAGACGTCATTCAACGGCCTCAAGCTGCTCGACGGCTCGTTCGGCAATTCGACGTTTCAGGTGGGGGCCAATGTCGGAGACACGATCTCCATATCTCTGGCGACAAGCATGCGGACCAGCAAGATCGGCAATATCGCGAGCAGCAGTTCGACCAATGCCGTCGGTGTTGGCACTGTTGCTTTGACCGGTGGCGCCGGCACGATTGCAGTGGGCGCGAATGCGGCGACGCCGATCGGTGCCTCGGTGGCTGGCACGTCGGTGGGACAGAATGCCGGCAGCGCTTATGCGAAGGCCGAGGCCATCAATCTGTCGGCTGTGCCCGGCCTGACCACTTCGGCCGCGACTTACACGGCATTGACGCTTGCTGCGACAACCAGCACCGGTACGGTCGGTACGCCAGTGGCGACTGCCACTTACAGCCTGACCATCAATGGGCAGCCGATATTCGCGAATTTCGACGGCACCACGGGTAACACCTTGTCGTCGCAGCAGATCACGGATGCGATCAATTCGCAGAAGATCAATACCGGCGTTACGGCCGTGTTGTCGGGAGGCGTCTTGATGCTCGAGGCGGCCGACGGACGGGATATCAATATCGGTCAGCTGCACGGCACCGGGTCGGCGGGAGGGCTGTCTGCCCATGCGGCTGTACCTGCCACGGAAACCACACCAACCTACCTGGCCGGAGTCGTTGGCGCCACGCTGGCTGCTGGCGCGGCGAACGCGGCAAACAATGCCGCGGGGACCAACAGCGGGCAACTCAAATTCACGGCGCAGGCCAACATCGTCTTCACGGGTGAAGCCGCTGCGAAGGGCCTGGGCGCGGCAACCGACGCCACGATCAATCTGGATTCGGTCTCCATCGCTACCGCCAATGTGCTGACAGTAGCCGGCTCCAACAATGTGATCCAGCGCGTGGATGCGGCACTGACCTCGGTCAGCGGCTTGCGCAGCACTTTTGGTGCGATCCAGAACCGCTTCGAATCGGTGATCGCCAATCTCACGACCACGTCGGAGAACCTGAGCGCATCGCGCAGCCGGATCCAGGACGCCGACTTCGCGCAGGAAACTGCCAATCTGTCGCGCGCCCAGATCCTGCAGCAGGCGGGTACGGCCATGGTGGCGCAGGCCAACCAGTTGCCGCAGGGCGTGCTGGCCCTGCTGCGGCAATAAGCCCGTCGGCCGCCCAGGCCAGACATCTTCAGAAACCCCCGATCGGATATTCCGGTCGGGGGTTTTCGCTTTTGGGGTCAATGGCAGCTCAAGTTTCCATGGGTACGGTCGTTAACCGTACTGTGTCTTTGCGAAATCGATGCCTTGTCAAGTGAATTTGTGCACACGTAATGCACGATAAGGCCCAGGAAAAGCCGATATTTCTCAAGTTTGGATGCATCTGCGCCGATGACAACACCAACGGGTTCCGATTCGGACTCGTCGGCCAGCACAGAACAGGGGTTCGCGCAGGTCTAGGCGGCCGGTTCAAGGGCCGGTGGTGGGATTGGCGACAAACCCGTAGTAGTCCAGTTTTACAGGAGCTTTTCAAATGGCCTCGATCATCAACACGAATATCAATTCGATCACCGCACAGCGGAACCTGGCAATGACCCAGACTTCGTTGGCGACCTCCATGCAGCGCCTGTCTTCGGGTCTGCGCATCAACAGTGCCAAGGACGATGCCGCCGGCCTGGCGATTTCTGAGCGTTTCACGACGCAGATCCGCGGTCTGAACCAGGCTTCGCGCAACGCCAACGACGGCATCTCGCTGGCGCAGACAGCAGAGGGTGCGCTGGCCGAAATCACCAGCAACTTGCAGCGTATCCGCGAACTGGCGGTGCAATCTGCCAACTCGACCAACTCCGCATCCGACCGCGATGCGCTCAATCAAGAGGTGCAACAGCGCCTTGCGGAGATTGATCGCGTTGGCGCCCAAACCTCGTTCAACGGGCAGAAAATTCTCGACGGCTCGTTTGGCAATGCCACTTTCCAGGTCGGCGCCAACGTCGGTGAAACGATTACTGTTGGTCTCACCACCAGCAGCCGAGCAAACGCCATCGGCCAAATCGCGGCAGGCACTTCCTCGGCTGAGGTGACGACGACAGCTTTGGGTGGGTCTGGAACGATCCAGGTCGGCACCGGAACTATCAAGACAATTGGCGCATCGGTTGTTGGTACTGCCGCTGGTCAATCTGTGGGCAGTGCCTTTGCCAAGGCCGCAGCCATCAATGCCGCCAGCGTGCCTGGGCTTACTGCCACAGCCACGAACAACGTCGAGCTGACCGCCGCAGCGGTCACCAGTGCGGGTGGGGCCGGCACGTATACGCTGACCATCAACGGGCAGAATATATTCAGCGCGAAGGTTCTGGCGACCACGTTGAGCACGCAAGAAATCGCGGACGCAATAAATGTCAACTCCAGCACGACGGGCGTTTCGGCGGCTTTGGATGCGGGGACTTTGCGGTTGAGCGCTGCCGATGGTCGCGATATCGCGATTGGTCAAACCCTTGGCGGTGATGCCGCCGCCGGCATCAGTGCCGGCACGGGTGGCAGCACCACGGTCAATGGCGTTGTATTCAGGGACGGCACTATCGGTACAGCGGCAAATGCAACCAATCTTTCGACGGACGCAACTGCGGTCAACGGCGGAACGCTTACATTGTCAGCAACAGAGAAGATTGCAATTACGGCCGATGGTGCAAACTTGGGCTACGCTTCGGCCGCATTTGACATCCTGAAGGATACGACGACGATTGCATCGGTCAATGTCAAGACCGTGGCCGGTGCGAACGACACCATTCAGCGGACAGACGCGGCATTGTCGTCCATCAGCACCTTGCGCAGCACCTTCGGCGCGATTCAGAACCGGTTCGACTCGGTGATTGCGACGCTGAGCACCACGTCTGAAAACCTGTCTGCCTCCCGCAGCCGGGTGCAGGATGCCGACTTCGCCCAGGAAACCGCGAACCTGTCGCGTGCGCAGATCCTGCAACAGGCCGGTACGGCGATGGTGGCCCAGGCCAATCAGTTGCCGCAGGGTGTGTTGGCACTGCTGCGTTAAGCACGGCGGCAAAACGAAAAAGTGCCGGGTCCGTTGCGGATCCGGTGCATTTTCCGGGCGGTGACGGGCGAAAAGCCGGTCACCGCCTTTCGTGTTCTGGAATTGCGGGGCTTTTCAGCAGATTGGCGGACGCCGGATTCACCATAATGGGGTGCGGCAATTTGGGCAGGAGATCGACATCATGGCAACCATTTCATCGGTAGGTATCGGCAGCGGCCTGGACGTCAAGAACATCGTGTCGCAGCTGGTTGCGCTTGAAAAGCAGCCGCTCAAGACGCTGCAGGCCAAGGCGACCAACTTCGAGGCGCAGGTCTCGGCGTTTGCCAAGATCCAGTCGCAATTTTCCGCCTTGTCCGACGTCGCCAAGCGAATTTCAGCCACTGGCGCCTGGGCCGCCCGCACCGCCAACTCGTCCAATACGGCAGCCGCCACCATCAGTGCGTCGGCCACGACGGCTGCAACCTCGTTCACGCTGGATGTCGATGCGCTGGCCAAGACGCAGTCGGTGTCGTCGGCACAACTTGTCGCCGGGCAGCCCGTGGGGTCCGGCACGCTGACCTTGCAGCTGGGCACATGGAGCGGTAGCGGCGCTTCCTTCACACCTGCGGCCACAGGGCCGGTCGAGGTGACGGTTGCGGCAACCGACACGGTGGCCGACATCGCGAGCAAGATCAATGCGGCAGGCACCGGCGTGGTAGCCACCGCTTTTTTTGACGGAACCCAGGACCGCCTGGTGCTGACTTCCAAGTCGACCGGCGAGGCGGCGGGATTCCGCATGCAGGTGGCCGATGATGACGCGGGCCTGCCCGGCGACGAAGCCGGACTGTCGCGCCTGGCGTTCGATCCCGAGGCTGGCGCCAATGGCATGGCGCAGGCCGGCAATCCGGTGCAATACGGCCAGGATGCGCGGGCGCGCATCAACGGGCTGGCCGTGACTTCGGCGTCCAATACGCTGGAGAACAACATTCCGGGCGTCACGATCAAGCTGGTGGCGACCACCACCACCGGTTTTGGTACACCGGGAGAGCTGAAGTCGCCGGTCACGATGAACATCAGCGAGGATGTGACGGTTGCGGTCAAGAACGTGAGTGATTTCGTGGCCGCCTACAACGCGCTCAATGCCACGCTGGCCGATCTGACCAAGTACGACGCAGCCACCAAGACCGGCGCCTTGTTCCAGGGCGACTCTTCGATCGTCGGGCTGCAATCGGTGCTGCGCAACATGGCGTCATCGATCAGCGCGGGCGGCGGTGCCTACCAGCGGCTGTCCGACGTCGGGCTGGAGCGGCAACTCGACGGATCGCTGGTGATCAATACCGCCAAGCTGAGTGCCGCGGCCAACGGCGGCACCGGGCTGCAGGATCTGTTCACCAAGAACAACAGCAATCCACTGACCAATGGATTTGCGCTCAAGTTCGACACCTTGGCCAGCGGCGTGTTGTCCAGCAGCGGCGCGGTGACCAACAAGGCGGCGGCCTTGCAGCGGGAGCTCCAGCGTAATGCCGATGCGCAGGAAAAGGTCAATGAGCGTGCCGCCGTGGTCGAAGCCCGGCTGAACAAGCAGTACTCGGCGCTGGACGCACGCATGGCGCAGCTCACGGCACTCAACGCCTTTGTCGCGCAGCAGGTCACGCTCTGGAATAACGCCGGCAATTCCAACTGATCGGGAGCAGGGCGCGTGCGCCGATACGCCGCGGGCGGCGGCCTGCGCGCGGGCCGCGCAGCCGGCCCAGGCCACTTGAGACCGAAAAGCCCTTGATAATCACCCCACCCAGGGGGATCAAAGCGGCACAATACGCTTGAGTTGTTACGCCAGGTGCCGATAACCAATTCATACACAGATTGGATGGCTACATGTTTAACTCCGTTGGTTCGCGCTCAGCTACCGCCTACAGAAAGATCGGTGTTGAAACACAGGTAGACCAGGCCGACCCACATGCCTTGGTCGAGATGTTGTTCGACGGATTGATGCTGGCAGTTGGAATGGCGCGCGCTGCGTTGCAGCGGGGCGATATCAGCGCCAAAGGCCATCAGATCGGCATTGCGGTGCGTATCCTCGACGAAGGCCTGCGAGGCTGCCTGAACCTTGAGAAGGGTGGGGAACTTGCGGGCAATCTGCACGATCTGTACCAGTACTGTGTCATGCGCCTGACCCAGGCCAATGCACGCAACGACGATGCTGCGCTGGCCGAAGTTCAGAACCTGCTCGAACCGATTTCGACCGGGTGGAAACAGATGGGCGTGGCGATTTCGCCGAGCCTCAAGGCAGCCTGAAACCCCGGAGTCACCATGAGTCAGAAACTGATCGATTACTACCGGGCCATCGAAGTGGCCAGCAGCCAGATGCTGGATGCGGCCAAGTCCGACGACTGGGATGGCGTGGTGCGTCTGGAGGGCGCCTGTGCCGTACTGATCGAGCAACTGCGCTACGCGTCTACCACCCAGGAATTGCCCAAGGAGAACCGTGCCGAAAAATCGGGCATCATGCTGCGCATCCTGGCCAATGACGCCCAGATCCGGTATCTGGCCGAACCCTGGATGGCGCATTTCGAGAAGAAGTTCGAGGGCCTGCAGCAAATGCTGCACTGAGTCCGGGCCGGCCGACGTCAGACCTGCATGTTCATGATGTCGGTATAGGCCTGGACCATCCGGTTGCGCACGTGCAGCGTGGCCTGGAATCCGATCTGGGCCTTCTGGATGGCCACCATGGTGTCTTCCAGGCTGACGGTGGGGTTCTCCATCTGAACCTCGCGCTGCATCCGGGTTGACTGGTTCTGCGCCGCGCTGACTTCATGCAGTGCACTCTTCATGGCGCCGGTAAAACCCCCGGCGACGCCGCCGACGGCACCATCGGATGCAGGGCGTGTGAGCGTGGCCGGCTTCAATCCGAGCGACAGGTTGGCGGGTGGCAGACGTAGATCCATGATGTTCTCCGGGGGCGATGCCCTTGACGGATCGATGCTACCGGCGCCTGCCAGCACAAGTTAATTGAATTGGCGGGTGATTGCGGGGCTTATCGGGCTAATGTTTTGCCCATGGGTCCGAATAATCGACGACATCGTTGGTGCAACCTTGCGCCACGCTGTTTCGGATTTTTCGATGAACGCAGTTGTTGCCACACTACCCGCCAATGTCACGCTGACCCAGCGTTTGTCTGGGCTGGGGACTGGCCAGCGCATGCGCCTGGCGATCGGGGCTGTCATTGCGGTGGCCATCGTGATTGCCGGCATCGTCATGGGCGGCTCGCCCGACTGGCGCGTTCTGTATGCGAATCTGGCCGACAAGGACGGCGGAGCCATCATCGCGCAACTCTCGCAGATGAATATTCCGTACAAGCATGCTGATGGCGGCTCGGCGATCCTGGTGCCGGCAGACAAGGTGCACGATACCCGGCTGCGCCTGGCGTCCCAGGGGCTGCCCAAGGGTTCGGTGACCGGCTTCGAGATGATGGAGTCCAACCGGTTCGGCATGACGCAGTTTCAGGAGCGGCTGACCTTTCAGCGTGGACTCGAGGGAGAGCTGACGCGCTCGATCCAGGCCTTGTCATCGGTGCAGAGTGCCCGGGTCCACCTGGCCTTGCCCAATCAGAATGGGTTTTTCCGCGAGCAGCAAAAGCCGTCGGCGTCGGTGCTGGTCAGCCTGTATCCGGCGCGTTCGCTGGATCGCGCCCAGATTGCGGGCATTGTTCATCTGGTGGCTTCCAGCGTTGCCGAGTTGTCTCCCAGCGCCGTGAGCGTGCTCGATGACACCGGAAAATTGCTGTCCACCCCGGCCGATGGCTCAGGCGATGCCCGCGGCGTCGATGCCGAGCAGCTGCAGTACACCCAGAACATCGAACAATCCTTCACGCGCCGCATCCTGGACATCCTGGAGCCCATCGTGGGCAAGGGCAATGCACGCGCACAGGTGACGGCCGACATCGATTTCTCGCAGACCGAATCGACGTCCGAGTCCCATCGACCCAACCAGACCCCGGACAGCAGCGCCATTCGCAGCCAGCAGCTGGTGGAGACCGGCGCCGGAGCCGGCGGGGCGGCCGGACCATCCGGTGTGCCGGGTGCGGTGACCAATCAACCGCCCGGCAACGCAACTGCGCCTATCAACGGGCCGGCGCAAACGCTGGCCGCGGCAGGCGCCGCCGGTGTGGGAGGCCAGGGCGCGACCGGTGCGGCGGGCAAGCGAGAGTCCATCATCAACTACGAGGTTGACAAGACGGTGCGTGTGGTGCGCGGCGGTACCGGGCAGGTTCGCCGCCTGAGTGCAGCCGTCGTCGTGAACCACCAGGCAGGCAAGGACGCCGATGGCAAGCTGACCTCGGTTGCGCTGACCGCCGACCAGATCGAGAAGATGACGGCGCTGGTGCGCGAGACCATCGGCTTCAACAAGGAGCGTGGCGATTCGGTGAACCTGATGAACGCGCCGTTTGCCATTGACAAACAGGTCGAGGAAATATTGCCCTTGTGGCGCCAGCCCGAGATGCAGGATCTGGCCCGCAGTCTGGCCTGGCCAATCGGCACCGTTTTGCTGGTGGCATTGGTGTTGCTCGGGCTGGTGCGTCCGGGACTCAAGGCGATGGCACGTCCGGTGGCGCATGACGCGGCGGCTGCCGGTGATGGCCAGGGGCAGGAAGGCGGCCAACTCGATGCACTGGTTGCCGACAGCACCGAGCGCCCACCGCTGCTGGCCCATTCGGCGCAGGCAGTCTTGCCGGGTCCGACGGAGGCTGAATTGCGGCTGGAGGGCGCGCGCAAGCTGGCGCGCGAGAATCCGGTGGCGGTGGCCAATATTGTCAAGGGCTGGATGGGCAGCGAGGCGCCGGCCTGAGCCCGGTCTGGTAAAACACACACATGGCTGAAGAAGGACTACAGGACGCTGCCATCTTGCTGATGTCGCTTGGCGAAGCCGAGGCAGCCGAGGTGTTCAAGCATCTGTCGCCCAAGGAAGTGCAGAAGCTGGGCGAAGCGATTGCGCGGACCAAGGCGATTTCGCGCGAGCGGGTGGACAACGTGGTGGCGAAGTTCACCGACGTTGCTGCATCCCAGAGCCTGCTGGTGGCCGACGCGGGCGACTACGTGCGCAACGTGCTCAAGCGCGCCCTGGGCGACGACAAGGCCACCTTGCTGATCGACCGGATCCTGCAGGGCGGAGACGTATCGGGCATTGAAAGCCTGAAATGGATGGATGCCTTGTCGGTGGCGGAACTGCTGCGCAGCGAACACCCGCAGATCGTCGCGGCGATTCTGGTTCACCTGGATTTCGACCACGGCTCCGAAGTGCTCAAGTTGCTCAGCGAACGCCAGCGCAACGAGGTGATGTTGCGCATCGCAACGATGGAAGGTATCCAGCCGACGGCGCTCAAAGACCTCAACGAAGTGCTGTTCCAGGTTCTGCAGGGAACCGACAAGGTGCGCAAGTCCTCGCTCGGTGGTATCAAGACGGCGGCCGAGATGATCAACCTGATGGGCGCCAATATCGAGGGAACCGTGATCGAGTCGATTCGCAGCCACGACCCGGATCTGGCGCAGAAGATCATGGACAAGATGTTCGTGTTCGACGATCTGCTCAAGCTCGACAACAAGGCGATCCAGACGGTGCTCAAGGAGGTGGCGTCGGATGTGCTGATTGCCGCGCTCAAGGGAGCGCAACCCGAACTCAGGGACAAGATCCTGTCCAACATGTCGTCCCGTGCGGCGGAGACTCTGCGCGAAGACCTGGAGTCGCGGGGGCCGATGCGCCTGTCCGAGGTCGAAAGTCAGCAGAAGGAAATTCTCAAGACTGTTCGCCGCCTCGCCGACGAAGGCCAGATCGTGGTGGGCGGAGGTGGCGCCGACGACGCCATGGTGTAAGCAGCGAACACGACGACCATGCGCAATCTGACACGTTTCATACCGGGCGAAGACATCCGCGCCGTCACGCATTGGGACTTCGGTGATGTCGACGCTGATCTGCTCAAACTCGCCGAACTCGATCGTGCGCGGCAATCCGCAGTCGACCATGCGCTCAAGCAGGTCGTGCGCGAGCAGGGTCACGCCGAGGGATTTGCCGACGGATTCGCGCAAGGACACGCCACCGCGGTATTGCAGGGCGAGCAACAGCTTCAGGCCTATATCGATGGCCAGGGACGTGAGGCGGCCGGGCGGTTTGCGAACCTGCTGCTCGTGGCCCAGGAGCAACTGGCCGAGTCGCAGCAGGTGATGGCGCGGGGCGTGCTGGAGCTGGCCTGCGAGGTGGCCCGGCAGATTCTGCGCCATGAGTTGTCGGTGAATCCGAATGTGGTGCTACCGGTCGTGCGTGAAGGCCTGCAGCTGCTCAGTGACGACAGCAAAAGTGCGGTGGTCCGCCTCAATCCGCTGGACATGGATGTGTTGCAGGACACCTTGCAGACCGAATTCGCGTCGCTTTCGCTGACGCTGACGCCGGACAGCAGCATTGCGCCCGGCGGCTGCCGGATATCGAGTGCCGGCGCCGTGGTCGACGGCGATCTGCATCTGCGTTGGCGCAGGGCCGTCGCCAAACTCGGCCTGGATCTGGACTGGGATGACTGACGCATTGGTCACCGACCAGCCGGCCGCCTGGCAGCAATTGCTCGAGGACGCCTGTGCCCGCGTGCGGGTGGGCACCAGCCTGGAGCAACGCGGCACCTTGACCCGGCTGGCAGGCCTGGTGCTCGAGGCCAGTGGTCTGCGTATTCCGGTGGGCAGCCAGTGCCATATTCGTTCTCCGTCACTCCCGCCGGTGCTGGCCGAAGTGGTGGGCTTTTCGCAGGATCGGGCTTATCTGATGCCGGCTGGTGATGTGCACGGGTTGACCAGTGGCGCCAGTGTGGTGCCGGCCGCGGCCTTCGTGCCGGTGCCGCGACTCGGTCATGCGACTCACCAGGATTCGGACCTCGACGTCGGGCGTCTGCGCCTGCCGCTGGGGCAGGGATTGCTCGGCCGTGTGGTGGATGCCCATGGTGCACCCATGGACCGCATGGGACCGATCCTCGACGTGGCGCCGGTGGCGCTGGACCGCAGTCCGGTCAATGCGATGGACCGCGCGCCCATCCGGGAGGTTCTCGATACCGGCATCCGCGCGATCAACGCCTTGCTGACCATCGGGCGCGGGCAACGCATCGGCTTGTTCTCGGGTTCGGGGGTCGGCAAGAGCGTGTTGCTGGGCATGATGGCGCGCTACACCAGCGCCGACGTGATCGTGGTGGGTCTGATCGGTGAGCGGGGCCGTGAGGTGAAAGAGTTCATCGAGGACATCCTGGGGGATGACGGGCGTGCCCGATCGGTGGTGGTGGCAGCCCCGGCCGATTCGCCGCCGATGGTGCGCATGCAGGGCGCTGCGTATGCCACAGCCATCGCCGAGAGTTTTCGAGATCAGGGCAAACATGTGTTGCTGCTGATGGATTCGCTGACACGGTATGCGATGGCGCAGCGCGAGATCGCGCTGGCCATCGGGGAGCCGCCGGCGACCAAGGGTTATCCGCCATCGTGTTTCGCCAAGTTGCCACAACTGGTCGAGCGCAGCGGAAACGGTCTGCATGGCGTAGGCTCCATCACCGCGTTTTACACGGTTCTGTCCGAAGGCGACGACCAGCAGGACCCGATTGCCGATGCTGCGCGCGCCATCCTGGACGGACACATCGTGTTGTCGCGCTCGCTGGCCGAAGCCGGCCACTATCCGGCCATCGACGTTGCGCAGTCTGCATCGCGCGTGATGCACAACGTGGTTCCGGCCGGCCATTTCGAAATGGCGCGGCGGTTTCGCGCCACCAGTGCCAGATACGAGAAAGGGCGTGATCTGGTACAGATTGGCGCGTATGTCGGAGGATCGGACGCGGCGATGGATCGCGCAATCACCTTGCATGAGCCAATGCAGGCTTTCCTGCAGCAGGACATGCACGCGCCGGCGACCTTGCCCGACAGCCTGACGGACATGGCCATGGTGCTGGGCGAGGTAGTCCAGTGACCCGGGCGCGTTTGCCGGCTGCGTGCAGGAGCCGCTCGTGACCGCCGTGAGCGGACTGCTGGTGGCGATCGATTTGGCAACGCGCCAGCGCGACGACGCCGCAATGGTGGTGGCCCAGGTGGTACGCCGCTTCGAACATGCGCGCCAGCAACTGGAACAGCTGCAGAGTTACGCGGCCGACACGGCGGGGCGCTGGTCGGTGGCGTCGCAGGCCAGTGCGACACCGCAGATCGTCGGCCACTATTACCAGTTCATGGAACGCCTGGAGCAGACCATCGACATGCAGCAAGCGGCCATGGCTGGTGTGCAGCGCCAGCGTGAAGCGGCACAGCAGGTGTTGCTGGAGATCGAAATCCGGATGGCCGGATTGACCCGTCTGCTGGACAAGCGCCGCTCCGAGATGGCACGGACACATGCGATGCGTGAACAACGGCAGTCGGACGAACTGGCCGCACTGATGCATCGGCGCATGGCCACGGCCAGAGAAAACAGGGGAAATTCATGAGTATCGAGATCCGTCCACCCGCAGCCCCATCAAACCCGGTTGGCAAGTCAAGTGCCGATGCGGGTCGCACCCGCGCGAACGGCACACAGGGCGACGGTGACGCTGCTGCGGTATCTTTCTTGTCCTTGCTCGGTGCCATGGGCGAAGGCCTGCCCAACCCGTTGGTGTTGGCAGTTGGCGCGACGGCCGCCGACGCCGGCCTGGCCGAAGCCCAGCGAACCGCTGCCGTCCTGGTGAACGACACCGTACTCACGGGGGTCCCGGTACCCGCTGCGCTGGCTTCGGTTCAGCTACCGGCCGATGGCAAGCCGGCGGCGTTGCCTGGTGCGAATCATCCGTCCGCGGGCGGACGGTGGACCGGGGTGCAAGGCGGCGGCCCGGCCACCGGCCAACAGCAGATGGCGGACGAAGCTGCGCCGCTGGTTATGCCCTCTGGCGGCGGCAACGACACCCAGTCGTTGCAGCAGCTGGCCGCGGACAGTGCGCTGGGGCAGATGGACAAACCCGCGCCAACTGCTTCGTCCAGGGATTTCGCGGCACGGGTAGAGGCCGCGCGAATTGCCGCCGAAGCCGTTGTGGCTGCACCGCAGGCAGGTTCCCAGGCGGGGGCGGTGGGCAACACCGTCGCGCCGCAGTTCGCGTCGATGTTCGATGTGTCGGCGGCAGGGCTGCGTACAGGCGGTAGCCCGCAGCGTAATCAGGAGCGGCTCCAGGCCCGGTCGAGCGCGCCGGGAACCAGCCCGGGCTTCGTGGCCTGGGGTGATGCGACGCCGGCCGGCACCAGCCATGGCGCCAGCGCAGTTTATGCGCCAGGCGCGATGACGCCGGCGCCCGCGACCGCCATGGCCGAGAAAATGCATTACTGGGTGTCGCGTGGGGTGCAGAGCGCCGCGTTGCAGCTCGATGCATTTGGGGGCGGGACGGTCGACGTCAGCATTGCTGTCAAGGGCGACTCGGCGGTAGTCGAATTCCGCACCGATCAGCCGCAGGCACGCCAGATGTTGCTTGACGCGATGCCGCAGCTCAAGGAGCTGCTCGCGGGCGAAGGCCTGATGCTGTCCGGTGGTTTTGTCGGCGGATCGACCCAACAAGACACGCAATCGCGCCATCGCGACGGTCAGTCACCGGGTGCCCGGTCCGTCACAATGGTGTCGACGCCCGAACCTGTCACGGGCCGTCCGGCGCCGGTCGGGGCAACTGCTGGCGCAAGCGTAGATCTGTTCGTCTGACACGCAATTGCGGCGCCAGAGGCCGGGATTGCCATGGAATCCCGCCCTTTATCGGTCCTTCGCACTACAACGGGTGCAGAATAATCCTCTTTGCAATGTGCCATCGAGGATGATTTGTGTCTACCAAACCTGCTGAAGCTGCCGCTGCGCCACCCAAGAGCAAGAAGTTGTTGTTGATTGTGCTGCTGCTGGTGCTGGTCGTCGTGCTGGTGGGTGGGGGTGGTTTCCTCTACCTCAGCAAGCAGCGGGCTGCGGCTGCTTATGACGATCAGGAGCAGCCGCAGGCAGCCGCGCACAAGGGCCCGGCCGGGCCACCGGTTTATCTGCCGCTGGACAACATGGTGGTCAATCTTGCCGACCCGGGCGGCGAGCGGGTGGCGCAGGTTGGCATCACTTTCGAGCTGCGTGATGCGGCCGCGGCCGAGACGGTCAAACAGTTTCTACCGACCATTCGCAGTGGCGTATTGCTGCTGGTCTCGCAGAAGACGTCCGAAGAAATGCTGCAACGCGAAGGCAAGGAAAAGCTGGCCAACGACATCCTGCGCGAGGCGGCGCGCCCGTTTGGTGGCATGGAGGGCGAAGAAGAGGCCGAGCCGCCGAAAGCCGGCGCAGCGAAATCCCGAAAGTCAAGCAACAAGGTGCGGCCAGGAGATCTGCCGGTCCAGCGTGTTCTTTTCTCCAGTTTCATCGTGCAATAAGACTTGGCGCAGGATTGAACATGAGTGAATCATTCTTGTCACAGGAAGAGGTCGACGCCCTGCTCGAGGGTGTGACCGGCGAAAGCCAGAAGGAAGTCGAGCAGGCGGCGCAAAAGGGCGAGGTCCGGCCATACGACATCTCGAGCCAGGAACGTATCGTCCGCGGTCGCATGCCGACCATGGAGATCGTCAACGAACGCTTTGCGCGCAATCTGCGCCTGGGCTTGTTCAACCTGATCCGCCGCACGCCGGAAGTGTCCATCGGCTCGATTGCCGTGCAGCGTTTCGGCGCTTTTCTGCGTGAGCTGGCGGTTCCGACCAATTTCAACATCATGGCGGTTCGACCGCTGCGCGGCAACTGCCTGATCGTGTGTGAACCGGCGCTGATTTTCGGCGTGATCGATACCTTGTATGGCGGTACCGGAAAGTTCCAGACCCGTATCGAGGGGCGCGACTTTTCAGCTACCGAGCATCGGGTTATCGCACGCCTGGTCAAGGTGGTGGCCGACGAATACAAAAAGGCGTGGAAGGGAATCTATCCGATCGAGCTGGAATACCAGCGCTCGGAAATGCAGCCCCAGTTTGCCAACGTGGCCACACCCAGCGAGGTGGTGATCTGCACGTCGTTCCAGCTCGAAATCGGCGAGGTCGCCGGGGCCGTGCATTTCTGCATGCCTTATGCCACGCTTGAGCCGATCCGCGACGTGCTGTATTCGTCGACGCAGGGCGACTCCATGGAGGTGGACCGCCGCTGGGTCAATGTTTTGACACATGAGATCCAGGCAGTCGAGATCACGATGGTTGCCGAACTGGCGCGAACACGTACCACGGTCGAGCAACTGCTGGCCATGAAGGCGGGCGACTTCATCGAGCTCGACCGCGCACCGCGCATCCAGGCGACCATCGACGGAGTCCCGATGTTCGATTGCCAGTACGGAACCCATAACGCGAAGTATGCGATCCGGATCGACAAGAGCCTGAGGAACTACGACCTGGATTGGACGGGAGACAGACATGGCAAATGACGAGCCGCAAGGCAATGACAAGCGCGCCGGCGCCGATGCCGCAGGCGGTGAACACGCGGGCGAGTGGGCCGAGGCGCTGGTCGATCAGAAAGATGGTGGCCTGGACGAAGATCCGCCCGGTGGTGTGTTGTCGGGCGATCGTCCGGCGCGGCCGTTCGGGGGCACCGGCGAGGGCCAGGTCAATGACATCAACATGGTGCTGGACATCCCGGTTCAGCTGTCGGTCGAACTCGGGCGTACCCGGGTCTCGATCAAGCACATCCTGCAGTTGGGCCAGGGATCGGTGGTCGAGCTCGACGCCTTGGCTGGAGAGCCGATGGACGTGCTGGTCAATGGTTATCTGATAGCCCAGGGTGAAGTTGTCGTGGTCAACGACAAATTCGGTATCCGGTTGACCGACGTGGTGACCCCATCCGAGCGCTTGCGGCGCATCAACAAGGGTTGATCGGGCACATGACGCAGACCCTGCTTACCGTTGCGGCATTCGTCTTGCTGCTGGCCATGGTGCCGATGGCCATCAAATGGCTGCAGAGCCGTGGTGTTGCCACCGGGCCCGCCAATGGTGCGGTCAGCCGGGTGTTGTCGGCGGTGGCCGTGGGGCCGCATCAACGCGTGGTGACCTTGGAGGTCGGGCCCGCGCACGACCGCGTCTGTCTGGTGCTGGGTGTGACGGCGCAATCGATCTCCTGTCTGCATTCGACGCCAGCGGACGCGCGGCCGAGCGCGGGTGCGGTCGATGCCTTGTCGGTCACGGTGCCTCGCACCTGAGCGCTCGACACACCGGATCTCTTCATGACGACTGCTGGAACTCGCCGTGCGGACTGGCTGCTCCGAAGCCTGCTGGTGCTGCTTGCGTTGCTTGTCCACGGAGCAGTGTCGGCCCAGATTGCGCCAGCGCCGGGACAACTGCCACTGCTGGTAGGCACAGGACCGGGCGGAAACAGCTATTCGGTCCCGATCCAGACGCTGCTGTTCTTCACGGCGTTGTCGTTTTTGCCGGCGGTGTTGCTGATGATGACCGGATTCACCCGTATCGTCATCGTGTTGTCGCTGTTGCGCCAGGCCTTGGGCACGCAGGCCTCGCCACCCAATCAGGTGATCGTCGGCCTGTCGCTTTTCCTGACCGTCTTCGTCATGGGGCCCACACTCGACCGGGTCTACGAGGATGCGTATCTGCCTTACAGCAAGAACGCGATCGCGTTCGAGCAGGCGCTGGACAAGGCCGAGGTACCGATGCGCGCGTTCATGGCCAAGCAGACCCGCCAATCGGACCTGTCGCTGTTCGTTCGGCTGGCCAAGCTGCCGCCGGGCGCGACCGCCGAGACAGTGCCGATGCGGGTGCTGGTACCGGCGTTCGTGACCAGTGAGCTCAAATCGGCATTCCAGATCGGCTTCATGATCTTCATTCCGTTCCTGGTGATCGATATCGTCGTGGCCAGTGTGTTGATGTCGCTGGGCATGATGATGCTGTCCCCGGTGTTGGTCGCCTTGCCGTTCAAGCTGATGCTGTTCGTGCTGGCGGACGGGTGGAACCTGCTGATCGGCTCGCTGGCCGCCAGCTTTGCACCCTGAGTCTGTGGCAAGGAGTCCAGCATGAATGCGCAGATGGTGCTCACGATGGGTCAGGAGGCCTTGCTGACGCTGCTGATGGTGGCCGCCCCGATTCTGGGCATCGTGCTGGTCGTGGGCCTGGTGATCAGCCTGTTTCAGGCGATCACGCAGATCAACGAAGCCACTTTGACATTCATCCCCAAGCTGATCGCCGCAATGCTGGCACTGGCCATTGCCGGTCCCTGGATGCTGAGCATGCTGGTGGACTTCATCCGTCACACGATCGAATCGATTCCTGGATCATTGATCTGACAGCGCAGGCCTGGTCGTGATCTCGATATCCGAAGCCCAGATCGTCGCCTGGTTGTCTCCGATCCTGTGGCCGTTTCTCCGTGTTTTGGCGGTGTTCACGGCTGCGCCGGTGTTTTCGTCGCGCGCGTTCCCGGTCCGGGCCCGGATCGGCCTGGCGTTTCTGATTGCCTATGCGGCGCAGGCCAGCATGCCGGATCAGCCGGTGATCGACATCAATGGCCCTGAAGCATTGGGCGCCGTGGTCCAGCAGGTCGGGATCGGTCTGGCGATCGGCTTTGCTGTGCGATTGATCTTTGGCGCCTTCGAGCTTGCAGGTCAGATCGTCGGGTTCCAGATGGGCCTGGGGTTTGCGTCGTTTTTTGATCCATCCACCAGCGCCCAGTCCAGTGCCATGGGTCGGTTCTACAACAACATGGCGGTGTTGCTGTTTATCGTGCTCAATGGCCACCTGCTGGTCCTGATGGCGGTCATGCACAGCTTCACGGCATTTCCGGTCGACCAGAACTTTTTGCAGGCGCTCAGGGAACTCCGCATGCATGAACTGGGTGCCGACTTGTTTGCCAGTGCCTTCTGGATTGCGTTACCCGTGGTCGCGATGCTGATGTTCGCCAACCTGGCGCTGGGCATTGTCTCGCGCGTGGCGCCGCAGATGAATATTTTCGCGATCGGATTTCCGATCACGCTGTCGGTGGGGCTGATCGGCGTCGCCGTCACCTTGCCGATGCTCGAGCATCCCTTCTCTGCATTGATGCAGCGCATGCTCGACATGTTCGCCCGCTGAGTCCTCAAACCATGTTGTTGCGGATGGCGTAGACGGTCAGTTCGGCGTTGTTCGATAGCTTCAGCTTCTCCAGCACGCGCGAGCGGTAGACACTGACGGTCTTGGGGCTGAGCATCAGTTCGGTTGCGATGTCCGACAGGCGCTTGCCCGATGCGATCTTGAGCAGGGTCTGCATTTCGCGCTCCGACAAGGACGCGTGCAGCACCTCGCTGGTGGGTGCATGCAGGTTGTCCACCAGCATTTGCGCCACGGCCGGACTGACGTATTTCTTGCCCAGGGCTACGGTGCGCACCGCTTCCACCAGTTCGGCCGGGTCACCGGCCTTGTTGACATAACCCTGCGCGCCGGCCCGCAAGCAGCGAATGGCGTACTGGTCTTCCGGATACATCGAGACGATCAATACACGGACCTGCAGGTCCGTGTCCTTGAGACTGGCCAGAACCTCCAGTCCGCCGCGCCCAGGAAGGCTCAGGTCGAGCACCAGCACGTCGCACGGAGTGTTGCGCAGCGCATCGCGGACTTCCGAATAGCTGCCCGCCTCGGCCACGACCTCGATATCTGGCGCATCGGCCAGCGTGTCACGAATGCCGCGCCGAACCACGGCATGGTCGTCACAGAGAATTACCCTTGTCATTCCGTTGCGTCCTTGGCGTGCGCATCGGCCGCCTGGCTCAATGGTACAGACAGGATGATCGAGGTGCCTTTACCAGCCGAGGTGCTGACGTCGAGCCAGCCGCCTACCGACTTGGCCCGCTCCTGCAATCCCTTGAGACCGTAGGCCTTGGGTTTGCTCTGTTCCAGCGCTGAAAATCCTTGTCCGTTGTCATTGATTTCGAGGGTCAACACCTGGCCGCTGTCCGTCAGGTCAATCGTGACCTGATTGCAGTGCGCGTATTTGGCGATATTTGTCAACGCTTCCTGCGCTGTGCGGTAGGCGGTCAACTGGACCGCTTTGGTCAGGTCATGGTCTGGACCACTGGCCCGCAGCGTGGTCCGGATGCCGGTTCTGCGCTCGAAGCCGGTGGCCAACCAGTCGACTGCCGCGGCCAGGCCCTGGTCAAGGATGGCAGGGCGCAGGTTCATCATGATGCGTTGGCTCGCGCCCAGCGCGTGTTGCAGCATTTCCGTGGCGGCAGTGACATGTCCCAGCGTCACCGGGTCGGACAGGTGGCGGCCGATCCAGGCCAGATCGAGTTTGGCTGCTGCGAGTGCGCCACCGATGTCATCATGGATTTCGCGTGCAATCGACGCCCGTTCCTGTTCGATGGTGGTTTGCAGATGCTCCGCGAATTCGGCCAACCGACGCTCCGAAACCGCCAGTTCTGCATCAGCGCGATCCTTGGCCAGCCGGGTCTGCTGTAATTCGATCGCGCGCAGTATGACCGGCGCGAGTTTGCTCAGGTCGTCCTTTTGCAGATAGTCGCTCATGCCGAGCTTGATCGCCGCAACGGCGGCCGATTCGCCGATGGCGCCTGACAAGAGAATGAACGGTGGTGCATTCTGCTGGGACTTGAGCGCATCCCAGGCGTCAATCGCCGTGAAGCCACGCAGACGGTAGTCGGCCACGATCGCATCGAAGCTGATGGTGCTGATCGCGTGTTCGAAATCGTCGAGGGTTTCCACATGCTCCAGCGTGCACGCCAGATCTGAGCGAAGCAGTGCCCGGCGCACCAGCGCATGATCGACGGTGGAGTCCTCCAGATGCAGTATGCGAAGGGTGCTGTCTGAAGTTTCGTCGTACATGCGTGACCCGCTCTATGCAGTCAAAAGGCGGCGGCTTGCGCGCTCGACGCCAGGTGCCGGATGACAGTAGGATCCGCTGTCGCGTCCAGGCGACAGCATGGCAGTGGAATCCTGATAACCTTGTCCTGCACAAATTCTAGTGCTTCGATGGCCGGTGTCGCAGTGTGGCGTACCGCGATGGCAACGAAAGCGGATTCGAGCGCTGGTTGATGCACTTGGTCCCGGTTTTGCGGAGATGGATTCCAAATTCATGCAGTCCGACCCGATCTTCATTGACGAAGCGCTGGCCAACCTTGATGCCATGGCCCAGGCCCTGGACCCGGAGCGGCCCGAGACGCTAGGTCCGGACCAGATCGATGCGGTCTTTCGCCACGCGCATTCGGTCAAAGGCGGGGCAGCTGTTTTCGGACTTCTGGACGCGTCAGAACTGATGCACCAGGCCGAAACCTTGCTCGATCAATGGCGACAGCGGCGACTTCTGCCGGACAAGCAAGGCATTACTTTGCTGAGCGATTCAGTCGAACTGACCAGGGCCTGCTTGAAAGGGCCTTCACCAGAACCCTCCCGCATGATGGCGATGACAAAGCGGCTCAAGGCTGCCGCCAATTTGCAGGTGGCGATGGCGCCTGAACGGCGCCTGTTGATCCGTCTGGTCGGGCCTCTTCGGCCCGATCTGGACGATGCCGTGGCCACCATGTTTCGTGACATCAACGGACTGGGCTGTGTTTTGTCGGTGGCGGGGGACGGCGCTGCCCCGAGGGTGTTCGAAGTGCAAACGGCGGCATCCGAGGCCGATTTGATGGATTTGCTTGCGATGCACCTGGATCGCTCCGCCATTGCGATCGAGGCGGCAACCCCGAAACCACAGGATATGGCGCGGTCGCGTGAGCCAACACCGGCTTCCGTTGATCGGCCGTGGGTTCGCGTGAGCGAGGATGCGTTGGCGGTACTCGATCGCCTGGTTGCCGAGATGTCGCAATTAGCTACGGATTGGGGGGATCGGCAGCCGGTGGGGAAGGCTACTTCCCGGATCGCAGATGCCGACCGCCATGTGAGGCAGTTGCATGAGATTGGGACGCGATTGCAGCAGGAATTGCGAAAAATCCGGCCTGCACCGGTGTCGGTGTTGTTCGCGGTGGTTCCCACGCTGCTGTCGAACTTGTCGAAGCTGCTTGGCAAGCAGTTCGAACTATCAGTCTCAGGAGAAACTCTGAAACTCGATCGCGATGTGATTCGGGCGCTTGCCGATCCGCTGATCCAGTTGGTGCGCAATGCGTGTGACCATGGAATTGAGTCCCCGCATGAGCGACTGGCTGCCGGTAAGCCTGCAAAAGGCCGCATCGCGTTGTCGGCCGAAGTACGCGAGGGTGTCGCCTTCGTGATGGTGCGTGACGACGGTCGCGGGATTTCACGCAGCATGTTGCTGCAGGCCGCGCGCGCGCGCGGGATGGATGTGGCCGCGGATACACCCGATCAGTCCTTGTTGCAATTGGTGTTCGCGCCTGGTGTCTCGACTGCAAGTGACGTGACGCCGGTGTCCGGTCGTGGCGTTGGAATGGATGTGGTTCGTCGCAAGGTGACGGCCTTGGGAGGCGAAGTCGATATCGAATCCGTTCCTGGGTCTGGGACTTGTATCGCGATTCGATTTCCCATGATGGGGGGCGCCGTGCCCCGACGTTGATCCCAGGGCGGGGCGCTTTGGCAGCGAATCGGCTGACCGTTTTTTTGGGCGAGTTAGGTCTGCCTGGCCCGAAAACCCCTTGCCCGATGGTTCAGCGTCCCCTCAGGCCTGACTGCTTCGCGCCGATAACGCTGTCCAGCGATCGAGTGCCTGCATCAGTTCTTCCTCAATGGAAGTGTCGCGCGCATGCAGCGCCACGGCGCGGTCGGCATCGCGCTGGTACAGACTGCTGTCTTCCAGCTCTTCACGCAATGACTTCTGTTCAAGCTCGAGCGCATCGATCGATTTCATCAAGGTGTCGAGTTCCCGTTGATCCTTGA
Source organism: Rhodoferax sp. (assembly GCA_018063505.1). Classification (GTDB taxonomy): domain Bacteria; phylum Pseudomonadota; class Gammaproteobacteria; order Burkholderiales; family Burkholderiaceae_C; genus CAISIP01. The sequence goes on from JAGPBF010000014.1 coordinate 36,370, forward strand.
AGCTGAGCTTGCTCGCTTGCGCAGGCTTGCTCGTCGATGGCGGCGTGTTCTTTGGCGGTTGTGTGTCCTTGACGGGCTTGCCTTGTTGTGCGCTGGCCTGACGAGCCGTCCGCGTTCTCGCCGATTGCACCAACCAGTCCTGCACACCGCCTTCGTATTCCCGCCACAACCCGGGGCCTTCATAGGCGATGGTGCTAGTGACGACGTTGTCCAGAAACCGGCGGTCGTGGCTGACCAGGAAAACCGTGCCGTCGTATTCGTCCAGCAAGCTTTCAAGCAACTCGAGTGTGTCAATGTCCAGGTCGTTGGTCGGTTCGTCAAGCACCAATACATTGGCAGGACGTGCAAAAAGCCGCGCCAGCAATAGTCGATTGCGTTCGCCGCCCGACAGTGAACGAACTGGTGAATTGGCGCGGGCAGGCGAAAACAGAAAATCGGACAAATAACTCTTGACGTGCTTGCGCTGGTTGCCGATCTCGACCCATTCACTGCCAGGACTGATGAAATCAGCCAAAGTTGCATTCAGATTCAAGGCGTCGCGCAGCTGGTCGAAGTAGGCAACCTTTAGGTTGCTGCCTTGGCGGACCTTCCCGCTGTCCGGTTGCAACTCACCCAGGATCAGTTTGAGCAAAGTGGTCTTGCCGGCACCATTCGGTCCTAGCAGGCCGATCTTGTCGCCGCGCAATATTGTCGAGGTGAAATTCTCGACGATGCGCTTGTCGCCGAATCGGAGTCCGACGTCGGTCAATTCGGCGACGATCTTGCCGGTTCCGGCGCCGGTCGCAACGTCCATGCGTACGCTGCCGAGCGTGTCGCGGCGGGCCTGGCGCCGTGAACGGAGTGCATCAAGGCGATTGATGCGGCTCTGGCTGCGTGTGCGGCGAGCCTCGACGCCTTGGCGGATCCACACCTCCTCCTGCGCCAGCAGTTTGTCCGCCTTGGCGTTAATGACGTCCTCCTGCTCCAACTGCTCCTCCTTGAGTGCCTGGTATTGCGTGAAGTTGCCAGGATAGGATCGCAGTACACCGC
>JAGPBF010000345.1 GCA_018063505.1 Rhodoferax sp.
TCAAGACCGGTGCCTTAAACCGCTCGGCCAAGCTTCCAGAGCGGGGATTTTAGCCTGCCGTCAGCATGCCCCGCTTCTCGATGAAGCTCACCACATCGGCCACACCGTCCTGGGTGCGCAGGTTGGTCATCACGAAGGGCTTGACGCCGTCGCCATTGGCAGTGGCGCGCATACGCCGGGTGTCGGACTCCATCACCGACAGGTTGGCGCCCACGTACGGGGCCAGGTCGGTCTTGTTGATGATGAACAGGTCGCTCTTGGTGATGCCCGGGCCGCCTTTGCGCGGAATTTTTTCGCCGGCGGCGACGTCGATGACGTAGATCGTCAGGTCGCTGAGTTCGGGGCTGAAGGTGGCGGCCAGATTGTCACCGCCGGACTCGATGAACACGATGTCGGCATCGGGGAATTCACCCAGCATGCGGTCGATCGCTTCGAGGTTGATCGAGGCGTCTTCGCGGATCGCGGTGTGCGGGCAGCCGCCGGTCTCCACGCCCATGATGCGTTCTGCCGGCAGCGCGCCGCTGACGGTCAGGATGCGCTGGTCTTCCTTGGTGTAGATGTCGTTGGTGATGGCCACCAGGTCGTACTTGTCGCGCATCGCCTTGCACAACATTTCCAGCAGCGTGGTCTTGCCGGAGCCGACCGGGCCGCCGATACCGACGCGCAGCGGCGGCAATTTGCGGGTGCGATTGGCGATGTGGTGCAGGGCGGAAGTGGTCATGATCGGAACAGGCGTGAGTATTGGGTTTCGTGTTGGGCCGACAGGATGGCCAGCATCGGTGCGAAGGCCTGGCGGCTGTCGTCGTCGCGCGCGATGGCGTCAGCGACCGCGCGGTGGATTTCGTTGGCCAGATCGGCCAGGATGCGTTGGCCGGCATTCTGGCCAAGTGGCACGGCCTTCACCGCTGCCTGCACCATGTTCTCGGCCCAGCCAAATGCGTAGCTGGAAAGGCAGTCGGCGACCGACGCGCGCGTGATGGATGCGGCCAGTGCAAACGCGACGGGGTAGCTTGGCGATTCGCAGTGGCGGCTCAATGCGGTGACGTCCGCATCGGTCGCCGAGAGCGCGGCGTCTTGGTTGCTGTGGGTTTGCTGGTTGCGCAGCCAGTCCATCATCGAGCGCCCCATTTGTTCGGTCTGCAGACGCAGTTCGCTGCTTTCGCGGGTCTGCAGCACCCAGTCGTTGAGTGCGCGGATGCGCGCCAGATCACCGGCACGCCACGCCTGGACCGCTTGCGCGACCAGTGCCAGGTCGGATCGTGCGAGCGTCAGCTGCAACTGGTCTTTCAGCCAGCGGCTGATGGCCTGCGGTGCACGCAGCCCGGTGCGGTCGATCGCTGCCTCCAGCCCTTCGGAGTACGAGAACCCGCCGATCGGCAGCGCCGGCGACGCCAGCCACATCAGGCACACCAGATCGCTGGCCCGCGCAGGTCCATTGTCGGCGGCGGCCAGCACGGCCACGGTCGGGTCACTGTGCATCAGTGCGCGTGTGGTTTTGGGTTGTGGGTGTGCCCGCCGTGGGGATGGCCATCTTCACGCGATGCATGCTCGTGCTCGTGTTCGTGTTCGTGTTCGTGGGCCTTGACTTCGTGTCCGGCGGACGCGCCGCGTTGCTGATGGTCATCGCCGTGGTCGGCAGCATGGCCATGGGAATGGCTGTGTCCGTGCCCATGACCTTGCGCCGAATAGGCCCCACCTTCGGGCTCGAACGCCAGTGTGTCCTCGCGCACGATCAGGTGCATCGCGCGCAACATATCGGCAAGCACATGGTCGGGTTCGATCTTCAGATGGTCGGGCTTGAGCTCTATCGGCACGTGGCGGTTGCCCAGGTGGTAGGCGGCACGCGTCAGGTCGAATGGCGTGCCATGTTGCGGGCAATGGCTGATATACAGCACGGCCTGCGGCGCCGCCACAACCCGGATCAGCGTGCCGTCTTCGGCCACCAGCACATCGCCGCCGCGCACCACTGTGCCGCGCGGCAGGAAAACGCCAATACTGCGGCCGCTGGAGTCGGTGGCGTCGAAGCGGCTTTTCTGGCGTACGTCCCAGTCCAGCGTGATGGTCGGGGCCCGCTTGAGCAGCACCGGCGCCAATCGGGCTCCGGAGGGCATCATTTTGTTTACGGTCAGCATTTGAAAAGCGCTTGCTCTGGTTGATGGGTGACGATAATATTACGTTAGTTATAACTATGGATGTTTGTCATGGCTGTGCTCAAACTGACCCAAATCGGAAATTCGGTGGGCGTCATCCTTCCGAAGGAACTGCTGGCCCGGCTCAAGGTCGAGAAAGGGGACAGTCTGTTCTGGACTGAATCTGCAAACGGCATTGCGTTGACTCCGTACGACCCGGAGCTTGAAATGCAATTGGAGGAAGGCCGCGCATTCATGCGGGAGTTTCGCGACACGTTCCACCAATTGGCCAAATGACCGATTGGCGTTGGGTGGACCGCCGGGTCCTGTTGCTTTTGCATGACGAGAGCCTCGCGGAGCATGGCGGCGCCAGCGGTCTTCGTGACGAAGGTCTGCTGGAATCGGCGCTGGCGCGCCCCTTGAATATTGCGCTGTACGAATCTCCCGATGTCGCACGCCTGGCTGCATCGTACGGAGTCGGACTGGCAAAGAATCATCCTTTCACCGACGGCAACAAGCGCGCGGCCTTTCTGGCGGTGGGTCTGTTTCTGGCACGCAATGGATATCGCCTCGACGCCAGCCAGGTGGAGGCCACATTGACGATGCTCGGCGTCGCTGGCGGCAGCATTTCGGAAGCCGAGTTTGCGGTCTGGTTGCGATCGCACATACGCCCCAGATAAAGCGGCGACAGGGTCAAAACAAGAAATACCGCTGCGCCATCGGCAACACCGTGGCTGCCTCGCAGGTCAGCAACACGCCATCGGCGCGCACGGCATAGGTCTGGGCATCGACTTCCATCACCGGTGTGTAGTTGTTGTGCACCATGTGGCTTTTGCGCACCGTGCGGGTGCCGCGCACGGCGCTGAGCGTCTTGGCCAGTCCGTAGCGCTGGCCGATACCGTCGGCCAGGCCGGCCTGCGACACGAACGTCAGCGATGATTTCGCGATGGCACCGCCG
>JAGPBF010000346.1 GCA_018063505.1 Rhodoferax sp.
AGGCCCAGCGTGGCCAGTGGCATGCCGAATTCGGTGGCGTAGTGGTTCGGCAGAATCACATACAGCGGCAACGCGACGAATGCCAGCGGCAAGCCCATGGCGCCATAAGCCAGGCCTTGCCGGGTCGACAGCGGTGCGTCGGTCTGCATGTGGCGTACCCGTGTTGCGGCTACTGCTTGCCGCCGAGCAAGGCCTGGCGCAAAGCTGGCTCGGTGGTGTTGGTTGACAGCCAGATGCCGAAGAAAAGTCGCGCAAACTCCGGATCGTCAATGCGCCCGGTCTGGCGGCCATTGGTCATGAACACGGCACCGACCCCCGGACGGTGGATGCCGGTGATGTTGTCCCCCTTGCGCACGTCCGGAAACGCGCCGCGCAGCCAGGCCTCCCAGGTCTGTTTGCGCTCGTCCGCCAGCGGTGCCTGGCGTGCCATCTCATCGAGCGAGCGGCGGGTGATGTCGGCATTGGTGAAGTCGCGCCGGTAAAGCAGGTCGAGTGCAAAACCATGGCGGCTGTAGTTTTGTGGGTCGAAACCCGGCTCGACCCACAGGCTGGCGTCGTAAACCGAAAAGCCGAACACGGTGAATTTCTTGCGGCCCAGCAGGGACACGCTGCGCAGCAAGCCGCCCAGTTCCGGGGGTGTCTGGGCATGCGCGCCCGCCAGCCATGGGCCGGCGGCCAGTGTCAGCAGGCAGTCGCGTCGGCGCATGGTCATCCGGTTTTTCTGGCCAGCGTGTACTGCACCAGATTGATGTTGCCCATATCGAACGCGGCCTCGCAGTAGCCGAGATAGAACTCCCAGATACGCATGAAGCGGGTGTCAAAGCCGAGCTGGGCGACCGCATCGTGCTGGCGCAGGAAATCCCTTCGCCAGCGGCGCAGGGTCTCTGCGTAGTCCTCGCCGAAGGCCAGTTCGTCGACAACCTGCAGGCCCGCGGCGGCGGCTTCGCGGCGGAATTCACGCGGGCACGGCAGGCAGCCGCCGGGGAAGATGTATTGCTGGATGAAGTCGCTCGAGCGGATGTAGCGGTCGAACAACCGGTCGTCGATCACGATGCTCTGGATGCAGGCCCGACCGCCCGGCTTGAGCAGGCGATGGACACTCTGGAAGTAGGTGGGCCAGTAGGCCTGGCCGACCGCCTCGACCATCTCGATCGAGCAGATCGCGTCGTAGGGTCCGTCCACGATGTCGCGGTAGTCCTGCAGCCGAAGGTCGACGGCCGGCGATGGGCCGGTGGCGGGGGTGAGGTTCTGCATGCGTTGCTGCGCAAATGCCAGCTGCTCGGTGCTCAGCGTGACGCCGGTCACGCCGGCGCCGAACTCGGTGACCGCCATCTCGGCCAGTGCACCCCAGCCGCAGCCGATCTCCAGCACCCGATCGCCCGCTTTGACATCGGCCATGCGCAGCGCCCGGCGGACCTTGGCATTCTGGGCTTCGCGCATGCTCTTGTCGTGGTCGCCGTCGAACCAGGCGGACGAGTAGTTCATCGTATCGTCCAGCCACAAGCGGTAAAACGCATTGCCCAGGTCGTAATGGGCATGGATGTTTTTCTGGCTGTTGCTGCGGGTGTTGCGGTTGAGCCAGTGCTTGAGCCGGTACAGGGTGCGGCCGGCCCAGCTGCCATAGATCACATCTTCGAGCTGTTCACGGTTGCGGATGAACAGCTTGAGCAGCTCGGTCAGGTTGGGTGTGGTCCAGTCGCCGGCGATATAACTTTCGGCAAGTCCGATGTCGCCGGACTTGAGCGTTGCGGTACAGACGTTCCAGTTGTTCAGGATCACTTTAGCGTGGGGTCCGGCATCTGCCTGGCTGCCAGCGCCGCTGTCGTGTGATGGCCCGAACAGGCGCTGCGAACCGTCGGGCAATTGCACGGTGAGTTGCCCGTGCGTCAGCCGCTCCAGCAGCTTGAGCGTCTGGCGGGCAGCGGCCGGGGCCGTCTGCAGTGACGAGGGGTAGGCGATGGTGCTGGTATTCATGGCGTTGTCAGATCGGGGTTGTGCTTCAGGCAGGCGGATGGGTCTGGCGCGTCACGGATGCTTGCGGGGCGGCTGGCTTGGGCGAGATGGCGACCCGCTTGAACCACAACCGGGCAGCTTGCAGGTGGATGCGGCTGATCACGCCCAGCGTCATTGCCGGGTAACGCCACAAGGCCTTGCGCAAGGAGGCGCGGGTCAGTGGCTCAAGCGCTCCGCTGACGCTGGTCTGCAGCACCGCGCCTTGGCCGTCGTCGTAGTCGATGCGTGCCACGCTGCGTTCGCCGTCGGCTCTGTGCGCACGCATGAAGCGGAAGTGGTATTGGCCACGCACCTGCAGGAACGGCGAGACGTGGAACATTTTGTCGGCATCGAGCTGCGCGCCCCAGCGGGGCTGGTCAAGCAGATAACAATGGCGCTCGCCAAAGGTGTTGTTGACCTCGACCACGATGGCGCGCAGCGAGCCGCCATCGTGCTCTGGCGGTCGATGGCAGAACCAGAAACTCACTGGCTTGAAGGCGTAGCCCAGCACCCGCGGATAACACTGCAGCCAGGCTTCGCCAGTGGCATCGGTGATGCCATGCGCGTGCAGCAAGGTGTCCAGCCATGCCAGCGCCCCGCCGGCCTGCGGCCCGCGGCCGTCGCCGTGGTCGCGATCGAAGAAACTCAGGGCGGCGCGGCGATTGCGCGCCAGGCAGCTGATGGCGGCCGCATGGCTGGGCTGCTGCATGCTGCGCATCGGCAGCAGCAGGAAATAACCGGCATATGCAAACGCGTGGTGCGCCGGGCGCAGCCGGGTGTGGCGCACTTCGCCGAAACCGATCATCGGCCGTGCAGTCGGCTGGGTGCTCGCGGTATGGCTCATGCTGCCACCAGCCGGCTGGCGCGCTGGTCGATCCCCGAGAGCAGTTGCCGGGCCACTGCCAGCCCTGCCTTGAGCCCGTCCTCGTGAAAGCCGTAACCCATCCATGCGCCGCAGAAGAAGGTGCTGCGTTGCCCTTGCAACTGCGGGACCTGCGCTTGTGCAGCAATGGCAACACGGTCAAACACCGGGTGCGCATACCGGTATTCGCCCAGTATCTGATCCTGCCGGATCTCCC
>JAGPBF010000015.1 GCA_018063505.1 Rhodoferax sp.
CGGATCTCGCTGGCGGTCGGCCTGACCGCGATGCTGATCGCGATCTTCGTCGGCGTCGTCATTGGTGCGATCTCGGGCATGTCGCGCGGACCGGTGGATACGGCCCTGATGTGGCTGACCGACCTGTTCCTGGCACTGCCGCAATTGCCACTGCTGCTGCTGGTCATGTACCTGTTCCGCGACAGCCTCAAGGCGGTGTTCGGCGCCGAGGGTGGCGTCTTCGTGCTGATCGTGGTGGTGATCGGCGCGTTTCGCTGGATGCCGGTTGCGCGCCTGGTGCGGGCCCAGTTCTTCTCGCTGCGCGAGAAGGAATATGTCGAAGCGGCGCGGGCACTGGGCGCATCGGTACCACGACAGGTGGTGCGCCATATCATGCCCAATGCGCTGGGGCCGGTCATCGTCGCGGCCACCGTCGACGTTGCGGCCGCGATCATCGCCGAGTCGACACTGTCGTTCCTGGGTTTCGGTTTCCCGCCCGACATTCCGTCCTGGGGGCGCATCCTGTTTGACAGCAAGGACCACCTGGACATTGCGCCGCACTGGGCGCTGTTCCCGGGGCTGGCGATCTTCCTGGCGGTTCTGACCATCAGCTTCATTGGCGACGGCTTGCGCGATGCGCTCGACCCGCGCAAGGTCTTATGACACAGCACCTGCTGGACATCCGCGGGCTCAAGACCCATTTCAAGACCGACGACGGCTGGCTGCATGCGGTCGACGGAGTCGACATGACCATCGATGCCGGCGAGACACTCGGCGTGGTCGGTGAATCGGGCTGCGGCAAATCGGTCACGGCCATGACCGTGCTCAAGCTGGTGCCGATGCCGCCGGGGCGCATCGTCGCCGGCCAGGTCCTGTGGCAGGGCCGGGATCTGGTGCCGCTGACCAATACCGAGATGCGGCGTATACGCGCCAAGGAAATCGCCATCATCTTCCAGGAGCCGATGACATCGCTCAACCCGGTGTACAGCATTGGCGAGCAGATCGCCGAATCGGTGCGTGAGCACGAAGGGCTGAGCCGCAAGGATGCGATGGACCGTGCCGTCGACATGCTCAAACTGGTGCGTATACCGACGCCCGAGCGTCGCATCCGCGACTATCCGCACCAGTTCTCCGGCGGCATGCGCCAGCGCGTGATGATTGCCATTGCGCTGGCCTGCCGTCCCAAGCTGCTGATTGCCGACGAACCCACGACCGCGCTGGACGTGACGATCCAGGCCCAGATCCTGGACCTGCTGGGCGAACTCAAATCCGAATTCGGCATGGCCGTGATGCTGATCACCCATGCCATGGGCGTGGTGGCCGAAAGCACACAGCGAGTCATCGTGATGTATGCCGGCCAGGTGGTCGAGGAAGCCTCGGTCGAAAACCTGTTCGCCCGGCCGCGCCATCCCTATACCCAGGGGCTGATCCGGTCGATTCCCCGTATCGACACCGCAGCGACACACAAGGTCCGGCTCGAAGCGATTGCCGGCACCGTGCCCAAGCTGATTGCGCCAGCCGACGGTTGCCGCTTTGCCGCGCGCTGCAAGTTTGCCCGCGCCGAATGCTCCATCGCCAATCCGCCGCTGCGCGAGGTCGCTCCTGGCCACAAGGTGGCCTGCATCCTGGAAGAGGCTGCAGCATGAGCGTTGCAAGTTCAGCCGCGCATGTTCCGGAACACGGCAGCGCGCCGGCGCCCACGGTGCCCCTGCTCAGGGTCGAGAACCTGGTCAAGCAATTTCCGATCAAGGGCGGCCTGTTCGGGCGCGTGGTCGACAAGGTGCACGCGGTCGACGGCGTCAGTTTCGATATTGCCGCAGGCGAAACGCTGGGCCTGGTCGGCGAATCGGGATGCGGCAAAAGCACCACCGGACGCTGCATCCTGCGCCTGATTGAACCGACCAGCGGACGCGTGACGTTCGAAGGCAAAAGCGTCACCGATGCCAGCAAGGACGAACTGCGCGCGCTCGCGCGTGACATGCAGATCATCTTCCAGGATCCGTATGCCTCGCTCAATCCGCGCATGACGGTGGGCGCCATCATCGGCGAGGCCCTGACGATCCACAAACTCACCCGCAACGCACGCGAATACGAAGACCGCATCGTGTCCCTGCTCGAGACCGTGGGCCTGGCCGCCGACCACATGCGCCGGTATCCGCACGAGTTTTCCGGTGGCCAACGCCAGCGTATCGGTATTGCGCGGGCACTGGCCGTCGACCCCAAGCTGATCGTCTGCGACGAGGCGGTGTCGGCACTCGACGTATCGATCCAGGCCCAGGTCATCAACCTGCTCGAAGATCTGCAGCAGCAACTGGGCCTGACCTACATCTTCATTGCCCACGACCTGTCGGTGGTCGAACACACCAGCAACCGGGTCGCGGTGATGTACCTCGGGCGCATCGTCGAAATCGCACCGGCGCGTTCGCTTTACACCAATCCCCTGCACCCATACACCGAGGCCCTGCTGTCGGCCGTTCCGATTCCGGACCCGACCATCAGGCGCAAGCGCATCATGTTGCAAGGCGATGTGCCCAGCCCGATCCGTCCGCCCGGTGGCTGCCACTTCCACACCCGTTGCCCGATTGCACAACACCCTTTGTGCAGCACCGAAAAGCCACCTCTGAAGCAAAGCGCCGACGGCCACTGGGCCGCATGCCACCTGCGCGGCTGAGCAAGCCCCTGCTGGATCACCGGCTTGCGGGGCGCAGCCCCACCTCGCAGTGGTGCCAGCGCGCGCCGTCTGCGGGAGCAATCGCACGATGCAGAGGTTCGGGTTGACCCGACAGGAGCCGGAGCCGCCGGACCAGCTGCGCAGACCCTGTCAAGGCGCCCCGAACATCGCGTTGGGCAGCGCCAGGCTGATCGCCGGTACGTAGGTCACTATCACCAGGAACACCAGCAACACCGTCAACCACGGCAAGGCCGCCTTGGTGACCTGTACCAGGTTCATGCCGGTCACCCCGCTGGTGACGAACAGGTTCAGACCAACCGGCGGTGTCACCATGCCGATCTCCATGTTCACGACCATGATGATGCCCAGGTGGATCGGGTCGATGCCCAGTTTCATCGCGATCGGGAACAGGATCGGCGCCAGTATCAGGATGATGCCGGTCGGCTCCATGAAGTTGCCGGCGATCAGCAGAATGATGTTGACCACCAGCAGGAACATCCACGGCGACATGCCCACCGCCATGATCTGCTCGGCGATCGCCTGCGGAATGCGTTCGGTCGTGAGCACATGGGCAAACAACAAGGCGTTGGCCACGATGAACATGATCATCACCGTGGTCTTGGCCGACTCGAGGAACACCTCGGGAAGCTGCTTGAACGTCAGGTCGCGATAGACGAACACCGCCACGGCCAGCGCATAGACCGCGGACACGGCGGCCGCTTCGGTGGGAGTGAACACGCCGCCGTAGATGCCGCCCATGATGATGACCAGCAGCGCCAGTCCCCACATGGAGTCGCGCAGCGCACGCAGCACTTCCTTGCCACTGGCCTTGGGAGGTGGCGTGATCTGCAGCTTGCCGGCACGCCACCAGACCGCAATCATCAGCATCAGGCCCAGCATGATGCCGGGCACGACGCCGGCCATGAACATGCGGCCGACCGACACCTCGGTGACAGCCGCATACACCACCATGACGATCGACGGCGGAATCAGGATGCCCAGCGTGCCGGCATTGCAGATCACGCCGGCGGCGAATTCCTTGGTGTAGCCGTTCCTGACCATGCCGGTGATGACGATCGAGCCAATCGCCACCACGGTGGCCGGGCTCGACCCCGACACAGCGGCAAACAGCATGCAGGCCAGGATCGACGCAATCGCCAGACCGCCACGCAGATGTCCGACAGCAGCAATCGCGAAACGCACCATGCGCTTGGCCACGCCGCCAGTGGACATCAGGTTGCCGGCCAGCACGAAGAACGGGATCGCCATCAGCGTGTAGTGTTCGCTGGTCTCGAACAGCTTGATCGACATCGATGCGATCGAATCCTGCGAGAAAAACGCGATGGTCAGCAAACTGGCCAGGCCCAGGCTGATCGCCACCGGAATGCCGATGGCCATGAACAGGAACAGGCAGACGAACAGGACAGCGGTATTCATTGTTCGGTCTCCTGCTGCTGGAGCTTCATGGCATCGGCGGCCTCGTCGGCCAGATGCAGACTGTCCGTCTTGCCGGTGGCCAGGTTATAGAGAATCTGGAAGAAGCGAAGGCCTACCAGCGCATACCCGATCGGCATGATGAGCAATACTTTCCAGCGCTCGACTGGCAGGTCGTCGAGCTCGACGCCTACTTCGTGCATCTTGCTGACGTAGATCGTCGAGCCATAAAGAACGAAACCGACGTACACCAGACACAACGCCACTGCCAGCATCGACACCAGGCGTCGGTTGGGTGCAGACAGCAGATTGACCAGCGCATCGACACCGATATGCGATCCGACGCGTACACCGTACGAAATCCCGACAAAGATCATGACCGCGAAAAACACGCCGGTCATCTCCAGGCTCCATGAGAACCCGGTGTTGAACACATACCGCCGGACCACCTGGATGAATGCGAGCGCCGTCATGGCGAACAGCATCAGCGAAATGATCCACTCTTCAACGTGGTCCAGTATCTTCATGATGTCCTTCCCAAGAAAAACCCCGGACAGGCCGGGGTGGATGATCGGCTGACGCCGCAACAGGCGTCGCTGCCGACCTACTTGTTGGCCTTCTCGGCCGCCTTGATCAGGTCAGCACCGATCTCGCCTTCGAACTTCTTCCACACTGGCTTCATCGCGGCGCGCCATGCCTGCAGGTTCTCCTTGCTCATCGGCAGCACCTTGGCCTTGTTGTCGGCAATCACCTTGGCGCGATAGCTGGTGGCCTCATCCTCGGCGACCTTGTTGCCATACTTGATGGCTTGCTGCATCGCACCGTCCAGCGCCTTGCGCACCTCCGGTGTCAGGCCGTTCCACCATTTGGCGTTGGTGATGACCATGTAGTCCAGGATGCCATGGTCGCTGTCCATGATGAAGCCCTGCACCTCATGGAACTTCTTGCTGTAGGTGTTCGACCACGGGTTCTCGGTGCCATCGACCACCCCGGTCTGCAAGGCCTGGTAGACCTCGGCGAAAGCCAGCTTCTGCGGACTCGCACCGACGGCCTTGAACTGCTCCTCGAGCACATCCGAGCTCTGGATGCGGAACTTCAGGCCTTTGGCGTCGGCCGGCGTATTCAGCGCCTTGTTGGCGGACAGCTGCTTCATGCCGTTGTGCAGGTAACCCAAACCGATGATGTTCTTCTTCTCCATCGACATCAGCAGCGCCTGGCCTTCCTTGCTGGCCTGGAAACGGTCGACCGCGGCCAGATTGTCGAACAGGAAAGGCAGGTCGAAAATCTGCAGCTTGGGGGTGTATTTGCCAAACTTGGCCAGCGACGGGATGATGATCTGCACATCGCCCAGCGCCAGCGCTTCCATTTCCTTGCCATCACCAAACAGCTGGCTGTTGGGGAACACCTGGACCTGGACCTTGCCCGGCAGCGCCTTCTCGACCAGTTCCTTGAACTTGATCGAGGCCTGTCCCTTTGGCGTGGCGTCGGCCACGACGTGGCTGAGCTTGATCACCATGGGTTGTTGCGCCTGTGCGCCAAGGCCGAGTGCCATCAGCGTGGCGGCCAGAATCATCTTGAGTTTCATTGCTGTCTCCTGTGCAAGTTTCGGAATCCGGTAGGATGGCTGCACGATAGGTCGCGCAAAGCGCTCTGCCTACTGTGGCGTTCAACAGTAGGGTTAACCCTGGATTGGTCCGCGCATGGCCATGAGATTCTTCTCAAGGCACCTGCATGAACATGTTCTGCAATGGAGCCGCATATGCATCGCTTTCAGATCTACCGCTACGACCCGGATGCGGGTACTGCGCCGCGAATGCAGACCTACGAACTCGAGATCGACCCTGCCGATCGCATGCTGCTCGACGTGCTCAACAGGCTCAAGGCCATTGATCCGAGCCTGAGCTTTCGCCGTTCCTGCCGCGAAGGCATCTGCGGCTCCGATGCGATGAACATCAATGGCAGGAATGGCCTGGCCTGCCTGACGAACATGCGTTCGCTGCCAGAGACCGTGGTCCTCAAGCCGCTGCCAGGGCTGCCGGTGATCCGCGACCTGTTCGTCGACATGACGGGTTTCTTCAAGCAGTACCACTCGATCAAACCCTGGCTGGTCAACGACGATGTTCCGCCGCACAAGGAGCGGCTGCAGTCTCCGCAGGCGCGCGACGAACTCAATGGCCTGTACGAGTGCATCCTGTGCGCCTGCTGCTCGAGCGCGTGCCCGAGCTTCTGGTGGAATCCCGACAAATACGTGGGTCCGGCCGGGTTGTTGCAGGCCTACCGGTTTCTCGTCGACGACAGGGACCAGGCCAGTGGCGAGCGACTCGACAACCTGCAGGACCCGTACCGGCTGTTTCGCTGCCGCACGATTCTCAACTGCACCGACGTCTGCCCCAAAGGCCTGAATCCTGCGCTGGCGATCGGCAAGATCAAGGAAATGATGGTGCGGCGCACGGTCTGACCGCGCGCAGAGCTATGTCGCCTTCGGCACGCCGGGCGTCTCGAAGGCGTTGCGGCGGGTTCGCATTGCCAGGCCGATGCGGTCCAGCTCTTCATCGCTCAGCAGCCGCTGGGCCATCGGCAACAGTTCGGACTCTTCTCGTGCGATGTGTTGCTCGTACAGGCTGACGAAGCCTGTCACCTCGTCGCCAGCAACACTAGCGCCATGGCCACCTGACACCTGCTCCAGTTGGCGGCGCAAGTGGCTCCAGCGAAGCTCGAGTTCCCGATGTTCGAGCGTCAGCGATGCCGTCAACGCACGCAGACAAACCGCGTCGGAACCAGCCATCGACTCGATCAAGGCCGGAAAGAGATCGACCTCCTCGTCAGCATGGTGGTGGCGCGCAGAGGTGTCGAAATAACGCATCACGGCCACTGCGGCCTGCTGCGCCTGCAGATCGGCACCGTGACTGCGCAGATGCACAACAAGCCGGTTCAAGGTCTCGCACTGGCTTTGCACCCGGCCATGGCATGCCGCCAGCATTTCCAGTGGCACTTCGAAGCCGACCGCCGGTGCATGGTGCCCCGGCAGGCCAAGGTGATGGTTCTTTGTCATCGGGTCAGGCATGGAATTCTCCGCTTTGGCACACGTGGGATGTTGTAGCGATGGTGGCGCCGGGCCATCACCTGCGTTGGCATCAGGGACATTACCCGTCCTCGAACTTGTCGTTAAGATGCACAGAAAATGCATTTTATAAGAAATATCGAGGTCGCTGTGATTCGCTTGGCCCTGGACTGTCGATCGTCGTGCCGAACCGGCATCTGAAACACCATGAACACCGTCGCCATCCTGTTGTCTGCATTCGTGCTGTCTTTCGTCGCGCTGCTGGTCTTCATCTGGTCACAGCGAACGGGTCTGTTTGATCGCAGCAGCAAAGGTGCCGAAGTCATCTTCGCGCCGGACGAGATCGGCCGCATCGAGGAACCCGCAGCAACTTCCGCAGGGCGCAGGGCGCTGCAGCGCACGGTCGATGCCGCGCAAGGTGGCGCCACCGGCCACAACGTCAACGACGAACTGCGCGAGCGGGCACGCGCCGACGCCTCCACCGCGCCGGTCGTGTTTTTCTTCTTCTGCTGCGCCATCGTCTGGTTGCTGGTGGCCTCGGCCGCCGGGTTGACGGCGTCGATCAAGCTGCACGAACCCGACTGGCTGGTGCAGCAGGCCTGGCTGACCTTCGGGCGCATCCGCACCATCCACCTCAACGCGGTGGCCTACGGCTGGGCGCCGATGGCCGGTCTGGGCGTGGCGCTGTTCATCATTCCGCGCCTGCTCAAGACACCGCTGATCGGCGCACGATACGCATTCTTTGGCGGCGTGTTGTGGAACGCAGCACTGATCGCCGGGCTGGGCAGCATCGGCGCGGGCATCAGCGACGGACTCGAATGGCTGGAGATTCCCTGGCAAATCGGCACGCTGTTTGCGCTCGGTGGCGCCCTGATCGCACTGCCGCTGGTCTTCACGCTGGTCAACCGCCGCGTCGAACACCTGTACGTCTCGGTCTGGTATATGGCCTGCGCGTTGTTCTGGATACCCGTGCTGTTCATCGTCGCCAAGATGCCGGGCGTGCACAGCGGCATCGAACAGGCGACGATGAACTGGTGGTTCGGCCACAATGTTCTGGGCCTGTTCTACACACCGCTGGCGCTGGCCTCGGTCTACTACTTTCTGCCCAAGATCATCGGTCGGCCGATCCAGTCGTACAACCTGTCATTGCTCGGCTTCTGGGGGCTGGCATTTTTCTATGGCCAGGTCGGTGGCCACCACCTGATCGGCGGGCCTGTGCCGCAATGGATGATCACCTTGTCGATCGTGCAGAGCATGATGATGATCATTCCGGTGGCCGCTTTCACGGTCAATCAGTACCAGACCTTGCAAGGCCACCTGGGCGCGCTGCGCGATTCACCAACGCTGCGTTTCATTGGCGTGGGCGGCCTGATGTACACGGCCAGTTCCTTCCAGGGTTCGATCGAAGCGCTGCGCAGCGTCAACGTCGTCACCCACTTCACGCACTACACGGTGGCCCATGCACACCTGGGGCTCTACGGATTCGTCACCTTCGTCTTCTTCGGCGCCATGTACTTCACCACGCCGCGCATCACCGCTCGGGAGTGGCCGTATCCGTCGATGATCAGTGCGCACTTCTGGCTGGTCAGCACAGGATTTGCGATCTACTTCGTCAGCCTGACCATCGGCGGCTGGCTGCAAGGCCAGGCCATGCTCGAGGCGGCCAGGCCATTCATGGATTCGGTGGCCGTCACCTTGCCTTACCTCAAGGGCCGCAGCATCGGTGGCGCGCTGATGGTGCTGGGCCACCTGGTGTTCGCCCTGCACTTCGTGCTGCTGGTGACCAACTTCGGGCCGCAACGCGACAAGCCTGCATTGTTCCGGCACTTGTTCGGCCGGGAGGTGGTGTCATGAAAAGCGAGATCAAGCTGGTCTCCGGCGCAATGGTCATGCTGGCCCTGTCGACCAGCGTGCTGGTGACCATACCGTACCTGCAGGTGCGCGACATCGAGCCCTCGCCCGGACTCAAACCCTACACCAGCGCGGAGCTGCGTGGGCGCGAGGTCTACATCGCCAATGGTTGCGTCTATTGCCACTCGCAGCAACCGCGGCCAAAGGAAATGGCCCCTGATTTCGAGCGCGGCTGGGGCCGTGCCACAGTGGCCGGGGATTATGCGTACGACAATCCGCACCTGCTGGGCACCAGCCGCACCGGGCCCGATCTGATGAACATAGGCGCACGCCAGCCCAGTGAAGACTGGCAGCTGGGCCACCTGTACGCGCCGCGCGCCTATGTGCCCGGCAGCATCATGCCGGCGTTCCCGTTTCTGTTCGAACGCAAAACCAAAGCCGACAAGGAGGACCATGTCGTCAAGCTTCCGTCCAACGCCGCGCCAGCGGGGCAGGTGGTGGTGGCGCGGCCGCAGGCGCTCGATCTGGCCAGATACTTGTTGTCGCTGAACCGCAGTTATCCGATCGTGGCAGCGCCGCCCGCGCCGGCCGCTTCAGGAGCCAAACCATGAGCGAGCCTGAAATCCGCAGCCAGCAGCAACGCGAGAACCCCGAACCCGAGGAAGGCAAAAACCCGATGCCGTGGTTCGTCGTTGCGCTCACCGCTGTGTTGTTCGTCTTCGGCATGGTCTACATTGCCCGCACCACGCTGAACCAGCCCTCGACCTGGGGCGACGGCCGCACCGTGGCCGACCTGCAAGGCCCGGCACCCGCGGCCGTGGGCGCCACGGTGGATGGCGCTGCCGTCTTCAGCACCCGTTGTGCAGCCTGCCATCAGACCACGGGCTTGGGCCTTGCGGGCGTGTTCCCGCCGCTGGCCGGTTCGGAATGGGCAATCGGCAAGGAACACACCTTGGCGGCGATCGTGCTGCACGGCATCAACGGCAAGCTCACCGTCAAGGGCAATACCTACACTGGTGCGATGCCGGCCTTCAAGGACCAGTTGCCGGACGCCGAGATTGCTGCCGTATTGACGCACATTCGCAGCACCTGGGGCAACCAGGCCGACGCGGTCACGGCCGACACCATCGGCCAGGTGCGCCAGGACACCGCAGCCCAGGGCGGGCCGTACGATGGCGATGCCGGCCTGGCCGCGCTGAAGTAGCCGCGCCAGCGACATGCGCACAGCACGACAATCCGATACGCTTTCGCGCTGGTGCAGCGCGCTGCTGTGCCTGGCAATGGGGACGACGTTCGCCTGGGCCGCATGGCGCCAAACCAGCGGCTTCGAAGTCTGGACCTTCGAAGGCCGCCGCCAGCTGCAGGCAGCCTCCGGCCAATTGCAGGCACCTGTGGTGCCTCTGCACCTTGACGACGGCAGCGTGGCACTGGCACCCTGGCATACGCCCGGCGCGACGCCGGCAGCCTACCTGGTCGATTTCATATATACGCGCTGCCCGAGCGTGTGCCGGGTACTGGGCAACGAATACCAGCAGATGCAGCGCCAGTTGGTCGAGCGTTCGCGCCAAGACCCAGCCGGCCAGCGCATTGCGCTCTTGTCGGTGTCCTTCGATACCGAGCACGACCAGGTACAACAATTGCAGGAAGCCGCCATGCGACTGGGGGCACTGCCTGCACATTGGCGCTTCGCCGTGCCGGCCAGCAAGACCGACGCGCAATCATTGCTGCGCGCGCTCGGCGTAGTAGCCATTGCCGACGGCGCAGGTGGTTTCGTGCACAACGGTGACATCCATTTGCTGGACCGCGATGGTCGACTGCGTGCGATGTTCGGTTTTGACGACTGGCCGCGTGCCATGGCTGCTGCCAAAGCGCTTGCTGAACCATGAGGCGGCGCGGCCATTGTTTGCCAGAAACAGGCTGGGCACTGCTGGCCGCGTTGCCATTGCTGCTGCTGTGGCCCGCGCTGCGCCAGACAGTGGAGAGCCGCATGTCGCTGCACATGCTGCTGGAGTTTCCACTGCTGTTCGCCGCCGGCTGGGCGCTGCAGCGCCTGGGGCCGCACGCGGCCTGGGTGCAATGGCTCGACTGGCGCGGCTGGACCGGCGCCACCTTGACCAGCCTGGTGGCTGCCAGCTGGATGTTGCCCTCGCTGCTCGATCTCTCCTTGATGTCACCGTCTTTGGCCACGGCGAAATACGTCAGCTGGTGGCTGGCGGGATGGCTGCTGGCTGACAGCTGGCGCCGGCTGGACCCCGAAGTGCTGCTGTTCCTGGTCGGCAACATCGCCTGGATGACGGCCACCGCCGGCATGTTGTACCTGGACACGCCCCAGCAGCTGTGCGTGAACTACCTGCAAGACGACCAGCGCCATGCCGGCATCGGCTTGGTGTTGCTGGCAATCGGCCTGGGAGCGACGGCGATTCGCCGCGCCATGCAGCAGGCACCACGGCGCAGGCGCCACTGGCCCTCGGCGGCCGCAAGGCAGGCGGCCACAGTCGGGCTGACGCGAACGCCGGCGCCGGACCCGAAATCAAGCGTCGCAATGCACAATGGACCAATACTGCCTACAGAGACCGCGCCATGAAAATTGCCCTGATGTCCGATCTGCACCTCTCTGTCCAGCCGATGGTCGCGCCGCACATCGATGCGGATGTGCTGGTACTCGCCGGCGACCTGCACCGCCCGGCCGGCGCCATCGCATGGGCGCGGCAGTTCGGTGCCACACCCACATTGTTCGTCGCCGGCAACCACGAGTTCTACGGCGCAGACCTGATCGGCACCATGCACGCATTGCGCACTCAGGCCGAAGGCAGTTCGGTACGTGTACTCGAGCAAGATGTCTGGTACCACCAGGGTGTGCGATTCCTGGGCTGTACGTTGTGGTCGGACTACCGTTTGTTCGACTCCGCAGAACAGCGCGAGCAAGGGCTGCAACAGGCCGCCGCGATGGTGCGGGACTTCTCGCGCATCCGGGTGGCGGCGGACTTCGACGACCTGTTCACGCCCGCCGTGGCACAGCTGCTGTTCGACCGTTCGGTGGCCTGGCTGGAGCGCCAGCTCGCCGTGCCTCACCAAGGACCCACAGTGGTCATCACCCACTTTGCACCGTCGCGCGGCAGCATCGCCACCCGGTTTGTCGGCTCGCCGCTGAACGCCTGCTTTGTCTCGGACCTGCAGGCACAGATCGAACGCTGGCAGCCCGCCTTGTGGCTGCATGGCCATGTGCACGACAGTTGCGACTACCAGATCGGCCGCACGCGGGTCGTCGCCAATCCGCGCGGTTATGCGCCCAAGGGCGTAGTCGAAAACCCGCGCTTCGATCCATCGCTGGTGATCGAGCTGGCCTGACCCCTGCGCCAACACCTGGGAGATGCTTATGCATACGCCGACATCCCGGAACGGGACATTGGGCGACGCCATCGTCGCGCATATGGCCGAAGCCCTGATCTATGCCGACCGCGACGGCCGGATCGAACGCTGGAACGCTGCCGCCGCGCAGGTGTTCGGCTTCAGTGCCAGCGAGGCGATCGGGCAAAGCCTGGACTTGATGATCCCCGAGCCGTTGCGGGCCGCGCACTGGCGCGGCTTTGATGCAGCGATGAAGGGCGGCACACTGCGACTGAACGGTCGCCCGACATTGACGCGTGGCCTGCACAAGTCGGGGCGCAAGCTGTACATCGAGATGAGCTTCGCGCTGGTGCGCGACGATGCCAACCAGGTACTGGGTTCGGTGGCCGTGGCGCGTGATGTGACCGAGCGCACCTTGCGCGAAAAGGCACTGCGCGCTGCCGGCCCGACCGCAGGACCATGAACGGATCAACCCGTTGAGGGGAAGCACGGCCATGGCAGCGGGCGGACCGGGCTTATTGCAGGCGAACCGTCAAGTCCGAAAAACCACTGGCCGGAAAACTCGCGCGCATCGGCGGCCGGCCCGGGTCCAGTGCGATGTCATCCGTACGCGCCAATAGTGACTGCATCAGCAGTTGCAGTTCAAGCCTGGCCAGCGGCGCTCCCGGACAGACATGCACACCGGCACCGTACAGCAGGTTGTTCGCGCTGTTGCGTTGCGGGTCGAAGGCATCGGGGTCACCAAAAACGGCCTCATCGCGGTTGGCGCTGGCCCAGATCAGCGTCAGACGCTGGCCCGCGTCGAGTTGGCGTCCCCCGACTTCGACCGGGCAGGTGGTGATGCGCCGGTTGGCGATCAGCGGCGGATGCAGGCGCAGGATCTCGTCAATGGCAGCGGGCAGGTCGCCAGGCTGGCGACGCAATTCACCCTGCAACGCGCGATGGGTGGCGAGGTAGTGCACGAGAATGCCTACGCTCGCGGCAATTGTGCCAAGCTCCCCGACCGTCCAGTTGCGCACGATGCTCACGATCTCCTCGTCGCTCAGGGCACGGCCATGGATGCGCTCGTGCAGCAGTTGCGTGGTCACATCGTCGGGGGCCTGCGCGCCGGCGTCGCGTCGCACGGTCAGTTGCTGCTTGATGTGTCCATCGAACTCGACCGCAATCTGCGCCATCGCCGACCGGTCACCGGCCCGCGTGGCAAGGTGGTTCTTGCCTATCCATTGGCGCAGCGGTTCATGCAGGCTGTCGGGCCAGCCCATGAATGCACATTGCACCTGCAGCGCAAACGGCTGCGCAAAACCGACCATCAGCTCGACGCATTCAGTGCGCGGAAGATCGGACACCAGTGCATTGGAGATCGCCTGGCACACAGGCTCGAATGCCGCCATCGGTCCAGCGGCGAAGTAGCGCTCGACAATACGTCGGTAGACCGTGTGTTCTGGCGGATCCATCGCATTGGGGATGGAGAGATGGTTCGAGGCGCCATTGCTGAACGTAGCGTGGTCGTGCAGCACCCGCACCACATCGGCATGGCAGAACAGCGACAACCACAAGTAGTCACTGTGAGCGACCGGGCATCGATGGCGCATCGCATCGTAGGCGGCAATCTGGTCATGGAGTACTTGCGGGTCCCTGGGGTTCCAATCGGGTGGGGGCGCTGGGTTCATCAAAATTCTCCAAGGCTCGGTGGCCGATGGTTGACGTCGGGATGATCATCGCACCAACTGCCCGATAACAACAGCATCTGCGCCTCGCCGCCAATTCGATGCCAGAGTCAGCGCCCCAGTGCCTGCTGCACCTCGCCAATCCAATGCGCGCCAATACGCGCCGACAACTGGTCATACACCGGTTGCACGGTGGTACGCAACGCGGTGCGTTGCTGTACCGTGAGCACATGGATGCGCGTGGTCCCGGCCGCGCGCAGTGCCTGCAGCGCGCGCTCGTTCTCCACGTCGGCAATCGCGTTGCCATAAGCCAGCGCCTCCTGCATCGCCTGTGTCACGACGGCACGATCCCTGGGCAGCAGGCTGGTCCAGAATCGCTGATTGGCAACCACCGCATAGCCAAGATACGCATGGTTGGTCAGGCTCAGGTCGGTTTGAACTTCGTTCATGCCCTGGGTCCAGAAATTCGACACCGGGTTCTCGGTGCCGTCGACGACACCGGCTTGCAGCGCACGCCGCGTCTCGCTGAAAGCCAGCACCACCGGTCGTGCACCCAGGGCCCTGAACTGCGCGGCAATCACGCGCGAGGCTTGCACCCGCATGCGCAGACCCTTGAAATCGCCAGGTGCGAGCAGCGGCCGATTGGCACTCATCTGCTTGAAGCCGTTGTCAAAGAAACCCAGACCGACCAGGCCGTGGCGCGAGAGCGATTCCAGCAGGCGCCGGCCGACCTCGCCCTGGGCCACCCGTCGCACATCGGGCAGACGTTCAAACAGGAACGGAAGATCGAACAGCTCGAACTCGGGGAATCCGATCGGTCCGAATTTGGACAAGGACGGCGCCAGCATTTCCACCGCTCCCAGGCGCAGCGCTTCCATCTCGTCCAGGTCTCCGTAGAGGCGCGCCGCCGGATACACCATTACCCGGATCCGCCCACCGGAGCGTTGCTCGACCAGGCTCTTGAACCGCTCGACCGCCAGACCCTTGGGCGTATCGCGTGCCACCACATGCGAGAACCGGATCAGCACATCGGCGTGTGCCGCCCATGCGCAGGACAACAGCCACAGGCACAGCAGCACAGCGGCCCATCCCGAACCGCCTGACCGATGCCAAAAACCACGCCTCATGCCCGGTATCCTAGAGACCATTGCCGCATACTGCACTACCATGAAACCCGCATCCGGCAACCCGACTTTCAACTTTGCCGCGCTGACCAGCGCCGACGCATCGTTGCCAGGTCGCAATCTTCGGGGGCAATTGTGGCTGCTCGGATTCCTGGCCCTGCTGGTGGCTTCGGTCGTGGCCCTGGTGTTGTACCTGCAGAACTTCGAAACCGGGGAAGAAGCGCGCCAGAACATGGCTGACGCGCAGTGGCTGGAGCAAGGCATTGCGTTCCACTTCAGTCGACTGGAGGACGACCTGCGCTCGCAGGCCCGGCAACTGCGCGACGCCGACAACCGCGGCGCGGCGCAGCAGCAGTTCAACGGCGGCCTGTTGTGGACCGAACCCGACGTGATACTGGCCCGTGGCTGGCGCGATGCGCAGGACCCGACCCAAGGGGCCAACGGACTCGAACGCCTGCAGCGCGACGCTTCCAGCCATGCGGACAATGCCGCTGCACTCGGTGCGATGCGCGATATCGCCCGCAACCTGCGCCGCGCCAGTTATGCCGGGCCCATGCGCAATGGCGACGGAACCGTTGGCGACGTGATCTGGCTGGCGGTGCCGGCGTTCGAGCGCGGCAAATTTGTCGGCAACTACCTGGCCGCCATATCGCTGTCAACCGCCATCGAGCGCCTGGTGCCAAACTGGTTTCGCCAGGCCCACCGATTGCAGCTGCTCGACAACCAGCAGGACCGGCGCGACACGCCCTCCGAGGCGGCCAACTACCACTCGCAACTGAACCTGCCCGGCACCGACCTGTCGATACGGATCACGCCGCTCGACGCGCGCCCGGCCAGCGTACCGCGCGCCTTCTTCGGCGTGGCCTTGCTGTTCCTGCTCGGCATGCTGGTCAGCCTGGCGGCCTTGCGGCGCGACTTCGTCAAGCGCCAGCAGGTCGAATCGCAGCTGCAATCGCAGGTGGCACTGCGCCGTGCCATGGAGAACTCGTTGACCGTCGGCTTGCGCGCCTGGGATCTGCAGGGCCGCATTCTTTACGTCAACCAGGCGTTCTGCCGGATCGTCGGGTATGCCGCCAGCGAACTGGTTGGGCGCTCACCTCCGCTGCCCTACTGGTCCAAGGGACTGGCAGAGAATCCGCAACCGGTGACCGAGCGGCTGATTGCCCGCACGGCCGAACTCGCAGGTGTCGAGCTGCAGTTCCAGCACCATGACGGCCATCTGGTCGATGTGCTGGTGCACGAGGCACCGTTGACCGGGCCCCAGGGCCAGCAACTGGGCTGGATGAGTTCGGTGCTCGACATCAGTGAGCGCAAGCAGGCCGACCGCGTGGCCAAGCGCCAGCAGCAGCGGCTCGAAGCCTCGGGGCGTCTGGTGGCCATCGGCGAAGTCGCCTCGACACTGGCGCACGAACTCAACCAGCCGCTCGGCGCACTGAGCGGCTTCGCCACCGGGCTGCGCAACCGCTTGCGCGCCGGCCAGATCACGCTGGAGGAAGCGGCGGTCGTGACCGAGCGCATGGAAAAGCTGGCCGAGAAATCGGGCCGCATCATCCAGCGCGTCAATGCCTTCGCACGGCGCCGCGAGTTGTCGCGCCAACAGGTCGACCTGCTGGCGCTGGTGCGGCAAATCCTGCGCCAGCGCCCGCCCGCAACCGAGGTGAAGCTCGAACTGGCGCTGTCACTGACACCGGTCTGGATCGAAGCCGATGCCTTGTTGCTCGAACACGCCTTGCAGAACCTGTTCGACAACGCGGCGCATTGGGCTGCGCGCGGCACGGGGCCTGCACGCATGCGCATCGCGATGTCGACGACGCCGTTCATGGCCGGTATCGCGGTCGCCGACAGTGGCCCGGGCGTGCCGCCTGAGCAGGCCGACCAGGTCTTCACCGCGTTCTACAGCGCCAAGGACGACGGCAGCGGCATGGGCATGGGCCTGGCCATCTGCCGCTCGGTCGTCGAAGCCCACCACGGCCGCATCGAGGTCGCGCGAGACGACACACTCGGCGGCGCCCGGTTCACGATGTGGCTGGCGCTGTCGAGCCCCGCAGCCATGCAGGCACAAACCCTGACGGAGCAGGCACCATGACAGCGCAGATTCATGTCGTCGACGACGATCCCGATTTTCGCGATGCCTTGTCGTGGCTTTTCGACTCGCGCGGGCATCAGGTGGCGACCTGGCCGGGTGGCGATGTTTTTCTGGCCATGGCCCAGGCAATGCCACCGCAATGGGGCCTTGCGGTGGTGTTGCTCGATATCCGGATGGCCCCGCTGTCGGGGCTGGCCACGTTCGAGCAACTCAAGGAACTGGCCTGTCCCTGGCCGGTTCTGTTCCTGACCGGCCATGGCGATGTCAGCATGGCCGTGACTGCCGTGAAGAACGGCGCCTGGGATTTTCTGGAGAAGCCGTTCCAGAACAATGTGCTGGTCGACAAGGTCGAGCAGGCGCTGGTGGCCGCGCAGTCGCTGGTCGATGAAACGGCCGATCACCAGCGTCTGCGTCAGGCATTGGCAAGCCTGAGTCCACGTGAGCTCGAAGTGCTCGACGAACTCATCCTCGGCCATTACAACAAGACCATTGCGGACCATCTGGGCATTACCCCGCGCACTGTCGAATTTCACCGCGCCAACATCTTCGAGAAAATGGCGGTCGACTCGGCGATCGAACTTGCGCACAAACTCGGACACCACGGCTTGCGCTGAACAGCGCGTCGCACAATTGACATCTGATTGACACACGCCTGACACCTGCTGGCCAGACACTGGCGGCATGAATGAACAGCACCAACTCGATTCCATGGCGCCGGCGGCGACCGATATGTCGACGCACCAGGGCAAACCGCAGGTGCGCCCTGGCGCAAGCTCCGCGGCGACGCAAACCGATGCGATACAGGTAGTCTGGGCACGCGACCAGGACGAGGTGCGCCAGGCCCAACGCTTGCGCTTTCAAGTGTTCTCGGACGAAATGGGCGCCCGACTGCAGACCCGCGTTGCGGGCCACGACATCGACATCTTCGACGACTTCTGCGAACACCTGCTGGTACGCGATCGCCTGACGCACCAGGTGCTGGGCACCTATCGTGTGCTGACGCCTGCGCAGGCAAGACGGATCGGCAGCACCTACAGCGATACCGAGTTCGACCTGACACGCTTGCGCGGCTTGCGCGGCAACATGGTCGAGATCGGGCGCAGTTGCGTTCACCCCGATCACCGTCAGGGGCGGGTCATCATGGCCCTGTGGGGAGCATTGGCCGCCTTCATGGTCGACAACCGCCTGGACACGATGATCGGATGTGCCAGCATTCCGATGCAGCACAACGGCGCAAACGGCTTCGTCAGTGGTGGCCATGCGGCGGCCAGCATCTGGAGGCAGCTGCGCCAGCGCCACCTGGCATCGATCGCGTTCCAGGTCCGGCCCCGGCTGCCACTGCCGGTCGACGACCTGAACGCTGACCTGGACGTGGCAGCGCCGGCCTTGATCCGGGCCTATCTGCGGCTGGGCGCCAAGATCCTGGGTCCACCGGCCTGGGACCCGGATTTCAATACTGCCGATCTGCCGATGATGCTGCGCATCGCAGACCTGCCCGCGCGTTATCGCAATCACTTCCTGGGGGCATGATGCGGATGGCTTTCGACGCTATCGGGGCCTGGCGCGACAGCGCCGCCGACGTCCCCGACGATGCGCCGGGGCCACGCCGGGCACTTTACCGCGCCATCTTCATTTCCGACCTGCACCTGGGCACCCCTGGCTGCCAGGCCGAGCCATTGCTCGAGTTCCTCAAGGCGTATCCGAGCCAATACCTGTACCTGGTCGGCGACATCGTCGACGGCTGGCAGTTGCGACGCAAATGGTTCTGGCCGCAGTCGCACAATGACGTGGTGCAAAAAATCATGCGCAAGGCGCGCAAGGGTTGCCGCGTGGTGTTCATTCCCGGCAACCACGATGAATTTGCCCGCCAGTTCGACGGGCACCATTTCGGCGGCATCGAAGTGGCGCTCGAAGCCGTCCATGTGACGGCAAAGGGCCAGCGGCTGTGGGTCATTCATGGCGATGCATTCGACGGCGTGGTGCAATGCGCGCGCTGGCTGGCCATCGTCGGCGACAACCTGTATGGACTCACGCTGCGCCTGAATCGGCATCTGAACCACATGCGCGGTCGGCTGGGCCTGCCCTACTGGTCACTGTCGGCGTACCTCAAGCACAAGGTCAAGAAGGCACTCAACTACGTGATGGATTTCGAGCAGGCCGTTGCGGCGCAGGCCCGCCACCGGGGCCATGACGGCGTGGTTTGCGGCCACATCCACCGCGCCGCGATGCGCCACATTGACGGGACCCTGTATTGCAACGATGGCGACTGGGTAGAAAGCCGCACCGCGCTGATCGAACATTGCGATGGTCGACTCGAACTGCTGCACTGGGACCAGCGGCAGCAGCCCATGCAGCAAGTGCGGGCCACCCCTGTCGCCGCTTGATCCGCGCACCGTCGCACATACCCGAACCCCGCAATTGGCGGGTCGCTCAGCCGGCCGCTCGCGGCTGTACGGCAGCATGGGTCGGTCATGCAGGAACGGCTTATGTCACGGCAATGTCATCATTGCACCAAATAATTGAAAGATTTCCAGGCGAATTTCCATGACAACCAAGGCCCGTGCCACGCCGGCTGTCCGTCCGATGGCGTTCCTCGACCGCGATCACAGCATCCTGGCGTTCAATGAGCGCGTGCTCGACTGGGCCCACCGCCCGGATGTGCCGCTGCTCGAGCGGCTGCGTTATCTGTGTATCGTCTCGTCCAACCTCGACGAGTTTTTCGAGGTGCGCATGGCCGACCATCTGCAGGCCTGGCAAAGCGACATACGCAAGGGCGTCTATACGGCGCAGTCCTTCGAGGCGCTGGCGCTGGCCGCGCACACCCTGGTCGATCGGCAATACGCGCTGTACAACGATGCTTTCATGCCAGCCTTCGGCCGCGAAGGGATCGAAATCATCGGCTTCAGCGACCGCACGCCCGCGCAGACGCGCTGGGTCCACCAGCACTTCGAACGCGAAGTGCGACCCTTGTTGATACCGGTAGGCCTTGATCCGTCACATCCGTTTCCGCAGGTCGCCAACAAGACCCTGAACTTCATCGTGCGCCTGGGAGGCAAGGACGCGTTCGGGCGCGAGAACGACATCGCCATCGTCAAAATTCCACGGGTGCTGCCTCGGCTGATCCGCATGCCCGACAAAGTGTCCGGCGGCAAGGCGGCTTTCGTGTCGCTGTCCAGCGTCATCCGGGCCCATCTGCCCAGCTTGTTCCCAGGCCGCGATGTGGGCCAGTTTTCGCAGTTTCGCGTGACCCGGCATTCGGACCTGGCGGTGGACGAAGACGATGTGCGCAACCTGCGCACGGCAATGCGGCTGGGCCTTCAGCAGCGCCACTTCGGCCAGGCCGTGCGGCTCGAAGTGGCGGCCGGATGTTCCGACTACCTGGCCGATTTCCTGCTGAGCCAGTTCAATCTGCCATCGCAGGCCTTGTATCGGGTACACGGTCCGGTCAATCTGGTGCGCCTGCAGCAACTGATCAACCTGGTCGACGCACCACGCCTGTTGTTCGTACCCTATGCCGCAACCGATACCGCGCAGGCGCTGGGCAACCAGTCGGTGTTCGAACGGCTGAAGCTGGGCGACATTCTGTTGCACCACCCCTACGAGAGCTTCAGCCTGGTGCTGGAATTCCTGCGCGAGGCGGTCGACGACCCGCAGGTGCTGGCGATCAAGCAAACCATCTACCGCACCGGCCCCGATCCACTGCTGATGAATCTGTTGTGCGAAGCGGTTCGCCGTGGCAAGGAAGTTACGGCCGTGGTGGAGCTCAAGGCCCGCTTCGATGAAGAAGCGAACATCAACTGGGCCGAACGCCTGGAGTCGGTCGGCGCGCAGGTGGTCTATGGCGTAGTCGGACTCAAGACCCACGCCAAGATGCTGCTGATCACCCGGCGCGAAGGTCACAAGCTGGTGCGCTACGCGCATCTGTCGACCGGCAACTACAACGTGCGCACGGCCGGCCTGTACACCGACATCGGTCATCTGAGTGCCGACCCGCTGCTGACCTCGGACATCGAGCAAGTGTTCCTGCACCTGGCCAGCCAGAGCCGGCTGCCGCGGCTGCACCATGTGTGGGTGGCACCGTTTCACCTGCAGCGCCGATTCATCGCCTGCATCGAACAGGTGGGCGAAGCGGCCGCACGCGGCCAGGACGCACGCATCGTGCTCAAGATGAATGCATTGACCGACGAGACGCTGATGACGGCCCTGATGCGCGCCGGACAACAAGGCGCACGCATCGACCTGATTGTGCGCGGGGCCTGCATGTTGCCGCCGGAGGTGCCCGGCCAGACCGACAACATCCGGGTTCGCTCCATCATCGGCCGCTTTCTGGAGCATTCCCGGGTGTTTTATTTCCGGATGGGCGACACGGAGCAGCTGTTCCTGTCCAGCGCGGACTGGATGAACCGCAACATGTTGCGCCGCATCGAAATCGCCTGGCCCATCACAGACCCGACACTGCGCCAGCGCATCATCGATGAATGCCTGGTTGCCAGCCTGCACGATCGGCGCGACGCGTGGCTGTTGTCGGCCGACGGTCACTACCAGCGCGTGCACACGCACGCGAAAGACGACGGCCCCGGCATGCAGGATGCACTGATGGCACGGTATGCAGCGCGTTCACGCAAGGAGATTGGATGGACCTGATTTTGTGGCGTCACGCCGACGCCGAAGATGGTGACGAGAGCATCGAGGACATGAACCGGGTGCTGACGCCACGCGGCGTCAAGCAGGCCGCGCGCGTGGCCGGCTGGCTGGATCGCCAATTGCCCGAAGGTACGCGCGTTCTGAGCAGCCCGGCCCGGCGCTGCGAACAGACTGCAATGGCGCTGGGACGCAAGTACAAGGTCCGGCCTGAACTGGGCCCCGAAGCAAGCAGCGACCAACTGCTCGAAGCGGCCCAATGGCCCCACTCCAAGCACGCCGTGCTGATCGTCGGTCACCAGCCCATGCTGGGCGAGACCATCGCCCGGCTACTGCCGTTCGAGCATCCGGCCTGTCCGGTCCGCAAGGGCATGGTCTGGTGGCTGCGCACGCGCGAGCGTGACGGCCACCAGCAGACCGTGGTGGCCGCGGTCCAGTCGCCGGAGATGCTTTAGTACGGCAGATTGCATTGCCTGCGCCAGCAGGATTCAGGCCTTGGCCGGACGGCCGGTCTTGATCGCGGGCACGGCGGCCAGCGCAGCCAGGTAGTCGGCACTGTCCATCGCGGCCAGTGCCTTGATGCCGGCGCGCAACAGTTCGCTTTTCTTGATCGGTGCACCCAGCTTGCCGGCACGTTGCTTGAGTTGCTCCAGCACCAGGAATTCGGGTTTCGGTATCGTGAAGCTGTCGCGCACCAGTTTGGCTTTCCTGACCTTGGCCACTTTGGCCACTTTGGCTACTTTTGCCGGTTTGGCCAGTTTGGCCACCTCTGCGACCTTTGAGGTCTTTGCGGACTTGGCCACCTTCGCAGCCTTGACGGTTTTGGGCGTCGACACGGTTTTGGGGGCCACCGGTTTGGTTGTGGCGCCGGATGACCGGTTCGCCCTTTTCACGCTCGCAGCGGCGCTCGATTTCGCCGGTCCGGCCACTGGTGCGGACGCCGGAGCCGGCGCCGACACCGAGACGCTCGCGGGCACGGCAGCAGCTACCGACACTTCAGGCACAGATTTGCCGAGCGACTTCGCGGCAGGCCTGCGGGTTGCAGAAACCATGGATTCAACTCCTTCAATTAACGATTTATATAGTTTATTCGGTTTCCGGCGGTTTTCATGACAGACAGCAAATCGCGTGGTCACCACACAGGTGACGGCGCCGGCAAGCCTGGTTGCCGGACGCTGCCTTGCAGTGATAATGGCTTTTCCCGCAACGAGGTTCGGCGCCCTGCCTGGCACCGTTCTTGCAAGTAGTGTCGACCAGATCCGTCGATTTTCCTGAAACACTCTTCGCCCCTGACCACCATGCTCAAGACCCTCGTTTCCCGCCTGGCGCCGGCCCTGCTTCTGGCCGCCAACTGCAGCTTTGCGCAGGCTCAGACTACGCCGATCAAGTTCATCCTGGACTGGCGCTTTGAAGGCCCCGCGGCATTGTTCCTGACGCCGCTGGCCAAGGGATACTTCAAGGACGCCAAGCTCGATGTCAGTGTCGACGCCGGCAACGGATCGGGTGGCGCCGTGACACGGGTTGCGGCTGGAACCTACGACATGGGTTTTGCCGACCTGGCGGCGCTGATGGAGTTCCATGCCAACAATCCGGACGCCAGCAACAAGCCTGTGGCCGTGATGATGGTCTACAACAACACGCCGGCCTCGGTAATGGCGCTGAAGAAGTCGGGCATCCAGAAGCCGGCCGACCTCAACGGCAAGAAGCTGGGCGCACCGGTGTTTGACGCCGGACGACGCGCTTTCCCGATCTTCCAGAAGGCCAACGGCATCACCAGCGTGACCTGGACCGCGATGGACCCGCCACTGCGCGAAACCATGCTGGCCCGCGGCGATGTCGACGCCATCACCGGCTTCACCTTCACTTCGCTGCTCAACCTCGAGGCCCGGGGCGTCAAGGCATCCGACGTGGTGGTCCTCCCCTACCCCGACTTTGGCGTCAAGCTGTATGGCAATGCCATCATCGTCTCGCCCAGGCTGCTCAAGGAGAATCCTGCTGCAGTCAAGGCCTTTCTGCTCGCCTTCACCAAAGGCGCACGCGACGTGATCGCCAAGCCCGATGACGCGATCGCGTTCGTCAAGCAACGCGACGGCATCATCAATGTGGCGCTGGAGCAGCGCCGCCTGCGCCTGGCCATCGACACCGTCATCAACAGCCCCGACGCACGGTCCGAAGGTTTCGGCCAGATCGTGGCGCCGCGCCTGTCGCTGATGGCCAGCCAGGTGTCGGACGCCTTCAATACCAAGACCCGGGTCGACGCCAATGCGATCTGGGACGGCTCCTTGCTTCCCACGCGCGCCGAACTGAACATCCTGCCGGCCAGCAAGTAAGCATGGCAGAGCGTGCGGCAGCACCGGCGCAGCAAGCTGCGTTCGTCGACTTTCAGGACGTCTGGCTGGCTTACAACCAGGAACTGCTGGACAAGCAGCAGTTCGCGGTCGAGGCGATCAACCTGCAGGTGCGCACCGGCGAATTCATCGCCATCGTCGGACCCTCAGGTTGCGGCAAGTCGACCTTCATGAAACTCACCACCGGCCTGCGCATGCCCTCGCGTGGCCGCATTCTGATCGACGGACAGCCGGTCACCGGCCCGCTGAAGATATCCGGCATGGCCTTCCAGGCGCCCTCGCTGCTGCCCTGGCGCACCACGCTGGACAACGTGTTGCTGCCACTGGAGATCGTCGAGCCTTACCGCAGCAATTTCAAACGTGAGCGCGCGCAATACGCCGAGCGGGCCCGCAGGCTGCTCGACCGCGTCGGCCTGCAGGGATATGCCGACAAGTACCCCTGGCAACTCTCGGGCGGCATGCAGCAGCGCGTGAGCATCTGCCGCGCGCTGATCCACGAACCCCGGATGTTGCTGCTCGACGAACCCTTTGGTGCGCTCGATGCCTTCACCCGCGAAGAACTCTGGGCCATCCTGCGCGAGTTGTGGCTGGAGCAGCAGTTCAACGTGGTGCTGGTCACGCACGACCTGCGCGAATCCGTGTTCCTGGCCGACACTGTGTATGTGATGCGCAAGAGCCCGGGCCGCTTCGTGGTGCGCAAGGAGATCGACCTGCCCCGCGAGCGCGACCTGGAGGTCACCTACACCAGCGCGTTCAGCGACATCGTGCATGAACTGCGCAGCCATATCGGCGCTTTCCGCAAACCCGGCAACGCACAGACCCACAAGGACTCGCCATGAACGCGCGTACCGTCGAACGCTGGGCACCGCTGGTGCTGCTGGTGGCACTGGTGGCATTGTGGGAAGTCGCCTGCACGGTGCTCGACGTGCCCGAATACATCTTTCCCAGTCCGGTGCAGATCTTCCATGCGCTCAACGAGTTCACCGGCCCGATTGCGCTGGCCGCCTGGCAGACCTTCTGGGTCACCATGGTCGGCTTCGGTTTGTCCATCGTGGTCGGCGTATTGCTGGGGTTTCTGGTCGGTTCGACCAGGCTCGCCTATGCCGCCGTATTCCCGTTGATGGTGGCCTTCAATGCCGTGCCCAAGGCTGCGATCGTGCCGATCCTGGTGGTGTGGTTCGGCATCGGTATCGGGCCGGGCATCCTGACCGCATTCCTGATTTCGTTTTTTCCGATCATGGTCAACATGGCCACCGGGTTGGCCACGCTGGAGCCCGAGCTCGAGGATGTGTTGCGGGTGCTGGGTGCCAAACGGCGCGATGTGCTGCTCAAGGTGGGGCTGCCCCGTTCGTTGCCGTACGTCTTTGCCTCGCTCAAGGTGGCGATCACGCTGGCATTTGTGGGCACCGTACTGGCCGAGATGACCGCAGGCGATTCAGGTATCGGTTATCTGATGCAGAGCGCCGGTTCACAGCAGCGCATGGCGCTGGCATTTGCCGGCCTGGTGGTGATCGGCGCCATGGCCATGGCGATGTACGAGTTGTTCAGCTACATCGAGAAACATACGACCGGCTGGGCGCACCGGGGATCGCAGAACACCTGACCGGCAGTGCGCACGGCAGCGCGCGCAAGCACGACTGCTGCCGCATCTGGACGCGTTCAGCGCCATCACTGGCGCACTGCACCTGGACGTTCACTTTGCGCTTGTCATTGCAACTGCGCCTGCTGCTGCGCAGGCGCATCAGCATCCGTCCGATGCCGCTCACCATGGACCACCAGGTGGATGAATTGCAATTTGGCAACCACCTGGTTTGCCAGCACGAACGGATACAGGTCGGGTTGTCCCATTGCGCGCGCCATGCCGTTCATCAGAATCGTCAGCTTGGCCCAGTGGTTGACGAATGCCAGGTACTTGTCGGCACCAGGATCATCCGCAAGGTACAACACGTCGTGCGTGAACGGCGTGAACTCCAGCCGC
The DNA here is from genome assembly GCA_018063505.1 of Rhodoferax sp. Lineage (GTDB taxonomy): Bacteria > Pseudomonadota > Gammaproteobacteria > Burkholderiales > Burkholderiaceae_C > CAISIP01. The sequence continues at coordinate 26,189 of JAGPBF010000015.1, forward strand.
GTCTGGTCCAGCGAAAGTCCGTAGCTGCTGGCGGTGTCGACCATGTCGCTCATGTGCATGTAATGGGCCCAGCATTCCGCCCAGTCTTCCCACGGATGTGCGGTGGCATAAGCGCTCACATGGCCAAGTTCCCAGTTTGCCGGGGGCCCGTTGTCGTAGTAGCGCTTCAGGCTGACCGAGTAATCCTGCGTCTCGTCACCGAACAGGGCGCGAAAGCGCTCCAGCCAAGGCGTATCCAGTACCAGCCGTTCCCAGTAGTAATGCCCCACCTCATGGCGCAGGTGACCCACCAGCGTGCGGTAGGGCTCGTTCATGTTGGTCCGCGCGAACTCGCGATGGACATCGTCGGCCTCGATGATGTTGAGCGTGATCAGCCCATGGTCATGACCGGTCATCACCGGCGGGCCACCGTCGGGCGCGCGCAGGAAATCGAATGCCAGACCGTGCTCGGTATCTTCGGTATCGCGCGAGGCCACGGGCAGCCCCATGACCAGCAAGGCCGATACCAGGCGGCGCTTGGCGTGTTCGACACGCGCCCACAGCATGCCGTTTTCCGGATGTTGCGCATCCGTCAAGTCAGGGATCGTGCGCGTGAGCCGGCAGGCGCGGCAAAGTCCGGCCTGTGGGTCGACCTCCTCCACCGGCACCAACCAGTTGCAGGCCGCCGGTGTATGCAGATTGGCACAACACTTGTAGCGTGGAGCATCGGTCTGCCATTGCACCCAGACATCGGGCTCGTCGGCAGGCGCCAGCGACAACATCCGTGCCTGCACCGGCTCATAGGCCAGTGGCGTGCCACAGGCCAGGCAGGTGCTGTTGCGAAAAAACACCGGGTTACCACACTGGCAGTTGAACGCACGAACGCGCTGGCCAGGAGAATACGTGTTGTCGACGATGGGATCGGGAGTTGGATTCAAGCTTTGCTTCCTCGGTGCCGGGACGCCGGTTGCGGGACGGCAAAGGCGCAGGTTCCTCACGTCGGAGTTTCGCACGAAGCGCGGATCGCGGAGCGGGCTGGGGCCAAAGGCAATCAGCAGCAGAGGGCACAGATCGGCGTGTGCGCGATGCAAATGGCGCACGCGATCACCAGGCGCGGCCACTAAACTGTGAACATGTCCTGGCACGCCTCACTCGATCTTGCCTACGCCGTCGAAGCGGGCCGAACGGTTGCCCGGCACCGGCACACGGGCCCGCTGCGGATCCTGCAGAGTCTGTATCCGGAAGGCGATACGGTCTGCCACAACGTGCTGGTACATCCACCTGGTGGGCTGGTCGGTGGCGACTCGCTGGAGATCGTCATATCGGCGCAGAACGGCGCCCATGGCCTGGTGACGACACCGGGTGCAACCCGCTTCTACCGCTCCGAGGGCGCGCCGGCGCTGCAGCACACCCGCATCCGGCTGGCGCCCGGAGCGCGGCTGGAGTGGCTGCCACTGGAGGCGATCTGCTACAGCGGCTGCCTGGCAAAGAACCGGCTCGACATGGATCTGGCGCCTGGCGCTGAACTGCTGGGCTGGGACCTGACCGCGCTGGGCCTGCCAGCGGCCAGCCAGCCATTCGCCGCCGGCAGCCTGCTGCAACACATCGAGCTCACTGGCCATTGGCGTGAATACGGTCGCATAGCCGCCGCTGACACGCGCCTGATGGATGGTCCGCTGGGGCTTGCCGGCCAGCGCTGCATCGCGTCCATCTTTGTTTGCACCGGCCATGTGCTGGAGCGCCCCCGGGTGCAGGAACTGCTCGACAGCGCACGTGCCGTCATCGAGCTCCATGCGCCAGATGCGCTGGCCGGCGCCACCAGTCCGAACGACCATGTGGTGCTGGTGCGCATGCTCTCGCCGATGGTCGAGCCGGCCATGGGGCTGTTGCGCCAGATTCGCGACGAATGGCGGCGCGTGATGTGGCAAACCAAGGCGCAGGAACCGCGCATCTGGTCGACCTGAACCGCACGGGTCGCCAGGGCCGGCGGCCGACAGGCCGAACACTGGCCAGCGCCGCCGCCGGATCAGATAGCCACCAACTCGCGCACCCCTTTGGCCTGCATCTGCGAGCCCGGACCCCGCGCAATCACCTCGCCACGCTGCATCACCAGGTAGTCGTCGGCGAGTTCCTGCGCGAAGTCGTAGTACTGCTCCACCAGCAGGATCGCCATGCTGCCGCGGTCGGCCAGCATGCGGATGACCCGGCCGATATCCTTGATGATGCTGGGCTGGATGCCCTCGGTGGGTTCGTCCAGGATCAGCAGTTTGGGGCGTGCCGCCAATGCACGGGCGATTGCCAGCTGCTGCTGCTGCCCACCCGACAGGTCACCCCCGCGACGGCCGAGCATCTGCCTGAGTACCGGGAACAGTTCGTACAGTTCGGGATCGATCGGCGTGCTGGCGCTTTTGTAGGCCAGGCCCATGCGCAGGTTCTCCTGCACAGTCAGGCGCGCGAATATCTCGCGCCCTTGGGGCACGAAGCCGATGCCGGCGCGGGCGCGCGCAAACGGTGTTGCGCGCGCGATATCGTGGCCGTCGAACCGGATGGCGCCACTGCGGATCGGCACCAGCCCCATCAACGACTTGAGCAAGGTGGTCTTGCCCACGCCGTTGCGCCCCAGCAGCACGGTGACCTTGCCCAGCCGGGCCTGCAGGTCGACGCCGCGCAGGATGTGCGAGCCGCCGTAGTATTGGTTGACGCCTTGCACCGACAACACCGGCGACTGGCCGCCGGCGGCCGGTGGATGCGCTGCGGGAGGCGCCACGGTCAGATCATCGGCCAAGGTACACCTCGATCACGCGCCCGTCGGCCTGCACCTGGTCCAGTGTCCCCTGGGCCAGTACCGAACCATCACACAACACGGTGACGATCTCGGAAATCGTGCGGATGAAACTCATGTCGTGCTCCACCACCATCAATGAATGTTTGCCCTTGAGCGAGAGAAACAGTTCGGCAGTGCGCTCGGTCTCTTCGTCAGTCATGCCGGCCACCGGTTCGTCGAGCAGCAGCAGCAGCGGCTCCTGTACCAGCAACATGCCGATCTCCAGCCACTGCTTCTGGCCGTGGCTCAGGTTGCCGGCCATGCGGGTCACCGCATCCGCCAGATGGATGGTGTGCAGCAGCTCGGCCAGCTGGTCGCCCTGGGCAGAGTCGAGCCGGAACAGCATCGACGGCCGCACCCGCTTGTCCGTCTTGAGCGCCAGCTCCAGGTTTTCGAACACGGTGAGCTGCTCGAACACCGTCGGCTTCTGGAATTTGCGCCCGATGCCCATCTGTGCGATCTGCGGCTCGTTGTAGCGCAACAGGTCGATCGTGCTGCCAAAGAACACTGTGCCTTCGTCGGGACGGGTCTTGCCGGTGATGATGTCCATCATCGTTGTCTTGCCGGCCCCGTTGGGCCCGATGATGCAACGCAACTCGCCCGGTGCGATATCGAGCGACAACTTGTTGATGGCCTTGAAACCGTCAAAGCTCACGCTGACATCTTCCAGATACAGAATGCGGCCGTGGGTGATGTCGACCTCGCCCGGCGTCGCGATGCGCGAGAAGCCAGCCTGGCGGCCGCCGGACTCGGTCTTGCCGCTGACCACGGCGCTGGCCAGTTGCGCGCGGCGCCGGGCGCCTTCTTCCAGCAGGTCCGGCGTCATCGTGTTGCCTCGGCGCAGTTGATGTTGATCTTCATGTGCGTCATTTGCCGCCCCGCTTCCAGCTGCGCGAGAGCCCGACGATGCCGCCCGGCAGGAACAAGGTGACTGCGATGAACAAGGCGCCCAGGAAATACAGCCAGAACTCGGGATACGCCACCGTCAACCAGCTCTTGGCCCCGCTGACGACGAAGGCGCCGATGATCGGGCCGATCAGTGTGGCCCGGCCGCCGACTGCAGCCCAGATCGCGATCTCGATCGAGTTGGCCGGACTCATCTCGCTCGGGTTGATGATGCCTACCTGCGGCACATACAAGGCGCCGGCAATGCCGCACATCATGGCCGAGATGGTCCAGATCGCCAGCTTGTAGCCCAGTGGCGAATAACCGCAGAACATCACCCGCGACTCGGAATCGCGAATCGCCTGCAGCACCCGGCCGAACTTGGCCCGTACCAGCCAGCGTCCGAGCAAAAAGAAGGCCAGCAAGGTGCAACCGGTCAGCACGAACAGGAACATGCGCATCTGCGGCGTGGCAATGGCGATGCCCAGGATGCGCTTGAAATCGGTGAAGCCGTTGTTGCCGCCGAATCCGGTTTCGTTGCGAAAGAACAGCAGCATCGCAGCAAACGTCATCGCCTGCGTGATGATCGAGAAATACACGCCCTTGATGCGCGAGCGGAACGCGAAATAGCCGAACACGAAAGCCACCAGGCCCGGCACCAGCACCACCAACAGCACCGTGGCGGTGAAGTTGTCGCTCAGCGCCCACTGCCAGGGCAGCTCCTTCCAGTCCAGAAACACCATGAAGTCCGGCAAGTCGCTCTTGTAGTTTCCGTCGCGCCCGATCTGGCGCATCAGGTACATGCCCATGACATAACCGCCGAGCGCGAAGAACAAACCATGGCCCAGACTCAGGATGCCGGTATAGCCCCAGATCAGGTCCATCGCCAGCGCCAGGATGGCGTAACACATGATCTTGCCCAGCAAGGCCACGGCATAGTCGCTCAGGTGCAGCGCGCTGTCCGCTGGCACGAGCAGGTTGAGTGCCGGCGCCAGCACGCAGACCAGCAGCGCCGCGACAACAAAGGTCGACCAGCCCATGCGGGTCAGCAGCGGACTGCGCTGGGGCAATTGAACCAGGGGCGTGGAGACGTCGGCCATCATGCTTCTGCGCTCCGGCCCTTCATTGCGAAGATGCCTTGTGGCCGCTTCTGGATGAAGATGATGATCAGCAGCAACACCGCGATCTTGGCCAGAACGGCACCCGTCCACCCTTCAAGAAACTTGTTCAAAAGGCCCAGACCCAGCGCCGCATACACGGTGCCGGCCAGTTGACCGACGCCACCGACCACCACCACCAGGAAGGCGTCGACGATGTAGCTCTGGCCCAGGTCCGGGCCGACGTTGCCGATCTGGCTGAGCGCACAGCCGGCCAGCCCGGCGATACCCGAACCCAGCGCAAATGCATAGGTGTCGACGCGTGCAGTGTTCACGCCCATGCACGAGGCGATCGGGCGGTTCTGCGTGACACCGCGTACGAACAGGCCCAGCCGGGTGCGTGCGATCAGCCAGGCCACGGCGGCCAGCACGGCAAACGCAAAGGCGACGATCACCAGCCGGTTCAACGGCAGGCTCAGATTGCCCAGCACCTGCACGCCGCCACTCATCCAGCTCGGGTTCTCGACCGTCACGTTCTGCGCGCCAAACAGCGTGCGCGCCAGCTGCATCAGCATCAGGCTGATGCCCCAGGTGGCCAGCAAGGTCTCCAGCGGCCGGCCATAGAGAAAGCGGATCACGCTGCGCTCAAGCGCAGCGCCCACCACCGCCGCGGCCAGAAAGGCCATCGGCACTGCAGCGACCAGGTACCAATCGAAGGCACCGGGCAGGAATTTCTGAAACAGCGTCTGCACGACATAGGTGGCATAAGCCCCCACCATCATCAGCTCGCCATGGGCCATGTTGATGACGCCCATCAGCCCGTAGGTGATCGCCAGTCCCAGCGCCACCAGCAGCAGGATGGAGCCCAGGCTTATGCCGCTGAACATCGCGCCCAGCCGGTTGCCCCAGGCCAGGCGGTCCTCCACCTGCGCCAGGCTGGTCTGCAGCGCCGCCTTGACCTGCGGGTTGTCCTCGACACGCAGTCGATCGAGCAAAACGGTCTTGCTGTCGCGGTTCTTGCCCTGCGCCAGCAACCGGGCGGCATCGAGTCGCTTGACGGCATCGGTGCTGCCCAGCATGATGGCACCGCGCACCTGTTCGAGTTGATCACGCAGCCCGCCATCCTTCTCGGAGGCCAGGGCTTTCTCGATCAACGGTAATTTCGACTCGTCGGTTTCACCCTGCAGCGTGCGCACGGCTGCGGCGCGCACCGTGAGGTCTTTGGCAAACAACCTGATCGACGCCAGCGCGGTATCGAGCTCGCCACGCAGGCGATTGTTGACCATGGTGTCTTCGGCAACTTCGGGCAGCGGGACGTCCTGTCCGCTGACCGCATCGACAGCCTTGTCATCGCGCACGATAAATACCTTGTCGCCCGCGACCTTGACGACTTCATCGGACAACGCCTGCAGCAGCGCCACGGTCTTGTCGTCGGCATCGGCCAGCGCGCGGTTGATGGCCTCGATACGCGTATCGGTTTCGCCGACGGAAACGGCCAGCGCATCTTGCGCCGTCAGCGCTTGCGCTGCGCCAGCGCTGCACAGCATGGCGGCCAAGAGAACCTGTGACAGACGCCCGAGCATGTGGGTACTTTCTATGCGGTCAACCGGGGGGCAAGCGCTGCAACACAATCGTGCAGCGCTGCGTGCACAGGCTGTGAAGACACATGCCGGCAGCACCAGCGCCCACACGGTGGGTAAACGCAGGTGCCGCACGGCATGGGTACAACCCGCGCGGCTGCGGCCTTACTTCTTGGCTATTTCCATCTTCGTGGGCTCGTCCGGCTTCTTGTCGTTGCCTTCGATGTACGGGCTCCATGGCTTGGCCTTGACCGGACCGGGTGTCTTCCAGACCACGTTGAACTGGCCGTCGGCCTTGATCTCGCCGATGAACACTGACTTGTGCAGGTGGTGGTTCTTCTCGTCCATCTTGGACGTGATGCCCGAGGGTGCCGTGAAGGTCTGACCAGACATCGCGGCAATCACCTTGTCGGTATCGGTGGACTTGGCCTTCTCGACCGCCTGCTTCCACATGTTGATGCCAATATAGGTGGCTTCCATCGGATCGTTGGTCAGCGGCTTGTCCATGTGGCCCGGAATTTTCTTGGCCTTGGCATACTCGGACCACTTCTTGATGAAAGCGGTGTTGGTCGGGTTCTTGATCGACATGAAGTAGTTCCACGCAGCCAGGTGGCCTACCAGCGGCTTGGTGTCGACGCCGCGCAGCTCTTCCTCACCGACCGAGAAAGCCACCACAGGCACGTCCTTGGCCTTGAGGCCGGCGTTGCCCAGTTCCTTGTAAAACGGTACGTTGGAGTCGCCATTGATGGTCGACACCACGGCGGTCTTGCCACCGGCGGAGAACTTCTTGACGTCGGCAACGATGGTCTGATAGTCGCTGTGGCCGAACGGGGTGTACTTCTCGTCGATGTCAGTGTCTTTCACGCCCTTGCTCTTGAGGTAGGCGCGCAGGATCTTGTTGGTGGTGCGGGGGTACACATAGTCGGTACCGAGCAGCACCCAGCGCTTGGCAGCACCGCCGTCCTTGCTCATCAGGTAGTCCACCGCGGGAATTGCCTGCTGGTTCGGCGCGGCGCCGGTGTAGAACACGTTCTTGGACAGCTCTTCACCCTCGTATTGCACCGGGTAGAACAGCAGGCCGTTCATTTCCTCGACCACCGGCAACACCGACTTGCGCGACACCGAGGTCCAGCAACCGAAGATCACGGAGACCTTGTCCTGACCGAGCAGCTGCTTGGTCTTTTCGGCGAACAGCGGCCAGTTGGATGCCGGGTCGACCACCACGGGCTCGAGCTTCTTGCCGAGCACGCCACCCTTGGCGTTGATCTCGTCGATGGCCATCAGCACGGTGTCCTTGAGCACCGTCTCCGAGATGGCCATCGTGCCCGAGAGGCTGTGCAGGATGCCGACCTTGATGGTGTCGCCTGACTGGGCGTAGGCGGCGCCGGAGAATCCAAAGCCCAGGGCGAGGGACGCGGTGATGAGTTTGAGCGGAATCCGACGATTCATGTGTTTCTCCAGTGAAAGAGCAAGGCCCGGGATTGGGTTGCACCGCACAACGCAAATGGCGTGCCAGTTGCAGCAGCATGCGTGCGCACCATGACACGGCCCGCCCTGAAGCGCGCAGATCGGGCACTGCAACACACTGCACCCGCATGCGCAGATGCGCACCGACACGGCTCACGGCCCGCACCGCGTTGGTGTCATGCCGGCGCACAAAAACGTCCAACGCGCACCGCGCCTGCGCGCATCCGCACGGTTTCGGGTGGCACATGAATTGCGTAACAATGTTCCTGGCCCCACCGCCACGCCACGAGAGCTGACCATGGAACTGACCCCGCGCGAAAAAGACAAACTGCTGCTGTTCACGGCAGGCCTGCTGGCCGAGCGGCGCAAGGCCCGTGGCCTCAAGCTCAACTATCCGGAGGCGGTCGCGCTGATCAGTACTGCCGTGATGGAAGGTGCCCGCGACGGCAAGACCGTGGCCCAGTTGATGAACGAAGGCCGCGCCGTGCTGACACGCGACGATGTCATGGACGGTATCGCCGAGATGATCCCGGACATCCAGGTTGAAGCCACCTTTCCAGATGGAACCAAGCTGGTTACCGTGCACCAGCCCATCGTCTAGGAGACAACCCCATGAACAAGGTTATGACCCGCCGGCTTTTGGCGACCTCCCTCGCACTGGCGAGCAGTTTTGCGCAAGCCCATGATGGGCACAGCCTGAGCGGCAGCCATTGGCACGCGACGGATTCCCTGGGATTCATAAGCCTGGCCATTGCAGCGGCCGTGGCCCTATGGCTTTCCCGCGGCGGCAAATGATGACGCCGGGTGAATTGCTGCCGCTGGACGGCGAGCACGCGCTCAACACCGGCCGGCGCACCCACACGCTGGTCGTGCGCAACACCGGCGACCGGCCGATACAGGTCGGCTCGCACTACCACTTCGCCGAAACCAACGCCGCGCTGGAATTCGACCGCGTGGCCGCGCGCGGCATGCGGCTGAACATTGCCTCGGGCACTGCCGTGCGCTTCGAGCCAGGCCAGCAACGCACGGTGGAGCTGGTCGACTATGCCGGCGCGCGCGCGGTGGTTGGCTTTCGCGCCGAGATCAACGGACCGTTGGATGCGGCTCAGGCAGGGGGGACATGATGGCTCGCATTTCACGACGCGCTTATGCCGAGATGTTCGGCCCCACCGTTGGAGACCGGCTGCGCCTGGCCGACACCGAACTGCTGATCGAGGTCGAGGACGACTACACCTTGCGCGCCGGCAGTCATGGTGAGGAAGTGAAATTCGGCGGCGGCAAGACCATCCGCGACGGCATGGCGCAAAGCCAGCGCGCCCGTGCACAAGGAGCGGTCGACACGGTGATGACCAACGCCCTGATCGTCGACCACTGGGGCATCGTCAAGGCCGACATCGGGCTGAAAGACGGGCGCGTCCATGCGATCGGCAAGGCCGGCAATCCGGACACGCAGAACGGTGTCGACATCGTCATCGGGCCCGGCACCGAGATCATCAGCTGCGAAGGCCACATCGTCACCGCCGGTGGCATCGACTCGCACATCCACTTCATCTGCCCGCAGCAGATCGAGGAGGCGCTGGCCAGCGGCATCACCACCATGCTCGGCGGTGGCACCGGCCCTGCCACCGGCACGCTGGCGACCACCTGCACGCCGGGCGCCTGGCATATCGAACGCATGCTGCAGTCGGCCGACGCTTTCACGATGAACCTGGGCTTCCTGGGCAAGGGCAATGCCAGCCTGCCGCAGGCTTTGCGCGAACAGGTCAAGGCCGGCGCCATCGGACTCAAGCTGCACGAGGACTGGGGCACGACGCCGGCGGCGATCAGCAACTGCCTGGACGTGGCCGAGGAAACAGACGTGCAGGTCGCGATCCATTCCGACACGCTGAACGAGTCGGGCTTCGTCGAGAACACCATCGCGGCCACCAAGGGCCGCACCTTGTGTGCCTTCCATACCGAAGGCGCCGGCGGCGGGCATGCGCCCGACATCCTGCGGGTGGTGGGTCACGACAACTTCCTGCCGTCGAGCACGAACCCCACCATGCCGTACACCGTCAACACGCTGGACGAACATGTCGACATGCTGATGGTCTGCCACCACCTGGACGCGTCGATCGCCGAAGACCTGGCCTTCGCAGAGAGCCGCATCCGCAAGGAGACCATCGCCGCCGAAGACGTGCTACACGACCTGGGCGCGATCAGCATGATGAGCAGCGACAGCCAGGCCATGGGCCGGGTCGGCGAAGTGATTCTGCGTACCTGGCAGACCGCCCACAAGATGCGGGTGCAACGCGGCAAGCTGCCCGGCGACCCGGCCGGCAACGACAACCAGCGCGTCAAGCGCTACATTGCCAAATACACCATCAACCCGGCGCTGGCCCACGGTATTGCACACGAGGTGGGCTCGATCGCAGTTGGCAAATGGGCCGACCTGGTGGTCTGGAAACCGGCCTTCTTCGGTGTCAAGCCGGCGCTGATCGTCAAGGGCGGCTCGATTGCGATGGCCGCCATGGGTGACCCGAACGCCAGCATCCCGACGCCGCAACCGGTGCACTACCGGCCGATGTTCGGCGCCTTCGGCGGTGCCATCGCGAAATCATCGCTGACGTTCGTGTCGCAGGCCGGCCTGGCCGACGGTATCGGCCAGCGCTACGGACTGGCCAAGACGCTCAGCGCCGTGCGCGGCACCCGCACGGTGCGCAAGAGCCACATGGTGCACAACAACTACACACCGGTGATGGAAGTCGATGCCCAGACC